>DASXNO010000142.1:0-3032 GCA_036495025.1 Actinomycetota bacterium | reverse complement strand
CGAGGTACCGGAGACCGACGAGGGCGAGCCCCCAGCGGATGCCTCCGGTCCGGGGACGGTCGCCGTGGGAGCGTCTGCGCTCCCCGCGGCCGTCGAACCGGCGGAACCTGCGGTTGGGGTGCTCCCGCTGCAGGCGGTCAGCACGACGGCGAGCACAAGAAAAGAGGCCGTGAGCCAGCGGGATCGAGCGCTAGCTGCTCTGGCTCCGAACTGCCCCAATGACCGTACCCCCCGATAGCAACCCCTCGCAGGAACGGCGGGCACCCCAGAGGCCGTCTCGCGAGGGCACCGACCCCAGCCCGGGATTGCGTAAGCGTGCCCGGGCTGGGATCGTGCGGTTTGCTGATGCTTGAATCCGGCGAAAGACGTACTGGCTGCTTGCTACGTCGAGCTGGTTAGCAGGGTCCGAGCGTGATCCCGAGGAGCCCATTGCTCAGGTCGGCCTCGCCCGTGGTGATGAGCGCGTTGCCTGCGTCATCGCCGCTCTGGCCGCCGATCCCCAGCAACTGCCCGTCGTCGTGGCCCAGCAGGGGGCTCAGGCTGAGGCCCTGGAGACCGGTGAGATTGACCCCGATGAGTCCGGCGCCGCCCGCGACGCTGACCAGCTCACCGTCAGCGCAGCCGTCGCCGAGCAGGCTGCCCTTGCCGTCGCCACCAAGGAGACCGCCGCCGCCGTGCCCGTTGCCTGCGAAGGCCACGCCGGGTCCCACCATGAGCATGCCGCCAACGAGTACTCCGACGGCCCAACCACGTACCTTCATCTTCGGTCCCCCTTTGGTTCCAGTTACGTGCACCTGGCGAATATAGTACGTAGCTTCACCTGCCAATGTCCAAAATAACCCTTTCTAAAGGAATCTTAATGCTGGCGACCCTTCTCGGCGCAGCAGAGGCCGACTCAAAGAGGTCACCCTAACCGGCCAGTTCCGTGCACATTACTACCTAGTCCCTTGGAATTGTAGGAATTGACGGAAGTCGCTTGTCGGAGTCCGTTCCCTGCGCCGCTTGTCAACCGCCGCTCTCGAAGCCCATAGTGAGGCGGATGGTCGGCGCCCTGAAGGTCGGCAGGGTTCGGTTCAGGAGGCTGGCACGCCGCGGGGTCTCGGTTCTGCTCACCTCGGGGATGCTCGTCGGCCTCGCCACGGCGGCCCTCGCAGCACCCGCCTTCGACATCTCCCCCGCCTCCCTCACCCTGCAAGCCGGCGACACCGCCACGGGCACCCTCAGCAACCTGCCCGTCGGCAACGAAGGGGAGGCGGGCTGCCTCGAGGCGGCAAGCGGCACGTCGGTCTACCTTTCCGTCGTCTTCTCCGTCGCCTGCGGTGGCCAGCCGGGGTGGTCGTCCTCCATGACCGTCCGGACCATCCCGGCGACGCCCGCCGGAACCTACACGATCGTCTTCGAGGTCTGCCCCAACGAGGCCTGTTCCATCCCGGACATCCGCAACGTCGCCCCGATCGCCACCGGGAACCTGACCGTGCTCGTAGGTCCCGCCCCCGTCCCCGTCGAGAGCGTGCCCAGCACCCCTTCGACATCGCCGGTCCCGACACCTCGTCCGGCGCCCAGCCCTTCCCGCAGCGTCGCCCGGACGGTGCCCTCGGCCTCCGCAACGGGCCCCTCTGGCATCCAGACACCGCCCGTTGCCCCCACGTCGACCCCGAACCTGTCGCCGGGCCAGTCGTCCAGCCCTTCGCCGGCGGCCGCCGCGGGCGTGGCGCCGACCCTCGTGCTGGACCACCCCGTCCTCCAGGCCGGCCAGACGCTACGGCTCTCGGGGTCCGGCTGCGTCCCGGGGGCTCCGGCGACGGTCGCCCTCCCCGGATCCGTCACCGGCACGACGACGGCGGGGCCGGACGGGGCCTTCCAGATCTCACTCCGTGTGCCCTCGTCGCTGGGTGCCGGGAGGTACCCGGTCGTGGCGCAGTGCGGTACCACGCTCAGCTCGCTCGTGGATGTCCAGCGCTCCCGGTCGATCCGCACACCCGTCCTGGTGGGCATCGCCATTGTGGCGATCCTCCTGGCTGCCCTGGCGGTGGCATCGCGCAAGCCGCGGAAGTCTTCGGCGCCGTAGTTCCGACCTTTCGCTCTACGGCTTTCGGCCCAAACATGAGGCCGGCGGAGGCAGCCCCCTCGCCACCTCCGCCGGCTCCTCTCCCCAGCGGGTTCGTTCAGGGGATGTCTTCCTCCACCACCCGCCGCCGGGCACCCGAGCGGTTGCCGAACCCGCCCCAACTGTTCCAGAAGAGCAGGGACACGAGGATCCCGAGCACACCGACCACCATGAGCACCACACCAACGGTGTGGACGTTGAAGCCTGGGGTGTTCACCTGGACGGCGAAGTCCAGGATGGCCCCAATTGCCAGCAGAACAAGACTCGTACCGAGGCCCATTGTCGACTCCTTTCTCGGTGCTGCCCTGATGAAGAGTCTGATGAAGAAATTCCATCGGAGAAGGGGGTGGAAACCTTAAGGAATTCTCAGCCCCCCGGACGTTTGGCCTCGAGCACCGGCGGGTGGGCCGGGCTCTGAACCGTGCGGCCCCGCGCCCGCATGCTGCTGATCGTGCTCGGCGAGGCGGGACTCGTGCCCGCCCCGGGGCTGCGGGCCGACCGCAGCCGCCAGGACCGCGCTGTTCGGCACGTGCAGGGGGCCGTCCTCGGTGTCCAGCACCACGTACGCGAGCCCGACGCTCGAGATCGCCCCGTTGACCTCGCCGCCGAGCGGGCCCGACCGGATCCGGACGCGGTCGCCGACCCGGAAGACCCGGGCCATCAGCAGCACCATCCCGGCGAACACGTTGCCAAGGCTCTGCTGCGCCGCGATCCCGACGATGACCCCGGTCAGGGCGCCTCCCAACAACAGGTGCTGGATCGGCACTTCGAGCATGCCCAGCAGGATCAGCGCCATCAGCAGGTAGCCGACCACGAGCGTGATGAGGCGCAATGCCATGCCGGCCGCCTTCCCCCCGGTCACCGAGACGATCTTGGCGAGCCCGTTGGCGGCGGAACGGATCGAGAACTGTGCGAGGACGAGGAA
>DASXNO010000141.1:0-5477 GCA_036495025.1 Actinomycetota bacterium | reverse complement strand
CGGATCAGGCCGTACTCCGAGTCCTCCCAGATGAGCTGGACGACGGGAAGGTGGTACTGCGCCGCAGTCGCCAGCTCCTGGACGTTCATCAGGAACCCGCCGTCGCCCTGGAGGCCGACCACGCGGCGGTCCGGGTGGACGATCTGTGCGCCGATGGAACCGGGCTGGGCGATCGCCATCGAGCAGAACCCGTTGGAGATGATGCAGGTGTTGGGAACATACGTGGGGTAGTGGCGGGCAACCCACATCTTGTGAGCCCCGACGTCGCTGATGAGGATGTCGTCGTCGTCGAGCTCGAGGCGCAGGTCGTGCAGGATGCGCTGGGGCTTCATCGGGAACCCCTCGTCGTCCGCCATGCTCTCCGTGAGCTCGGCCGTGAGCGCCTCGCGCACCTTGGCGTTCGCCGGGACGTCCTTGCGGTGCTTGTCCGTGAGCCGCTCGTTGAGCTCGCACAGGCACTCGCCGATGTCCCCCAGGCACTCGACGGCCGGCCGGTAGTTGCCGTCGACCTCGGCGGTGGTGAAGTCGATGTGCAGGATGCGCTTGTCCCTGCCGGCGTTCCAGCGTGAGGGATGCCACTCGACCATGCCGTAGCCGACGGCGATCACCAGGTCCGCGTCGTCGAAGACCGTGTTGATGTGATCACGCATCCCCAGGCCGGCCGTGTAGAGGCTCCTCGGGTTGCGGTCCGAGACGGCTCCCTTGGCCATGAAGGTCATCGCAGCGTAGATGCCCGTCCGGTCGATGAAGCGGTTGAGGTGTTCGGTCACGTGCTCGCGGGCACAGCCGTTGCCGATGAGCAGGATGGGACATTCGGCGCTGGCGATCAGCGACAGCGCCTCGTCGATGGTCTCCTGGTCGGGCGTGGGCCGGCGCACCGCCTGACCTGGCGGTATCGGCTCGTCGTCGACCTCCTTCTTGGCGATGTCCTCGGGTAGCTCGATCAGGGTTGCTCCCGGCCTCTCGGTCGCCGCCACCTTGAACGCCTTGCGGACGATCTCGGCCACGTTGTGCTCGTTGCGGATGGACGAGGCCCACTTGGTGACGGGCTTGAACATCGAGACGATGTCCATGGCCTGGTGGGACTCCTTGTGCAGGCGGGTCGTTGCCGCCTGCCCTGCGATGGCGACGACGGGCGACGAGTCCATGTTGGCGGTCGCCACCCCGGTGAGCAGGTTGGTTGCTCCCGGTCCCAGGGTCGCCAGACAGACCCCCGGCCTGCCGGTCATGCGACCGTAGAGATCCGCCATGAATGCCGCACCCTGCTCGTGATGGCACAGGATGAACTCGATCGGCGAGTCGAGCAGCGAGATCATGACGTCCCCGTTCTCCTCGCCGGGTATCCCGAAGATGTACTCGACTCCTTCTGCTTCGAGGCAGCGCAGGAACAGGTCACTCACTTTCATGCCGACGTTTCCCCTTCAGCTCGCCGATGGATGACGTTGAGGCCGGTCGTGCTCGCCACCGCCCGGCTCACCGGGCGGCCACGGGGACGGGTGCCTCGTGGATCTGGCGAGCCGCCCGGATCCCGGACTCCAGCGCCCCCTGGATCCAGGCGTGCCACAGCGAGCAGTGCTCCCCGGCGAAGTAGACCCGGCCCTCGGGGCGCTGGATGTCGGCCTGCAGCAGCGACTCCTGGCCCGGCTCGAAGAGGGCGAAGGCCCCCCGGGCGTAATCGTCCTCGTACCAGGCGTGGCTCGTGCCGACTTCGAACTCCTCCCTCACCTCGGGGTGGATCTTGGCCACCTGCTCGAGAGCCTCCTCGATGCGGGTCGCGGGGTCCATCGCCTCCCAGCGCAGGGCGTCCTGGCCCCAGGTGTAGCTGGCGAGGAGGGTCCCCCGGGCCTCGTCGGGGTCGGAGTGGGATGGGTAGACCATGCGCCGGATCGGCAGGTCGGTGGCCGTCGTCCCGCCGACGATGCCGTCGTTGCGCTCCCAGAAGCGCGTCCTGGTCTGGAACAGGATCTTGGTCGAGGCGTTGTAGTTGAGCTCCCGGATCGCCTTGCGCTTGCCGTGGCTCCACTCCGGGGTGGCGTCGACGTCGGCGAGGACGGAGAACGGAACGGTGCACACCGCGTAGTCCCCGGTCTCAGAGAACCGTCCGGCCTTCGTCGTGTAGTGCACGGTGACCGAGTCCTCCCCCTGCTCGAAGGCCACCACGTTCGCCCCGAAGCGGATCCGGTCCCTGAGGGGGCGGTAGAAGGCGTCGGTCAGGCGGTCCATCCCCCCGACGACCTCCTGCATGTCGTCGAAGGCCCGGCCGATGATCTCCCGCAGCTGCTCGATGACCGCCGCCCCCAGGTTCGCCTCCCGGAAGCTCATCACCCCGTAGAGCTCGATCGCCCCCTCCGAGAAGCCCCGCATCACGAGGAACTCCCGGATCGAGTAGCGGTCGTAGTCGGTGATCACCTGCTGCAGGGCCTCCTCCCCGATGCGCTGGTAGAGCTCTCGCACCTCCCGGGTTGCCTCGTTCCAGAGTTCGGTGTAGGAGCGCCCGAGCTCGTGCTCGGCGAGGTCGAAGGGCAGGCGCTGGGGCTCGGCGTCGGCCTCACCCATCGTGAGGCGCTGGCCGTCGAGGTAGACGAGCGAGCGGGGGTTGCCCATGACGAAGGGGCGCAGCTCGAGGCCGAAGAGGTGGCAGTACTCGAGCGTCAGGTCGTGCACGGCGGGGATGCGCATCGCCCCCGCCTCGGCGTACAGGCCCGGGGCGAAGTCCCGCAGGGTGTAGATCCTGCCCCCCACCCGGTTCTGTGCCTCCAGGATGAGGGGGTCGTGGCCCTGGCGGGCCAGCTCGAACGCCGCCACGAGCCCGGCGATTCCCCCGCCGACGATGATCACCCGCTTCGGGTACTGCGGGATCGACTCCAGGCCCTCGGACGGCGTCTTCAGCACCGCCGAGGGAACCGGATCGGCGATCAGCGCAGGCTCCTCTGCCGCCTCCTCTCGTTGCTCTGTCCCAGCTTCCGACTGCTCCACAGAACTCACCTCCTCGCTATCCGTTCACGGGGCGCTCATGATCTGGCCGGCGCTGGAGGGTGGTCTGGGTCCGGAACCGATTGAGACGAGACCCACGCCAGCAACCGCCGGCGGCCTTCCGGGCCAAGACCCATCCCGAATCAACACCCCCACGAGGCCTCGTCCTTGCGCTTGAAGTGTCTTCCAGCCGGTAGGCTATCGCCGGGTGTCGGAAGCCCGCAAGCTCCCGCCACCGCCGCCCTACACCAGGGCCCCGGGTTCGTTTGCCTGAATGGCGGTTCCGCGATGAGCTGGCTCGTCGGCGGCGACGCCCGGAGGGGGGCCTGCCACTGCTCTGCTCTCACTCGGCGATCGGCTGAGTTCTTAGTTGTGCGAATCGACAGTACAGGATCAAAAATTCACACAATTTCCAGCATGATTATCGGTCAGGTGTGCTACCTACCCGTCCTACCGTCGAGGGCAATGATCGGGGTTATGAAGGCCACCCATGACGCTGCCATCCTCGGCGGTAACTGTCCGCTTTGGTTGCCTCCAAGCTGTCCTGGCTTACACGCTCACCCTCATTGTCTCGTTTTCTTCCGTCCTAGAGCAGTCAAAGCGGGCGTTGGCGGAGCATGAACGAACCTTAAGTTGACACAATTAAGTTGGCAATTTACCTTTCTCTCAGGCCGTTCGTTTCTTCTCGGCCGGCGATGAGGCTGGGGACGATTGACCGTCAACTTCCGGGGAACTTGAGGCGGGGGGCAGGCAGGCTGCAGGACCAGTCCGACCAATGACTTCCGCCTTTCAGGAGCGCGACCTTCTGATGAGGCGATCCACTATGGAGGGGGCCGCATGAGCCGGAAGAAACGGGCGCGGAGGCGCGTCTTCGAGCCGAACGAATCCCTGACCGAGTTGCGTGAGGAGCTTGCGGCGTTGAAGGAGGAGAATGCCGTGCTCCGCTCGGAGCAGCAGCGGCCCCTGCACGTCGGGAAGGCCGCAGCGGTCATCCGGGACCGAGTGACTGCCCTTGCCGGCCTGGCGACCGACGAAGGCGACGACGCTTGGGGCGCGCTGGCTGCCACGACGGTGCTGCGGGAGACGCTGGTGGCCGCGTGCCGGGATCTGGAGACCGCCATCCACCATGTCCACGTGCAGCTCACGAGGGACATTCCGACGCCCGAGCTCGACCGTCGCAGGACGGACCGGGATTCGGACCGCTGGTTGCGCAGTGGAGAGGTCGTTGCTCCAGGAGCAATTGAGGCGAAGGAAGCTGTCGAAGAACCGGTCGAGGCCGCCGTGATCGAGCCGGAGAACACCGCGGCGGCGACCGCCATCGAGCCGGGGGCCAGGCCCGACGGACCCGCGCAGTTCGAGCTCGAATGGTTGACGATGGTCAGGGTGCCCGAAGCCGCGATGGAAAGCAGCGGCCCCCCCGAAGGGCCGCTCGGCGTCTGGAGCCCTCGAGGCCACGGCAGCGCCCTCAACGGCTCGATGAAGATGGATGGCATCGCCGCAGGATCAATGCTCTTCGAGGCGGACGGTCATGACGACCACGTCACTCCTCAGCATGGGGTCGATACGGGGCCAGCTCCCGACCAGCCTGAGGAAGGCCCGAAGGCGGAGTCCTGATGCGAGGCCCCCGCGAAACGCCTGACGACCAGTCTCGGCGAGTGTCTCCTGGCCCGACCCGGCGAGATCGTGAGCAAGGCGGAGCGCCCGCGATGGGGCCGCGCGTGCTGATGACGACGGAGGGAACCTACCCATACGCCCAGGGCGGTGTGAGCACATGGTGCGACCTCCTCGTCCGGGGCCTCCGAGATGTCGAATGGCAGATCCTGCCCCTGATGACCGGGCGGATGCACCGCCGCCATCAATGCCCGGACTGGGTCCAGGTCCTTCCCACGATCGAGATCTGGTCTGGACCGCCGAGGGGCGTCCAACCTGTGGCGGGTCGGCGAGCGGGGGACCGCAGCCTGCTGCCGGGCGAGCTGGCTTCGGAGCTTCTCGGATGGAACGGCAAGATCGATGCTCTCTGCGACACGCTGATCTGGTGCCGGCACAACCCCGGCCGGGTCCGCGCCGTCTTTCGTGCCCGGCGGGGCTGGGAGTCCTTCGTGAAGGCGCTGGAGACGCTGCTGGCGGAGCAGCCGCCCGGTGCCGGAGACGTCCCCGACCTCCTGCTGTCGAACGCCTCGACCCTTTACCACTGCCTGTACTGGGCGGCGCAAACCGCCGCAGTACCCACGCCTGCCACCGATGTCCTCGTGGTCACCGCGGCAGGCTGGGCGGCCATCCCCGCAATCGTGCACGCTGCCCTGCACGGAACGCCGCTCGTGCTCGTCGAACACGGTGTCTATGTTCGTGAGGCGTACCTGGGGGCGACGAAGACCGACCCCGCCAACCGATTCGTCGCCACCCGGATCGCCAGGGGCCTCACCCGTGCCGCGTATGCGAGCGCCGATATCGTCGTTCCGGTTACGGAGGCCAACGCCGAATGGGAGGAGGCGCTCGGCGTTCCT
>DASXNO010000140.1:0-3634 GCA_036495025.1 Actinomycetota bacterium | reverse complement strand
ACCGGCACGCCGATCCCGCCGGGCCAGTCGACGTTCAGCACCCAGGTCGTCCTGAGCGGCGTGATCGGGCCGTCAAGCGCGTCGGGGTTCGTGATGACCACCGTCGCCTGCCCGCCGGGGAACGTGTCCCTTGGCGGGGGCGTCAAGACCGTGCCACCGCCGGACAGCCCCCAGCCCTCTCCATTGCACCTGGACGGCAGCTTCCCCAGTGACGCGAGCGGCCACCCGGTCGCCGACGGGGCGTCCTCCACCTACTGGACCGCCATCGTCGAGGAGGGCGCCTCGGTCGACTCCGCCAACGGGCACACTCGCACCTACGTCTTCGCCATCTGCGGGGGCGGGGGCGGCGCCCTGTCGACCATCGTCAAGTCCAGCACCGTGCAGGGCCCGTTCGGGGCCAGCGGGATCGTGACGACGACGGCGACCTGCCCGGCGGGGACAATCCTGGTCGGAGGCGGGGCGAACACGGTGCCGGGCAACCAGAGCGTCGCTGGCCAGCAGCCCTCCCCCCTCCACCTGGTGGGGAGCCTCCCGAGCGATGCCGCGGGCAACCCCCTCCCTGGAGGCGGCGCCATCCCGCAATCGTGGACGGCTTCGGCCGAGGAGGGCGCGGACACCAGCTCGGTCAACCCGCCCATCCAGACTACGACCGCCGCCTTCGCCATCTGCGCCTCGGGCGACGCCCTCTCCCGCAGCAGCGTCGTGGCCGTGACCACGCCCGGGCCGACAACGGCGAGCGGTTACGTCACGGCGACGGCGAGCTGCCCGGCCGGGGCCGTCCTGCTCGGTGGCGGATCCTACGCCAATGCGCCCCCCGGCACGGGCCAGCCCTCCCCCTTCCACCTCGACGGCAACTACCCGAGCGATGGGTCCGGCAATCCCGTCACCGTGCCCAGCTCGGTCGACTCATGGAGCGCCGTGAGCGAAACGGGTGCCGGATTCCCGGGTGCGACCACGAGCGTCTACGCCATCTGCGGCTCCTGACCGTCGGGGGGCCTCTCGTAGACGGTCACGGTGCGGTGCCGTTCCTCCTCACGTTGCCTGCTGCCAGAGAACCGAAAGCCGCCGGTCGCGCAAGTACTAGGTGAGAGACCACCTCGGCGCCGAGGGCCTCGACCGGAAGGACCTCGCGATCCCGCGAGGCCCTCAGCGGCAACACGGATGGAGGGATGCCGTATGGATGAGGTGGAGCTTCTGCGCACTTGGGGTGGGCCGGATCCGAGTGAGGCCTCGATCGCCGTCGCCCGCGCCGTGCCCCAGCGCAGCATCGAGGCGCTCGGGAGGCCCAGGCCCGCGTTCCTACGCCGGGCCTACCGGCAGGCCAACGGCGGCATCAGGAAGGTGGCCGTGCTGGCGGGGATCAGCACGGCGGCGATCATGGTCCAGCCCCACACGCCACTGGGCCTGCCCGGTCACCGGGCGCTCGGGTGGCTGTCGTTGCTTCTGATGATGCGGCTGGTCGGCGGCAAGGGATGGGCAACCGGCGTCGGGCTGGCCGCCGCACTGGGCACCCTGGCCATCGGCCGGTCGCCGAACGGCAGCTTCTGGGGCGTCACGCAGTACGTCGTCGCCGGCATCGGCATCGACGCCTGCCTTGCCGCCCGCCCGCAGCTTGCCGCCAAGCCGCTGCAGCTGGCCGGGCTCGGTGCGCTCCTGCTGGCGCTGGTGGGGTGGATCACGCCGATCAGCAACAGCTTCGTGGGAGGCGTTCCCCTCAATGGCATCTGGGTTTCGATCTCCAGCGTCGGAGGGACGGGGTGGTTGCGCCTGCTGGGCTCGGACCTCGGCTTCGGAGCTGGGGCCGGTGTGATCGCTTTCGGCCTCGCCTGGGTGCTCAACCAGGAGTGGCGGCGGCTGGGAGAGCGCCTCGGACTGCGGGCCAGCTCTTGACCGCCGGTTTCGACAGCTCCACCGGATCCCGACTCCTCGTCGGCGTCGACGACACCGACAACCTGGAGAGCAAGGGGACCGGGAACCTCGCGCAGCGCCTCGTTGAGGCGCTGCGCGAGGCGGGGCTTGGAACTGCGAGCGGCGTGACCCGCCATCAGTTGCTCGTCGATCCGCGGATCCCCTTCACCTCGCACAACTCGAGCGCCTGCATCGCCTGGGATGGGGCGCCGGGCGTCGACGCCGAGGCGATCGCCGGGGCCGCGGGGCCGTTCCTGGAGCGGACCTCGGCTCCGGGATCCGACCCGGGGCTGGCCGTCGCCGCGGCGCCGTCCTGGTCGGATCCCCGGCGCCGGCACGAGCTGGTCGACTGGGGCCGCCGGGCCAAGCACGACGTCCTCGACCGTTCGGAGGCCGTCGCCCGTGCCGCTGCCTGCGCCGTCTCGCTGTCGGCGCACGGCGGCGACGGCGGTGGCGTCATCGGAGCCCTCGCGGCGGTCGGCCTGCGCCTCGGCGGGGATGACGGACGGTTCCTGTGGATGCCGGGGCTGCGCGATCTGGCGGGGACCGTCACCTACGACCAGTTGCGGTCCCTTGCGCCGATCGATGTTGCACGGGACCCGGCGGGGCGGGAGCCGAAGGGGGACGAGACCATCGACCTCGGTGACTGGATCCGCCCGGTCCTGCGCGAATCCCGCTCCGTGCTGCTGCTTGCGGCCCACCCCAGGGAGGATCAGGCGGCGATGTGGACGGTGCTGCCCCGGGACGCCGTCAAGGCCCTCTGAGGCGACGACGGGAGCTGTTCGGCGCCGCCAGGATCTCGGACGGGTGCTATTATATCGAGAGGATATTATAGTATCGCTGCTTGAGAGGCCGGGGGGGTCCGTGCGCGTTCCTACGCTATCTGAAAATCAGTTGCACAATCCCGCGATAATTTCCGACAGATCACTCATCGATGGCCTGATCCTCGTGGTCCGGCGCCAGGACAGCTTTACCGAGCGACTCTGCGCAGGCTTCCGCGATGAGGGGTTCCACGTCGTCAGCGCTCCCGACGGCGCACGCGGGCTGAGAGCTTTCCGGGAGCTCCACCCGATGGTCGTGCTCACCGATCTCGATGTCGGGCTCCTCGGCGGCATCGACCTCTGTCGCCTGATTCGAGCCGGCTCTAGCGCGCCGATTATTGTCCTGGCTTCCGGCGCCTCTGAACCCGAGAGGATTGCCGCAATTGAGTGCGGGGCAGACGACTGCATCACCTCGCCATGCTCCATACGAGAGCTCATCTTCCGGGTCGGTGCCCGCGTTCGGCGACAGGGGGCCTCGCTCGCCCCCACTGAGGACGCCCCCCTCGTTGCCGGTATTCTTCACCTGTATCGAGGGCGGCGCGAGGTGTACGTCCGAGGCCGGCTCGTCGAGTTTCCTCGGAAGGAATTCGAGGTCCTCGAAGCCTTGATGCGCAAACCGGGCTGGCTGGTGACCAGGACACAGCTCCTGTGCGAAGTCTGGGGCGACGATTACTGCGGGGACACACGAACGCTCGACGTGCACATCATGCGGATCCGGACCAAGATCGAAGAACAGCCGCACCGTCCCCGCTACATCAAGACCGTGCGAGGCTACGGCTACAAGCTCCAGGTCTGAGCTCGGAATTCCAACCGGCAAGGCTCGCGCGAGGAATAGAATTGCTGGCGAAACTACGAGCCTTGTCGCAGATCCAGTTCCCCGAAGATTCCCGCCGTAAATGGTGACA
>DASXNO010000139.1:0-12148 GCA_036495025.1 Actinomycetota bacterium | reverse complement strand
CCACCGCAGCGTCCGCTTCACCCACCTGCTGAAGACGCTCGCCGTGCTGGGCCACCCCGCGGTCGTCGCGGTGCTCGTGGCCGGTGGGGCCCTGCTGGTCGCCCGCAGGGCGCGCTCGCTGCGGCCGGGGGCCTTCGTGCTGGCGTCGGTGGCCGGCGGGGAGCTCCTGCACCGCATCGTCGGCGGCCTCGTCGGGCGGCCGGCCCCCCTCGGGAGCCTGATCGAGGCTCCTGGCTTCTCGTTCCCCTCCGGGCACACCGTCCTCGTCGCCACGCTCTGCGGCGCGGTGGCGTTCGCGCTCTCGCTGGGAGCGTCGTCGTGGGCGGCCCGGGTCTGGATGTGGACGGCGGCGTTCGCCCTGGTCCTCGTGGTGGGCATGTGCAGCGTCTACCTCGCCATCGCCCACCCGTCCGATGTGGCGGGAGGGGCAGCGCTCGGCGGCGCCTGGCTGGCGTTCTGTGCCACGGGGTGGCGCACCTGGGAGCGGCTCCACCGCATCCGGGCACGGGAGCGGGCCAACCGCTCCGTCGCTATTTAGAGAACGTCGCCAGGAATCGCTCCCACTCCGGCGTGACGATCTTGAGCGTCCCGGTGGCCTCCTCGAGCGGCACCCCGATGATCTCGTTGCCCCGCAGCGCCGACATCTTCCCCCAGTCCCCGGCCGCGACGAGGTCGGCGGCCTTGTAGCCCACCCGGGTGCCGAGGATCCGGTCGAAGAGGGTGGGAGCCCCGCCCCGCTGCATGTGGCCGATGACCGCGTAGCGCGTCTCGATGCCGGTCTCCTTCTCGAGGAGCTGGGCGAGCTGCTCCCCCACGCCGCGGTTGCGGAGGATCATGTGACCGAAGTCGTCGAGCTCCTCCTTGCCCTCCTCGACGCCGGGCACCTTGATCCCCTCGGAGGCGACGACGAGGGCCACCTTGTTGCGGGCGTGGACCTTCTTCAAGTGGTCGCACATGGCGGCGACGTCGATGTCGGGGTTCTCGGGGAGCAGGGTCCAGTCGGCCCCGGAGCCGAGGCCCGTGTACAGCGCGACCCAGCCGGCATGGCGGCCCATCACCTCGAGGATCATGATCCGCCGGTGGCTGCGCCCGGTGTCAACGAGGCGCTCCGCGGCCTCCATCGCCAGCGTCACCGCGGTATCGAACCCGAAGGTGAAGTCCGTGGCGGAGAGGTCGTTGTCCATCGTCTTCGGGACGCCGACGACGTGCAGGCCGTGCTCGGTATAGAAACGGGTGGCCACCCCCAGCGTGTCCTCACCGCCCATCGCCACGAGCGCGTCGAGGCCCAGGTCCTTCCATGTGGCGAGGCAGCGATCGACGTACCCCTCCTTCTTGAAGGGGTTCGTGCGCGACGTGCCCAGGATCGTGCCCCCCTGGTTCACGATGTGCTGGACCTCGTTGAGGCCGAGCGGCAGCGTCTTGCCCTCGACGAGACCCCGCCAGCCCTCCTCGAGGCCGACGAAGTCGAAGCCGTGATCGAGGCCGCGGTAGACGAGCCCGCGGATTGCAGGGTTCAGTCCCGGGCAGTCACCGCCCCCGGTCAGGACGCCCACCTTCAGCGACATGTCCTCACCTCTTTTCGTACACGGCGCCTTGAGGGGCGCCTGGGCCTTCCCGGCGCCTTGAGGGGCGCACGGCGTGGTGTCGAGCCCCCCGCGCGCGTGGGAGCGATGTGACCTGGCTTCGCCAGCCTACCGTTCCATCCTCCGGCCCCGCCCGGCACCAGCCCACCGCCAGCACGCCGACGGCCGATATTCGTTAGACTTCGAACGACCTTACGGTTTCTTCATAAGGTGCTGAAGGCCTCAAGGGACAGTCGGTCGGTGCCGATTCCTTTGTGGACTAGGCGGTCCTGCCTAGATGTCGGGGGGCATCTAGGACGGTGTGTGCCTCGGGGGACGGGGGTACCCCGGGGCGCACGCCGCGTCGCCTGGCGACGCTCCGGCCCCCGCCTGCAGGCTTCTCCTTAGAAGGTGCGGGCGGGGGCGCCTGGGAGCCGTTCAGGAGTTGCCCGGCGGCCTCCGGCCGGGCAGGCGATCCCGAAGTCCCCATCGTGCGACGGCGACCAGGGCCTCCCGCACGATCGAGCCGGACATCTTCGAGGTGCCGAGCTCACGCTCCCGGAAGGTGATCGGGACCTCGGCGAGGCGGAACCCCCGGCGCCAGGCGCGGTAGGTCATGTCGATCTGGAAGGCGTAGCCGTTGGAGCGCACGCCGGGCAGGTCGACCTCCTCGAGTACCGCCCGCCGGTAGCAACGAAACCCTCCGGTGGCGTCCTTGACCGCGAAGCCAAGGACGAGGCGGGCGTAGACGTTGCCCGCCCTCGAGAGGAGGTGGCGCCGCTTCGACCATCCCACGACGCCCCCGCCTGGGATGTAGCGGGAACCGACCACGACGTCGGCCTCCGTTGCGGCCCCGAGCAGGTCCGGGATGGCGGCGGGGTCGTGGGAGAAGTCGGCGTCCATCTCGACAAAGAAGCCGTAGCCATGCTCGAGGCCCCAGTGGAAGCCGGCGATGTAGGCCTGGCCCAGGCCCCGCTTGCCCTCGCCCCGGAGCAGGTGGATGCGGGGGTTGCCCTCGGCCACCTTCTCCACCAGGTCGCCCGTGCCGTCCGGCGACCCGTCGTCGACCACCAGCACGGACGCCTCCGGCACCGCCGCGGTCACCGCCGTCAGGATGGCCTCGATGTTGTCGGCCTCGTTGTAGGTGGGGATCACCACGAGCGCGGCCTCCCAATCCATCCGGCCGCTTGAGGGCGGCCTCGGGCCCGTCGCGTCGTCAGCCAGCACGTCCGGTCCTCTCTGTGCGGAGCGGGCCGCCCGCCGTCATCGCGAGCGCGACGACGAACAGGACGGCGGGGAGCCAGTCTCCATAGCGCCCGTAGGGGGTCCGGGTCGTCGCGAAGCGGACGGTCGGGGTGAGCACCTGGGAGTCGAAGAGTTTCGTTCGCTCGACGACCTGGCCGGTGGGAGCGATCACCGCCGAGATCCCGGTCAGGGCCGACTGGGCCACCCACATGCGCTGCTCGGCGGCGCGGAGCTGGCTGATCGCCACCATCTGTGCGCTGGCGGGGGTGCGCCGGTAGGACGCGTTGTTGGTCGACACCACGATCATGCGTGCCCCCCTCGCCACGAACGAGCCCACCAGCTCCGGATAGGCCGTTTCGTAGCAGATCACCGTCCCGAACTTTCCCTGCGGCAGCGAGAAGACGGTGGGAGAGGTTCCGGCCACACCGTCCGCCGGTACCTTATCGAGTTCGTGGATCCAGCTCGCCAGGAACCTCCGGCCCGGGACGTATTCGCCGAACGGCACGAGGTGCATCTTCACATACTGGGCCGCGAGGGTGCCGTCCGGGCGGATGAACAGGCTCTCGTTGCGGAACCTTGGCCCGGGTGCGTCCACGCTCGCCCCGACCACGAACGCGGCGCCGGTCGCGCGGATGGACTGCAGGAGGGGGCCGGCGAGGGAGGCGGTCGAAAGCGGGTCGTTGTCGAAGGAGCTTTCCGGCCAGACGACGAGCCCGACCTTCCGCGCGGCGACGCTGCGCGTGAGGGCCGCCTCGCTCCTGAGCGACTGCTCCTGGGCGGAGCCCTGCGCCGGATCCTGAGCCGGCGGTTGTCGCTGCACGAGGGCGAGGGTCATCGGGGCCCCGTTTGGCTGGGACACCGGGAGCAGGGCCGGCGCGAGGACCAGGGCGGCGGCGAGGGCCAGCAGGCGCAGGGCGCGGCC
The DNA here is from genome assembly GCA_036495025.1 of Actinomycetota bacterium. Classification (GTDB taxonomy): domain Bacteria; phylum Actinomycetota; class CADDZG01; order JAHWKV01; family JAOPZY01; genus JAOPZY01. The sequence goes on along the minus strand of DASXNO010000139.1, from coordinate 8,419 downwards.
CGGCGCCGACACGAGGGCGACGAGGGCCTCGGCCAGGATGGCGTTCACCGCTGCGATCAGCAGGGTGACGCCCCAGACGCCCGTGTAGGCGGCGAGGCGCAGGATGGCCGCGTGGTCGTGCTGCGTGTAGCCGAGACCGCCCCAGGGGAAGCCGCCGATCGGGGTGTGGGAACGGAGGAACTCACCCGCCAGGTATGCAGTGCCGAACGCCAGCGGCGTGAGCGCCGGGGGCAGGCGGCGGCGCAGCGCCAGGCCCACGACAAGGAAGACGACGACGAAGGCCGTCTCCAGCGTCACCAGGAGCACGTAGGCAGCCGTCCCGAAGAGATGGATCCAGGGGAACAGCAGGCCGAAGAAGACCAGCCCGAAGACCCCGGCCGCGACGGCGACCTGCGGTCCCTTGCCCGCGCGGAAGACCAGGGCCAGGGGGATCAGCGAGAAGAACGCCAGCAGCCCGACGTCGTGGGGGGGAAACGCCAGGGCGGTCGCGACGCCGCTGAGGGCGCCCGCGGCCAGGGATGCGGGTAGGCCGGCCAGGACCTGCCACATGCCCCGGCCCGGACGCTGGTTCAGACGCAGTCGCGGCAGAGCTGTTTGGCTGGGTCAGCGAGCTGACTCTGGTGCTTCACGAGGTGACAGTTCGAGCACACGAACTCGTTGGCCTGCTTCGGCACTGGCCGTATGGACAGCGTCTCCATCCGCTCGTCGGGAGTCAGGTCGAGGAGGGCATCCTCCTCTTCCTCGGTGTCTGCAACCTCGCCTCGCTTCGAGAGAATCTCCTCGAGGCTTCCCTCCGCGATGGCCGACGGCTCGGCGAGGTCCTCTTCCTCCTCGCCGTCCTCCAGGTCTTCGTCTTCTTCCTCTTCGTCTGTCTCTGGCTCTTCGAATATCTCGCTCATGATTCCTTCCCCTGTAACCCTGAGCGGACCTGCCGCCCGCTGGTCCTCGGGGGGGTTGGGCGGTTTAGGTCCAAAGTTGAAGCGTGATTATGCACCTTCCTCGGAACTCTGCAACGAGCGTCACAGTCCGATCTCAGCTACCCAGCGTACGCCCAATGATCATGCGCTGGATCTGATTGGTGCCTTCAACGATCTGGAGGGCTTTTGATTCCCGAAAAAACCTTTCGGTCAGCCCGCCGCCGGCAATTTGCACGGCATCGGTCGTTGCCCGCATCGCCATGTCGGTGCAAAAAAGCTTCGCCATCGAGGCCTGCAGCGAGTACGGCGCCCCCCGGTCCTTCAGGTTGGCGGCGTGCTGGTAGAGGACCCGACCGGCCTCGATCCCGGTCGCCATGTCGGCGAGCATGAACTCCGTGCCCTGCTCGCCCTCGCCACCGCCCGCCGCCCGGACCGCCCGGACATGGGCGAGCGCCTCGTCGCAGGCCGCCTGGGCGAGCCCGACGGCGCAGGCGGCGATCCCGAGCCGACCGGCATCGAGGGCCGCCATCGCGATCGTGAAGCCCTCGCCCTCGGCCCCGAGGCGCCGCTCGTCGGCGACCTGGCAGTTCTCGAAGACCAGCTCCCAGGTCGGCGACGAGCGCCAGGCCATCTTCCGCTCGGTATGGGCGGGCCGGAACCCCGGGGTCTGCCTGTCGACGACAAAGGCCGTGATCCCCTTCGGCCCGTCCGCCCCGGTGCGGCCCATGACCAGGAGGTGGTCGGCCTCGCCGCCCCGGGTGCAGAACTGCTTGCGCCCCGTGATGGCGTAGCCGCCCTCCGTCCTCTTGGCCCGGGTGCGCAGGCTGGCGGCATCCGAGCCGGACGACGACTCGGTCAGCGCGTAGGCCCCGAACCGTTCCCCCGCCAGCATGGCGGGCAGCAGCTCCCGTCTCGTGTCCTCGGTGGCAAATCGCTGGACGGCGTCGCAGACGAGGGTATGGACGCCGATCCCCACCGCAAGGGCGACCCAGGACCGTGCCAGCTCCTCGATGAGGTCGAGATACTCCCGGTAGGGCCGCCCACCGCCGCCGTAGGCGGGATCGAACGGGAGCCCGGCGAGCCCCTTCGCGCCCAGCTCCCGGTACACCGGAAGGGGGTCCTCCCCCCGTTCCTCATACTCGGCGGCTAGCTCCGAGAGGCTCATCCCCGGAGGATAGTCCCCGATCGCGCGCATGCGCGCGATGGACGACTATCCTCTACATCCAGCTTGCAAGCCTCTCTACGCCTGTCTACACTGATGTGCATATCATGACGTGCCGGGAGGTGTTGTGGGGGGCCGATTTGACGGTCGGGGCGTGTACGTCGGTGCCACCGGCGGGAGACGGGGTCTGCGAGGTCTGCCATGCCGCCACGCGGCGAGGCAGGCAGCGGTGCTTTGGGTGCTTTCGGACCTCGGCGCAGGTGAGCCTGCCGGCGGAGGGCGTCGTCCCGATCTCGCTGTACCGGACCGGGGACAACCTCTGGCACGCGCTGCGCCGGTACAAGGATGGCCGGGACCCGGCGCTGCGGCGGCGGCTGGGCAGGCGGCTCGGGTGGGTGCTCTCGGGGTTCCTCCGGCGGCATCTCGCCTGCATCGCTCCGGGCCTCTCGCCCGACTGGCGGATCACCGTCGTGCCGCCGACCCGGCGGCGCTCGCAGCGTCATCCCCTCGAGAAGGTGGTCCGCCGGTCCCGGTGGCTCCGGCGCCGCTACACCCGAACGCTCCGCACGGTGGCGCCGCCCGGCCACAACGCTGCCTCGGACCGCGCGTTCAGGGTGATCCGCGACGTCGGCGGCCTCGAGTTGGTGGTCGTCGACGACACGTTCACGACGGGCGCCAGCGTCCAGAGCGCGGTGTCGGCCCTCCGGCTCGCCCGCGCGCGGGTGGCGGCGGTGGTTGTGATCGGCCGGGTCGTCAACCCGGGCGCCAATCCCGAGGAGGCGGAGCTCTGGGCGGCCGCCCGGAAAACGCCATGGCGTCTCAACAGGTGTTGCAGAGAGGGTGGGTAAAATTGAGCTCCTTCGATGATCGCTCCCAGACTCAGCCGCGGGCTGTGCCTCCTCGTCGGGCTCGGCCTCCTGGCCGGAGCCTGCAGCCCCAAGCGCGCTGCCACGACGACCCCCACGCAGAGCCCCTCGTCCACGACCGTGAGCCCGACCGTGACGGCGCCCGCCGCCTCACCGTCCTCGCCGCCGCCGAGCCCGGCGCCCTCCCCCATGCTTGCGCACGCCGGCACCACCCTGCCGAGCCCCACCGGCTCCAAGCCCCGCCCGCCGGCCGCAACGGGCACGGCGCCCGGGCCATCGACCCCGACCCCGCCGGGCCCGGCGACAGCCCCGGTGTCCCTCCCGAAGCTCGGTACCTACGTGTACGACCTCGCCGGCACCACCCAGACTCCCCTGCTCGGCATCGCCCAGCCGTACCAGCCGGGCGCCACCCTCACGATCGACGTCAACGAGACGAGTCCCCAGGCGGGTGGCACGGAGGTCGGCTTCCGGGGCACCACCTCGCAGGACCAGGTCCAGACCACCACGAAGCAGCTCTATCAGGGCTCCCGGGTCGTCCTGACGATGACGAACCTCACCTTCCTCGGCCTGGCGAGCTACGACTGCAGCTACGTGCCGCCGCCCGAGATCCTGCCGGTCCCGCTGCAGGCCGTCACGCTCCCGGCCCAGTCGTGGTCCGGCGCCGAGTGCGCCGGGACGCTGCAGCTCACCGTGCAAGGACCCCAGAGCGCGACGGTGGCGGGCCAGCCCTGGAGCGTCTGGAGGGTCCACAGCGTCGTGCACTACGTGGCCCAGTCGAGCATCGACGTCACGCTGGACACGACGAGCCTGTTCTCGCCGGTGCTCGGCATGGCCGTCACCAGCGACGCGACGACCTCCGGGAAGGTGGCCGGCTCGCCATTCAGCTCCCACCAGGTCACGTCGCTCCGGAGCCACCCTTGACGCCCGAGCCGACGCCCCCGCCGACGCCTCAGGGGACGCCCCGGGTGGCGCCGCATCTTGTGGAGCTGCGGGACGTCCACCGGACCTACCGCCGGGGCGAGGAGACCGTCCGGGCCCTTCGGGGCGTCTCGCTGGCCGTCGATGCCGGTGACTTCCTCGTCGTCACCGGCCCGTCGGGCTCCGGCAAGTCGACGCTGCTGCACATCATGGCCGGCCTGGACCGGCCCACCGCCGGCGAGGTGCTGCTCGAGGGCATCTCCCTCTCCGCGATGTCGGACGACGACCTCACCCTTCGGCGCCGCCGGGGGATCGGCTTCATCTTCCAGTTCTTCCACCTGTTGCCGACGCTCTCCGCGACCGACAACGTCGGCCTGCCCCTGCTGCTCGACGGCGCCGCGCCGGACGAGATCCGGAGCCGCGCCGGACAGGCCCTGGAACGGGTCGGCCTCGCCCACCGCGCCAACCACCGCCCCCGGGAGATGTCCGGCGGCGAGCAGCAGCGGGTGGCGATCGCCCGGGCGCTCGTCATCCGGCCCTCGCTGATCCTCGCCGACGAGCCGACCGGCAACCTCGATTCGGCCTCCGGGGCGGACATCCTGCAGATCCTGCGCGACGCCCCGGCCGAGTACGGGGCCGCCGTCGTCCTGGTCACCCACCAGCCCGACGCCGCGCTGCCCGGCGAGCGGACGCTCTCCATGCGCGACGGGCTCATCGAAGCCGCCGCGGTGGCGGGGTGAACCGCCGGCTGCGGGGGGCGCTGCGGCTCGGCTGGGCGCTCAACTCCCGCCACCTGGTCGCCCACCGGCTCCGCCTGGCATTGTCGATTGCCGGGATCGCCTCGGGGGTCGCCCTCGCCGTCGCCGTCGGCGGGCTGACCAGCTCGATCAACGCCGCCCTGCGAGATGCGTCGCTCTCGGCGGCGACGAAGGCGCAGCTCGAGGTCCGGCCCGTGACCGAGATCAGCATGCCGGAGTCGGTCCTCACCCGGGCACGAGCGACCCCGGGCGTGCTCGCCGCGGCGGGCACGGTCGAGGCCAGCACGTTCATCCGACCGGCCAGCAGGAACGGCATCAGGGCCACGGCGGCCCGGGAGGTGAGCGTGGCCGTCATCGGCTTCGAGCCGGGCATCCTGGCTCTCGCCCCGCGCGCCCTCGGCGGCGCGAGCCTCGCGGGCGCGGACCCCACCGGCCTCCTGATCCCCACCCCCCTCGCAGCCGAGCTCGGCGTGGGGAAGAACGCCCCCGTCGAGCTGTACACACCGCAGGGCTGGCAGCCGGCCCATGTCGGCGGCTCCCTTCCCCCGGTGCAGGGATCGGCCCGCGCGGTGGCCACGGGCCTCCTCACCGCCCAGGCCCTCCTCGGCCGGCAGGGCCGCATCGACGCCGTCTACGTCCAGACCGGCGCGGACTCCGCCGGCGTGGCGGCGGCGCTGGAGCGCTCCCTCGGCCCCTCGGTGCGGGTCGGGCCCCTGGCGCTGCGCACCGCCGACGTCCGGCAGATCACGGCCACCGTCAGCGTCGTGCTCAACGTGGCCGCGATCGTCGCCCTCTTCGTGGGGGCGTTCCTCGTCTACAACACGATGTCGATGGCCTCGGTCGAGCGGGCCGGCGAGGCGGCGATCCTGCGGGCGGTGGGCGCCAAGCGGCGCCAGACCTTCTGGCTGCTCGTCTCGGAGGGGGCGCTGCTCGGCGCGGCGGGATCTGCGGCCGGCGAGCTGGCCGGGCTCGGGCTCGCCCGGATCCTGCTCGCCATCCGTGGGGCGGGACTCGAGACGCTGTTGCCCGTGAACGTCAGCCACCTCGTGCTGTCGTGGCCGGCGCTCGTGCTGGCCGGCGCCGGCGGCGTGCTCGCGTCGATGGGGGCCGCGGCCGGACCGGCGCGCCGCGTGGCCGGGGCGGATCCGGCCGCCAACCTCGGACCCCGGGCCGCCCTTGAGGAGCCGGCCGGCGTCGGAGGATGGCGCCCCCTGCCCGTCGGGGTCGTCCTCGTCCTCGGGGGGGCCGGGCTTGCCGCCTGGTGGGTTCGTGCGCCCACCACGACCCTCACGCTGCCCACGGTGGCGATGCTGCTGTTCATCGCCGGGGTCGCGGTCCTGGTCCGCCCCCTCGTGCCCGCGCTGGCCGGGCAGGTGCTGCGGCCGGCCGCCCGGTCCCGCGCGACGCTGCGCCTCGCCGCCGGTGAGCTGCAACGCTCCCCGACGCGCACCGCCTACACGGTGGGGGCCGTCGTCCTGGCCCTCGCCCTCGTCGTGGGCGTCCAGGTGGACATCGCCTCGTTCCAGAACGCCTTCAACGACGGCCTCACGCGGCTGATCCAGGCGGACCTCATCGTCCGCGCCAGGGACTGGCAGCCCTACGGCGCCGCCGTCGGGGTCGATGCGGGCGTCGCCTCGACCATCGCCAGGATGCCCGGCGTCGCGGCTGCCTACCCCACGAAGACCATGCTGACGACCTACCGTGGTCGCATCGCCCCCGTGCTCGCCATCCCCGAGGAGGGCTACCGCCGCTACGGCGCGGACCCGACGGTCTCCCAGCACGACCGGGAGATCAACGCCGCCGTCGTCGGGGGCGGCAAGATGCTCGTTTCCGCCTCGGCGGCGGGACGCTTCGGCCTTCACGAGGGCGACCACGTCACGTTCGACACCCCCGCCGGCCCGAAGACGTTCGCGGTCGTCGGCGTCTACGAGGATCCCTCGGCGGTGCTGCCGACCTTCTACGTCACCTACGAGGATGCGACCGCCGCCTGGGGCCTCACCGTCGGCGATGTCATCGACGTGTTCGTGAAGCCGGGTGTCGCGCCGTCATCCGTTGCCGCGGCGATCCGCCAGCAGCTCGGTCCCCGCTACGGCCTGAGCCCGGACACCAGGCGCCAGTTCATCGATCGCCTCTCGGCCATCGTCTCGAGCTTGCAGCGGCTGATCGGCAGCGTGCAAGTCGTGGCGGTGCTCGTGGCCGGCCTCGGGGTGGCGAACACCCTGCTGATCTCGACCTTCGAGCGACGCCGGGATCTCGGCATCCTGCGAGCGGTTGGCATGAACCGCCGGCAGCTCCGCCGGATGGTCGTGCTGGAGTCGCTGATGCTCGGCACGCTCGGTGTTGTCCTCGCCTGGGGCTTCGGCACCGGGGTCGGCCTGTTCGCGCACCGCATCACCGAGATCCAGACCGGCCTGACCATCCCGACGGTGATCCAGCCGCTCACGTACCTGGCGGTCCTCGGCCTCGGCGTCGCCGCCGCGGTCGGCGCCGCCATCTACCCGGCCCGGCGCGCCGCCCTCCTCGACGTGACCGAGGCCCTGCAGTACGAATAGACGCGTCACCTGTCCCTGGCCTACGAGGTGTCGTTCGGCTGAGCCGCCGTCTCGGCTCGAGGGGGCCGCCACTGCATCCGGAGGTAGGGGACCGCCTCGTCCATCTGTACGAACCCGAGCCTGCGGTACAGCCGCTGGGCGGGGTTGCCGGCCTCGACGTGGAGCTCGACCACCTTCCCGGCGGCCGAGGCCTCCGCGATCACGGCGGCGAGCAGCGCCGTGCCCGCTCCCCGGCCCCGGAAGGCGGGGGCGATCGCGATGTCAACGATGCGGATCAGGAACTCCCCGCGCTCGACGTACAGCCGCCCGGCCGGCTGTCCCTCGACGAGGACGAGGTCGTCGTCGCCGCCGGCGAACTGGGACCGGTACTGCTGCTGGCGGGCCCGGAACTGCTGGTGGAGGAACGCCTCCGTCTGCGCCGGGCTCCACCCGAGCGCCGCGAGTTCTTCCTCCCGGGTCGAGGCGTACAACGCCCGCAGGAACGGCTCGTCGCCGGGCTCGACCGGGCGGAGCGTGAGCCTGTCCGGCATGACGATCACAGATCGTATCGCCCTACAATCGCGTCGTGGACATCACCGACGACCGTGGCCGGACGCTGGAGGAGGTGACCCTGCACCTCAACCCGCAGGAGGTGGCCGACCTGCTGGTCGGCGCCTCCTCGATCGACGACGGTGCCGCCGACCACGCGGTCGTCCGGGATCCCGACAGCGGCCGCAGCGTGGCCCTCTACCTGGCGGAGGAGGGCGACCCAACCGACCTCGAGCGCCAGACCGACTGGTGGGTCGGCCCCATCGTCCTCGTGGTCGTGCTCTTCGTCGCGGTGGGGGCCTTCACGATCGCCCGGGGCCTCATCCACTCCCTCGGACTGAGGTAAAAATGACGCGTATACGCGCTATTTTTACCTCAGTTCCAAAACGAGCCCCTATCTGTCAGTACCTGCGGGCATACTGTGGGTATGAACGATGCTCTAGTAGAGATGTGCGCTGCTCAACATGGTCTCATCGCTCGTTACCAGGCGCTGCGGGCGGGGATGTCGCCGGGGCAGTGGGGCTGGTTGACGAGAAGCGACGACTGGGTAGCCGTCTACGACGGAGTGGTGCGGCGCGTCGGGGCACCGCAGACATGGGAACAGGCGGAGATGGCGGGGTGCCTTTCGGCCGATGGGATTGCGTCGCACCGGGCGGCCGGCCAGCTCTGGCGCCTGCCGGACATCGAGCCCAGGCTGGAGGTGACGATCCCGCAGCGC
>DASXNO010000138.1:0-14334 GCA_036495025.1 Actinomycetota bacterium | reverse complement strand
CTTCGACGAGCTCTACTTCAATGGCATCGTCCACCCCGTCGCCGGCCCGATCGCCCGCGCCATGTACTGGACGAACCAGAAGATCCTCGACGCCGTCATCAACCTGGCGGGCAAAGGGGCGGTGGCGCTCGGACGAGGTCTATACCACGGCATCGACCAGCCGGTGATCGACGGCGCGGTCAACGGCCTGGGCCAGGGGGCGGAGGCCGCCGGCAACGGGCTCAAGTTCTGGCAGACCGGCAACGTGCAGCTCTACGCGGCGGGGCTCTTCGTGGGCATCGCCGTGTTCGTAGGCGCCTTCTTGATTCGGGGTTGAGGACGAAAGGACTGTAGATGAACATCCTGGCGCACTGGGGCCTGACGCTCTGCGTGTTTCTCCCGGTGGTGGGGGCAGCCCTGATCGCGTTCACCCCGAAGGAGCAGGAGCGGATGGTGCAGTCGCTCTCCCTGATCTTCACCGCCCTGCCGCTGCTCTTCGGCATCCTGCTGCTGCGCGTCTACCACATCGGGATGCCCGGGATGCAGCTCGAGACCACCCGGTCGTGGATCCCCTCGATCGGCGCCCGGTACCACGTCGGGATCGACGGGATCGCCCTGCCGCTGCTCGAGCTGACGTTCCTCATGACGTTCCTGTGCGCGATCTACTCGCTGAAGTGGCTGCCCGAGCCCCGCAACGCCAAGGGGTTCCTGTCCCTCATGCTCCTGCTCGAGACGGGTATGGCCGGCACCTTCGTCTCGCTCGACCTCGTGCTGTTCTTCATCTTCTGGGAGCTGGTGCTCGTGCCGATGTACTTCATGATCGGCCTCTGGGGTGGGCCCCGGCGGGAGTACGCGGCGATCAAGTTCTTCCTCTACACCCTTTTCGGCAGCGTCTTCATGCTGCTGGGTTTCCTCGCCCTCTATTTCCGGGCGAGCCCGCACACGTTCGACATCCTGGAGCTCCAGCGGATCGGGCCCAGTCTTCCCTCGGGCATCCAGGACCTGATCTTCCTCGGCATGGGGATCGGCTTCGCGATCAAGGTGCCGATGTGGCCGTTCCACACCTGGCTCCCCGATGCCCACACCGAGGCACCGACGGTCGGCAGCGTGCTGCTGGCGGCGATCCTCCTCAAGATGGGCACCTACGGGTTCCTCAGGATCTCGATCCCGATCCTGCCGCACGCCGCCCGCACGTACGCCCCGCTGATCGGTGCCCTTGCCGTCATCGGCATCGTCTACGCCGCCCTCAACTGCCTCGCCCAAACCGACCTCAAGCGGATGATCGCGTTCAGCTCGGTCGGGCACATGGGCTTCGTCATGCTCGGCATCGCGACCCTCACCCAGATCGGCGTCAACGCCGCAGTGTTCGGCATGGTGGCCCACGGCGTCATCACGGGGATGCTGTTCTTCATCGCCGGCTCGATCCACGAGCGCTACCACACGAGGGAGATCCCCGCCCTCGGGGGGATGTCGCTGCGGTTGCCGGTGCTGGGGGGGCTGCTGGCCTTCACGGCCATCGCCTCGCTCGGCCTGCCCGGCCTGGCCGGGTTCTGGGGTGAGGTGCTCGCCCTGCTCAGCTCCTACAACCCGCTGTCGGCGCTCTCGAGCCACACGTTCCGTGCCTACATGGTCGCCGGGGGCATCGGCACGGTGCTGACCGCCGGCTACTTCCTCTGGATGCTCCAGCGCGTGAACCTCGGGAAGGTCCCCGCCCAGTGGGAGGGCAAGAAGCTCATCGACGTCCAGCCGATCGAGATGGTGGCCTGGGCCCCGCTGCTCCTGCTCACCCTCGGCCTCGGCCTGTTCCCCCGCCTGATCTTCGACGTGACGACGCACTCGGTCATCGGGCTCACCCGGCTGCTCGGAGGCTGAGGCGCCACCATGCAGATCGACTACGCGGCGGTCGCCCCTGAACTGGTCCTCACCGGCGCGCTGTGCCTCGTGCTCGTCGTGGACCTGGGACTCCCCGAGGACCGGAAGGGCCTCATCATGCCGGTGTCGCTGCTCGGGGTCGCCGGGACGCTCGTTGCGCTCCTGGCGCTCGCCGGTGGCCCGGTCCGGACGACCCTCGGCGGGATGTTCGTGGTCGATCCCTTCGCCGTCACCCTCAAGATCCTGTTCTGTGTCGCGGCCCTCCTGACGCTCGCCATGTCCTACGACTACCTCCGCAGGGACGGGATCCATCAGGGCGAGTTCTACTTCCTGCTGCTCTGTTCGCTGCTGGGGATGCTGACCATCGCCTCCAGCCGCGACCTGCTTCCGATCTTCGTCTCCCTCGAGCTGGTCTCGGTGCCGGCGTTCGTCCTGGCTGGGCTTCGCAAGATCGACGTGAAGTCCAACGAGGCGGCCCTCAAGTTCTTCCTCTTCAGCATCCTCTCCACCGCCGTGATGCTGTTCGGCATGTCGCTGATCTACGGCATCACCGGGACGACGAACCTCGCCGAGATCGCCGTCCGGCTGGCCGCCACCCCGGTGCTTCGCTCGATCGCCGTGCTGTCGGTCTTCTTCGTCGTCGTCGGCTTCGGCTTCAAGATCTCGGCGTTCCCCTTCCAGTGGTGGGTGCCCGACACCTACGAGGGATCGCCGGTGCCGGTGGCCGCCTTCCTCTCGGTGGCGTCCAAGACCGCCGGGTTCGTGGGGCTGCTGCAGATCATGTTCATCGCGTTCCACGGGCTCGCCGACGTCTGGCGTCCGTTCATCGCCGCCGTGGCGATCCTCACGATGACGTTCGGCAACCTCGTCGCACTCACCCAGCGCCACATCGTGCGCCTGCTCGCCTACTCGTCGATCGGCCAGGCCGGCTACATCCTGCTCCCGCTGGCGGTCGTGAACGCCAACGGGGGACCGGTCAACCACGAGGCATTTGCCGCCTCGATCGCCTACCTCCTCATCTACGCCTTCATGGAGATGGGGGCCTTCTCGGTGGCGGTGGCCTACGGCCGGGAGGGCGGCTACTTCATCGACGACTACGCGGGCCTCGGCTACCGGGCACCGGGGCTCGCCGTCGTGATGACGCTGTTCCTGTTCTCGCTCGCCGGGATCCCGCCGCTGGCGGGTTGGGCCGCCAAGCTGTTCATCTTCCGAGCGGTGATCGACGGCCACGAGTACTGGCTCGCCGCGGCGATGGCGGTCAACACGGTGATCGCCCTCTTCTACTACGCCAAGGTCGTCCGCCGGATGTTCTTCGAGCCTGCGGGCGACGGGCCGGTGGGCGTCAAGGTGCCGCTGCTTCTCCAGGCGACCATCGCCGTCTCGACGGTCATGGTCCTCCTCGTCGGCATCCTGCCCGACCTGGCGGGCCACCTCGCCAAGATGTCGACCCTCGTCTGAGGGCTAGTCCCGTTTTCCGGGGCTAGTGCAGTGCCAGCTGCCGGCTCGGGGTGAAGATCGTGTCCCGGTAGTCGCCGCGGGGAAGGTGGGTGCCCGCCCACACGACGCAGCGCTCGAGGCGGGAGCCGGGAGCGACGCTCGCCCGCCGGCCGACGACCGAGTGGCGCAGGTCGACGTCGTCCGCCAACGCTCCCTCGCCGACGAAGCCCAGCACGTCCCACCGCTCGCAGGCCTCGCCGACGGCATCGGTCGCCAACTTCGGGTCCCGCATGCCGGCGAGCACGTCGAGGTTGGCTTTCAGGTGGTCCCTCGGGGTGGCGATGTCGAACCAGTACCCGTCCCACTCCAGGGCAGCGAAGCCCTTGTGGTCCCGGAGGAGTCCCTTGAAGACCGTCTCGTACAGGCCGCTCTCGCCCTCCGGGACGTAGGCGAGGACCTCGGGCTCGAAGATGGCCAGGCCCCCGTAGCGGTGCCCGGAGCGGATCTCCTCCCGGCGGTCGATCAGGTCGAAGACCCAGCTCTGCTCCAGGGCGAAGTCGGCCTCGTCCTCGACCGGGATGGCGAGCACGGTCGCTGCCGCCCTGGCGGAGCGGTGCGCCTCGATCAGCCGCTCGACGGCGAGGTCGGTGGCGATGTCGGCGTTCGCCACCACGAACGCCTCGGTCAGCTCGCCCGCGATCGGCTTGAGCGCCCCGGCAGTCCCGAGCGGGGCCTCCCGCTCGTGCGAGACGCTGATCCGCATCTCGCAGCGGGCCGCCTCCTGGGCCGCGACCCGTTCGATGGCCTCGTGGCCGGCGTGGGCGTTCACCCAGACCCGCTCGAGGCCGGCCCGGCGAAGGCCGGTCAGGACCCAGGCGAGCTGGGGCGTGTCGAGCGTCGGGACCAGCGCCTTGGGCAACTCGGCGCTCAACGGTGCCATGCGGGTGCCCTTCCCCGCCGCCAGGACTACCGCCAGCATCGGGTGCGGTGTCGACGTGCAAAGCGATCAGTAACCAGCCGGTACCCCCGGAAACCCCGCCGCCGCCTGCGGCCCCGGGGCATCTTACATGGGTGTCGGCATCGGCTGATCAGCGGTAGTTCGTGAACTGAAGGGGGATGCCGAAGTCTTCCTCTTTGAGGGCTTTGATGACCGCCTGAAGGTCGTCTCGGGACTTGGCGGTCACCCGGAGGCTGTCGCCCTGCACCTGGCTCTGGACCTTGACGGGCAGGCCCTTGATGAACTTGTTCATCGCCCGGGCCTTCTCCTCGTCGATGCCCTTGACGAGCGTGATCTTCTGCTTGTACGTGCTGGCGGCGGCCGGCTCGATCTTGCCCTCCTGGAGCGCCTTGAGCGGCACGCTGCGGCGGACCATCTTCTCCTTGAGGACCTCGTTCGCGGCCTGCACCCGGCCCTCGGAGTTGGCATGGATCTCGATGGCCGTGTTGCCGTCGTGGCTGATGTCGGTGCCGGTGTTCTTGAAGTCGAAACGGGTGCCGATCTCCCGGCGGGCCTGGTCGATCGCGTTGCGGACCTCCGCCGCATCGAACTCGCTCACCACATCGAATGACGCCTGTGCCAACGGAACCTCCCGGCAGGACTGTTGCCCTTTATCCTAGTCAGGGCGGCGTTGCGATAACCTGCATCGCCAACCAGGTGGGATACCCAAGTGGCCAAAGGGAGCGGTCTGTAAAATCGTTGGCTCAGCCTTCGAAGGTTCGAATCCTTCTCCCACCACCAGCCAAAATCAACCCCTGAGCAGCCCAAACGCCTCGTCCAGCTCCGGGTGCACTGGAGGTTAGGGCCCCAGCGCGCGTATACGCGCGATCTGACCCTAACCTGCGACGGGGCCGGGCGACGGAACATTGTGGACGGTCCCCCCTATGATGCCTCGCATGGCCACATCGGTGGAGCCCTGGCAGGAACCCGTCCGGGGAGACGTCCTGCCCCGGGCGCTCTTCAACCTCTCCGGCATGGAGCAGATGCTCGCCTGGGGGAAGGGCTACGTCCCCATGCCGCCGCTCGCCCATCTGACCGGCGTCCGCATGGGCGAGGTGGGCGACGGAACCGCAACCTTCACGATGCCCGCCTCGCCGTGGTTCCTGCCGCCCCAGGGCGCCATCTCCATCGGGATGCTGACGGTCCTCGCCGACCCACCGCTCGGCTGCGCCATCCAGACCAAGCTGCCGGCGGCGACCCCCATGATCACGGCCGAGCTCTCGCTGACCGCGGTCCGGCCGGTCGCCGGCAACGGGGGCCTGCTGAGCGCCCACGGCCGGGTCGTGCACCCGGGCCGGCGGATGGCGCTCTCCGAGGTCGCCGTCGAGGACGACGCCGGCCGCCTGGTCGCACACGGTACGTCCCGCTGCATGGTGCTGGAGGAGGTGGGAGACCTGCCCCCGCTCGAGTCCCTGCAGGTCCTGCCTTCTCCCGACACCTCGGCCGACCCCTGGCTGCGGCCCCCGATGGGTGAGGTGCTGGCGCAGGCTCTCTGGGATGGCCACGACGGGCTCGAGATCCTTCGCATGATGCTCGCGGGGGAGTCCGGCCGCTCCCCGCTCAGCTACCTCACCGGCCTCAGGCTGACCGAGGCCGGTCCGGGAACTGCCACATTCGTCATGCCGGCGCACGGGTGGCTGGGATCGCCGAGCGGCAACGTCGAAGGCGGCTTCATCGCCCTGCTCGCCGACGCCGCGCTCCAGTCGGCCATTCAAACGACCGCGCCGGCCGGCTGCGCGGTGGCGTCGGTGGACCTCAAGGTCAACTTCCTGCGGCCGGTGCTCCCCGACGGCCAGGAGCTCATCGGCGTTGGGACGGTCGTCCACAAGGGCCGCTCCCTCGTCATCGCCAACGCCGAGCTCGTCAACGCCGAGGGGAAGCGGGTGGCCCTCGCCACCGGCTCGGCCCTCCTGCTCCCCGGCCATCCCGCCTCGCTCGACGACACGACCGAGCTTGACGAGACCCCCGAAGCCGAGACCCCCGAAGCCTGATCCTCAGACCAGGCGCCGCTCCGTCGCCCACCGGGTGAGCTGGTGACGGCTCGAGAGCTGGAGCTTGCGCAGGACGGCGGACACGTGGGTCTCCACGGTCTTGACCGAGATGTGGAGGCCCTTCGCCACCTCTTTGTAGGCGTAGCCCCTGGCGATCAGCCGCAGGACCTCCCGCTCCCGTGGGGTGAGCTGGTCGAGCTCGTCCGGACCGCCGCCGGGGCCCACCGGGGTCTGGTCGGCGAAGGCGTCGAGCACGAAGCCGGCGAGGCGGGGCGAGAAGACGGCGTCGCCGTCGTGGATGCGGCGGATGGCGCTGCGCAGATCGGCAGGGGAGATGGACTTCGTCACGTAGCCGCGGGCTCCCGCCCGGATAACGGCGATCACATCCTCGGGGGCATCCGACACCGAGAGGGCAAGGAACTTGACGTCCGGCGCCGAGCGGTGGACCGCCTCGAGGACCGCCCGGCCCCCGCCGCCGGGCATGTGGACGTCCAGCAGCACGACGTCCGGCAGGGAGGCGACGATGCCACCGATGGCGCTCTCGACGTCGCCCGCAGTGCCCACGAGGTCGAATTCGCCGCCCAGTTCGGTCTGGACCCCGGAGAGGAAGAGCCGGTGGTCGTCGACGACGAACACCCGGACCTGACCGGGCGCCGTCACGCCACCCTCGGCATGCTGAGCTGGACCTCGGTCCCCGCCTCCGGCTCGGTCATGATCGTCGCCGACCCACCGGAGCGTTGCATCCGTCCACGGATCGAATCAGCGATGCCCCGGCGGTCCGGCGCCACCGAATCCGGCTCGAAGCCCGACCCCTGGTCCCGGATGAACGCCGTCACCGACTCCGGCTCGACCTCCAGGTAGATCGAGATCTGTCCCGCCCCCGAATGCTTGGCGGCATTGACGGTGGCCTCCCGGGTTGCGTCGACGATGGCCTGCAGCCGCTCGTCCAGCGCCGCGTCGCCGACGGTCACGACCTCGACCGGCACCTTGAACTGCAGCTCGACCGAGGCGGCCGCCTTCTCGATGGCCGTGGCCACCGTGTCGTGCTCGCCCGCGACGGACGGCGGCCGGCCGCTCAGCCACGCCCGCAGCTCCCGCTCCTGATTCCGGGCGAGGGCGATCATCTCCCGGGGCTGGTCCGTGCGCTGGATCAGGGCGAGGGTCTGCAGGACCGAGTCGTGGAGGTGGGCGGCCAGCTCGGCCCGCTCCTCGGACCGGATGCGCTCCCGCCGCTCGTCGCCGAGGGCCTGGAGGAGCCGCCAGCCCCATGGCCCGGCGATGAGCGCGACGCCGACGGCGGTGACGGCCACCGCCACGACGATGCCGGGCTGGGTCTTGACCAGGTTGCTGGTGGCCAGGAAGACCGCCATGCCTCCGATGACCGCTGCGAGGCCGATGAGGAGGCGCAGCCGGCCGATCCCTTTCACTGGCCCCCGTTCGGCCACCGCGTCGAGCATCGAGGCCGGCGCCTGCTGGGCCAGGCGGCTCCAGCGGGCACGTTCGGTGTCGTCGCCCCGCAGCCAGACGACGGTGACGCCGAGGCCGACCAGGGCGACGGACCAGGCGATCGTGTCGCCGAACCACAACCCCATCGAACGCAGGGCGATCACGACCCCGGCCAGGACCAGGGCCACGGCGATGCCGCGCTGCGGCCCCGTGTCCAGCACGTCGACCGGGGTCTCCGCCTGGGGGACCGACACCCACAACACCGCGTAGGCGATGAGCCCGGCCCCGCCGCAGAGCGCGAGCAGGACGAAGGCCATTCGCACCAGCGAGGGATCGACGCGCAGGCGCTCGGCGATGCCGCCGGCGACCCCGGCGACCACCCGGTGGTTCCGGCTCCGGGACAGACCCAGCCCAAGGAACCCCTTCCGCGGCGCAGCGGAGCGCAGAGAGCTGTTCACATCCAGATGTTCGCGCACCCGATCGGCGAAACCTATCGGGGAACTCCCCTGGCGGCTTCGGTGCGCCAGCTCAGGGTCTCTCAGGGTTTTTCGAGGGTGAATCCCGATGGTGGCAGCGTCCGCCCGGGTCGATGATCTGGCCATGGAAAACGAGACGCAGCCACCGCCCAGCTCCACAGACCCGCAAGGCCCAGCCCCCAGCTCCACCGAGCAGCGACCTACAGAGGAGGGATCCATGGACAGCACCACGCAGAGCCAGCCGGGGCCCAGCGCCGGCTGGCAGCAGCCCCGGACCGGGACGCGGCCTCCGCTGGTCCGCAGCCGCTCCGACCGCAAGATCGCCGGCGTCGCCGGCGGCCTCGCCGCCTACCTCGGCGTCGAGCCACTCTGGATCCGCCTCGCCTTTGCGGTCATCAGCATCCCCGGTGGCCTCGGTGTCCTTCTCTACCTGCTCGGCTGGGTGCTGATCCCCGAGGAAGGGGAGCAGGCAGCGATCGGCGACGGGCTCCTCGAGCACCTTCGCCGGGCGCCGACCTGGGTGGCGATCCTGCTCTTCGTCCTGGCGGGCATCGTGTTCTTCGACCGCCCGTGGGGTCCTCCCGTGTTCTGGGCAGCCGCGCTGATCGCCCTCGGGATCTGGCTCTATCACAACGACTCGCACCGCCAGCCCCCCGTCGGCGGCCCCCCGGTCGGCGGACCGCCGGCAGGCCCACCAGCCGGGGGCACGCCGCCCGCCGGCGACCCACCGGTCTTCGACGCCCCTCCGCCGCCGCCCTCCTACCAGGCGGCGGCGGGCGCGGGCTACCCCTCCTACCCTGCCTACGCCGCTCGCCCGGTAGCCGTTCCCCGGCCCCGGCGCCCCCGCTCCTTCCTCGGCCGCTACACCGCGGCGGCTGTCCTCGTCGTGCTCGGCGTGACCGCAGCCCTCGACAACATCGGCGCAGTCAGGGTCCCCGGCCGCATCTATCCCGCGCTGGCCCTGCTCGTCGTCGGCGCCGGACTGATCGTCGGAGCGTTCTGGGGCCGCTCCCGCCTGCTGATCCTGGCGGGGCTCCTGATCCTCCCGGTGGCGGCGGCCGCCAGCCTCGTGCGGGTACCGTTGCGGGGCGGCACGGGACAGCGCTTCTACGCCCCGACCAGCCTGCAGGCCGTCAGCCCCGAGTACCACCTTGCCGCGGGCCAGCTCCACCTCGACCTGACCCAGCTCCCGCAAGCGGCATGGACCTCCCCCCTGCACACCCGGGTGCGCGTGGCGGCGGGTGACATCGAGGTCGTCGTCCCCAGCGACGTCGCCGTTGACTTCCGTGGCCACACCGGTGCCGGCGACATCTACCTCTTCGACGTCGTCCGCAACGGCACGGACGTCACCCTCCAGAGCCAGGTCCCGGGGGCGCAGCCGACCTCACCTCGCCTGGTGCTCGACGCCGAGGTGTCGCTGGGCCAGATCCGGGTCATCCGGGGGACAGCCCCCGCCCCGCCCGTCACCTCGCCGGCTGGATGATCCCTCCCCACGACGCCCACGGAAGACACCGCCCACCAGTACACGCCGCCCACCAGTGAACGAGGAGATCACCATGCAACGGCACCCGCTCGACCCGGTTTCCCTTGTCGCCGGCCTGCTCTTCGCCGGCCTCAGCATCACCCTCATGACCGGCAGGATCACGGCCGGCACCCGGCACCTCACCCTTGTCTGGGCTGCCGGGGCGATCATCCTCGGCCTGGGCCTCCTTGCGACGGGGCGGCGTTCCCGCCCGCAGGCGATCGAGTCCGAATCCCCAACCGAGCATGGGACGCCCGGAGAGATCGGGGAAGACTAGATGCGTAGGGACGGACGATCGTCTGTAGCGGCGCTTCCCGGTCTTATGCCACGTTCGCAGCGGATCCGTCGGATCGGTGGGCAGACCGGGCGGACAGATAAGGACGCCTTTGGGTCAGGACGAGCTGGTGCACAGCGTGGCGGCGGTGTCTCGCATCCTCCTGAAGGGGGAGACGCTCGCCAGCACGCTGGACCGGATCGCCCGGCTTGCCGCGGAGCTGCTGCCGCAGGCAGACGCCGCAACCATCACCATCGCGGACGCCGGCGGCCCGGCCCGCACGGCGTCGTGTGAGGAGACCGAGGCGCCCCTCCGGTCGGCGGGCCACATCACCGTCGCCGAGCTTGATGCCGAGCAGAACCGCCTCGACGAGGGCCCCTGTCTGGCGGCGATGCGCGATCGCCAAACCATCCAGATCGACTCGGTGCACACCGAGACCCGGTGGCGGGGCTTCTGCCGGGTCGCCCTCGCGGCGGGCATCGAGAGCGTGCTGGCCGTTCCCCTCGGCGACGAGTCGGTCGAGGCACCGAGCGGCGCCATCAACTTCTTCGCCCGGACGCCGCACGTCTTCACCGAGGCAGACCGCTGTGCTGCCAACCGTTTCTCCGTCCAGGCCGGGGTCGCCGCCGCCAATGCCGCCGCCTTCGCCGACCTGCAGGCCGATCGGGCGCTGCTCGCCCGACGGCTCGAGGACGCCCTCCATTCCCGGGCGGTCATCGACCAGGCTGTCGGCATCCTGATGGAGCGCGAGCGCCTCGGCCCGGACGAGGCGTTCCAGATGCTGCACTCGGCCAGCCAGAAGCTGAACGTGAAGCTGCGGGCGATCGCGGCGGAGATCGTGGGATCGGTCGCAGACCCCCGCCCACCGGCCGCTGCGGCCCCGGCAACCGCTGACGAGGGATCCGCCTGAGATAACGCTGCCTGGGTCTCCTGCTCGTGCGTTCTTGCGAGCCGCCGCCGGGACTGCGCTACATTCTGCCCAGCACCTGCGCTGCACCTTGACGAGACCGGAAGAGACGGATCTGACGACGTGGGACGGATGAGGCGCTCCGAGCGCCGCAAGGGAGCGGGTGTGGTCAACTCCGAACGGGCGAAGGCGATTCTCGGGGACGTACCCGGCTGTGAGGCCATCGGCGACTGCCGGCCGCGGCACCGGGGCCGGGTCGTCGGGATCGTCGAAAGCATCAAGCTCGTACCCCGCCCCGACACGATCCGCCTCGAGATCACGATCTCCGATGGCACCGGGGAGATCAGCGGGGTCTGGTTCGGCCACCACCGCATCGGTGGGCTCGATCTGGGGGAGCGGGTGATGTTCGAGGGCACGGTCGGCAGCCCCGGCAACGGCAAGCTCGAGATCATCCACCCCACCTACCAACTGCTCGGCAGACCGGGCGACGACGGGGGCTAGGGTTTTGGCCCAGGCCTCGCCCGCAGGGGGCGGCCGGAATATTCCACGCTATTTGTGGAAAATCCCTGCCACGGTGCGACCGCGAACGCAAACGAGGTCGGCTCAGACCCCGTCCGACGACAGCTCGGGCATCGCGGGCCCCTGACCGGCCGACCAGTCCGGTGCAGGCGAGGCCTCGCCGTTGCCGGGCGGCCTTCCGCTCAGCAGCTCCTCGATGGCGGCCTCCGCCTCCGCTGCGGCGATGCACAGCAGCTCGTCGCCGGCGATCAGCGGCGTCTCGTCCCGGGGCACGATGACGTGCTCGTTGCGCACGACGGCGACGATCGCGCAGTCCTGCGGCATCCCGAGCTCCCCGATGAGCTTGCCCACCGCGTAGGACCGGTCGCTGAGGGTCACCTCCACGAGGGACACCTTGCCTTTCTCGAGGCGCAGGAGCCTGACGAGGTCGCCGACCGAGACCGCCTCTTCGACCAGGGCGGTCAGCAGGTGCGGCGGGCTGACTGCGGCGTCCACGCCCCAGGACTCGTTGAACAGCCAGTGGTTCTTCGGGTGGTTCACCCGGGCGAGCACCCGGGGGATCGCGTACTCCTGCTTGGCCAGCAGGGACACGACGAGGTTGTCCTCGTCGTCGCCGGTGGCGGCGACCATGACGTCGCAGGTATCGAGGCCGATGCCCTGGAGCTCGAACGGCTCGCAGGCGTCGGCGTGGATCCAGGTGCAGGCGACCTTGCCCGAGTCCCGCCGGATCACGTCGGAGTTCTGCTCCAGGATGATGACCTCGTGGCCGTGCTGCACGAGGTCGGCGGCGATGTACTGGCCGACCTTGCCGGCACCGGCGATGGCGACCTTCATACCCCGGCGACCTTCATGCCCTGAGGGCCTTGCCCCGGCTCGCCAGATGCTCGGTGAGCCTTCCCAACTCCGACCGCATGACGACAAGGTTCAGGAAGTCCCCCTCCTGCAGGATGAGGCCTGGCTGGGCAACCTCGGTCTGACCGAAACGGGTGACCGCCGTGACGAGGATCCGGCCCGGCACGATCAGGTCGGAGACCCGCGCTCCAGCGGCGGCGTCGGGTACCTCGACGCCGATGGCCACGACGGCGCCGGAGCCGATCGTCCCGAGGATCGCCTCCTCCGGCGGCATGACCCTGGCCAGCACCTGATCGGTCGTCCAGGCCACGGTGGCGACCGTGGGGATGCCGAGGCGCTCGTAGATCTGCGCCCGGCGGGGGTCGTAGATCCGTGCCGCGACCGTTCGGCGGCCGTAGTGCTCCTTGGCGATGCGGGCACACACGATGTTGGAGTTGTCGCCGTTGGTCACCGCGATGAAGACGTCGGCCTTCTTGATGCCCGCCTCCTCCAGGATGTCCCGATCGAAGCCGGGTCCGACGAGGGTCTTGCCCTCAAAGCCCTGGTGGAGGTGCTCGAAGGCGGCGGGGTTCTTGTCGATGATCGCGACCGAGAAGTTGCGCTGAGCCAGGGCATCCGCCAGCTCGGCGCCCACCCGTCCGCAACCCACGATGACCGCGTGCACGGGCAAACGATACACGGGAGCGGGTCAACATTTATGTTTCGCAAATAGGCCCGTGGGATTTCTTGACGAAATCCTTACGCGCTGGGCCCTTGGAACTGGCCCCGGGAAGCGGTAAGAAGGCTTGATGAACCCTCCTGCGGATCCCGACCCGACCGCCGGCGGTCCGCTTGACGCGCCGGGCGTAGCGCTCGCGGACCGGCCGGCCCGGCCCGCGCGGCCTCCTGTTTCCACGAGGTTTCGCAGCTTCAAGCGCGTGGTCGTGGGCAGTCCCCTCTCCACCGAACGCCTCGCCCACGAGCGCCTCGGCAAGCCGACCGCCCTCGCGGTGTTCGCCAGCGACAACCTCTCGTCGTCCGCCTACGCCACCGAGGAGATCCTCAACGTCCTCGTGAAGGCCACCGCCGTCGGGGTCTTCGTCATGGTCGTGCCCATCACGATTGCCCTCCTCGCCGTGCTCGGCATCCTGCTGTTCTCGTACCGCCAGACCATCAAGGCCTATCCCCAGGCCGGCGGCGCCTACCTCGTCACCCGGGACAACTTCGGTCTGCTTCCGGCCCAGATCGCTGGCGTCGCCCTGCTGACGGACTACATCCTCACCGTCGCGGTCTCGGTGTCGGCCGGGACCGCCGCACTGACGTCGGCCTTCTCGGGGCTGTTCCCCTACCGGGTGTCCATATCGTTGCTCTTTATCGTCATCCTCACGTGGGGCAACCTCCGGGGCGTCAAGGAGGCCGGCCGGATGTTCGCCCTGCCGACGTTCTTCTTCATCGGGATGATGGGGGCACTCTTTGCCGTCGGTCTGTACCGGTTGCTCGGAGGAGGGGGGATCCACCCGGTTCCGACCTTCACGCACGCGGAGGTGACGAGTGTCGGCCTGTTCGTGATTCTGCGAGCCTTTGCCTCCGGCGGCGCCGCAGTCACGGGGGTCGAGGCGATCTCGAACGGGGTCCCCGCCTTCCGGCCGCCGGAGTGGCGCAACGCCCGCACCACGCTGATGTGGATGGGCAGCCTGCTCGGGGTGATGTTCCTCGGCCTGTCCATCCTGGCCGCCAAGATGCGGATCGTGCCAGACCCGTCGGGAGCCAAGACGGTCATCTCCCAGGTGGGTCAGGGAGTCTTTGGGCACTCGCTTCCCGGCAACGTGGCGTTCTACCTGCTGCAGGCCGCCACCATGTTGATCCTCGTGCTCGCGGCGAACACGAGCTTCGCCGACTTCCCCCGGCTGGCGAGCTTCCACGCCGGGGACCACTTCCTTCCCCGGCAGCTCACGCGCTATGGCGACCGGCTGGTGTTCTCCAACGGCATCATGGCGCTGGCCGCTATCGCGGCGTTGCTGGTCATCGTCTTCAAGGCGAGCGTCAGCGCGTTGATCCCCCTCTACGCCATCGGGGTCTTCAC
>DASXNO010000137.1:0-3418 GCA_036495025.1 Actinomycetota bacterium | reverse complement strand
TTGATTTCGACGTAGGAACGCAACAGGCCCTCCCGACGGAAGCCGGCCCGCTCGGCCACTGCCTGGGAGGCAATGTTGGCGGGATCGGTCGTGACCTGGAGGCGAAACAGGGGCAGCGTCGCCAGCGACCATCTCGACAGCAGCACGAGCGCCCCGGTGGCTACCCGGCGCCGGCGTTCCCAGGGGGCCACCCAGTAACCGATGTCGCCGACGCCTTGGCGACGGACGTGGAGCTCAATGGCCCCCAGGACCTCGCCAGCCGGCGCGACGACCGCCAGGGGCAATCCCTTCCCTGCCCTCATCTTGGGTTCGTGCGTGGCGAGCCACTCGTGGGCATCCTCTTCTCCGAACGGGTCGGGCACCCGCGTCCAGCGCGGGATCTCCGGGTCCTGACAAGCAGCAACGATCGCCGGGATGTCCGCCGGGTGCCAGGGCCGAAGCTCCACAACGCCGTCGCTCAAGCGCGGTACCGGTGGCTCGAGGGGGCACGCTTCCATGCTACGGACTGCCCTGCGACCGGCCCTGGCGCCCGGTCAGGGTGAGGTCAGACCGAAATCGCGCGCCGGCGCGCGACACAGAACTGAGTCAGGACGGCGCCGAGGCGGAGCGCTCCTCGGCCCGGGGATCCGGTAGCTCCGCCAGCAGGGCCTGGACCCGGTCGGCGATGTCGCCCACGATGATCCGGACCGCCGCAAGGCTCCGCCCATGGGGATCGGGTACGGCCCAGTCGAGGTAGTGCTTGCCCGGAAGGATGGGGCATGCGTCGCCACAGCCGAGGGTGATGATCAGGTCCGCCGACCGGAGGCCCTCGTCCGTCACCTGCTTGGGGGCCTGATTCGAGATGTCGATGCCTCGCTCGAGCAGGGCAGTCACCACTTCGGGCTGGATCGCCGCCGCGGGAGCGGAACCGGCAGACCGGGCGAGAGCCCGTCCCTCGGCGTAGTGCTCGAGGAGGGCGCCGGCAACCTGGCTCCGTCCGGCATTGCGGACGCAGACGAAGAGCACCACCGGAGCGTGGGCGAAGACCAGGCGGTCCGTCCGGACGAAGTGCAGGCGGTTGCGCACGAAGCGCTCGGTCAGGATCGGCAGGTAGTTGGCCATCGCCTCGCCGCTCTCGACCATGGCCGAGTAATACGCATAGCCTTCGGCGGCGCTCCGCTCGATCGTCTCCAAAGAGAAGAAGCCAACGAACTCCGGAGCGAGCTTCTGCGCGACCTCTCGTGCAACATCGCTTTCTTCGAGCTTGCAGGGGCTCATGGCCACGATGGCCTTTCTGGGACGGAGGGCTGGCGGGCACTGGGCCGGGGTTCTTCCTCGAAGGATGTCACGCCCGAGGATGTCACGTCGAATGATGTCAAGCCCGACGGTGCCACGCCGGCCTGCCAAGCCAGTGTCCCGGTCACGCGGGGACGGACGACGCGACGAAAGGGGGAGAAAAGAGGAACGTCATAAAGCGCCCCCCGACAGGCCAAAGGTCTGCCTGGTTCCATACGGATGAATGTAGACGAGGCGGTCCCGAGGAGCTAGTTAAGGATTCTTAATGTTGCCCCGCAAACTACCGCTCTCCTGGGAAGCCCCTGTGGGAAGCTGCCCGGCGACCTGCTCCAGTTGTTCGGTCAGCTCGAGCCAGCGAGTCTCCAGGTCGGACAGCTCGGACTCAAGACTTGCAAGCATTTCCAGGCACGCCGCGACCCCCAGGTAGTCACGTTGATCGTGCTCGGCGATGCGCACATTGACCTCAGCAACCTCCAGGGGGATCTTCGCCAGCCGTCGCTCGATGGCGGCCAGCTCCTTGGTTGCGACCCGCTGCGCCGCCATCTCCAGCTTGCGGGATTGTCGCTGGCCATTGCTCGCCGGGGGCCGCGTGGCCCGGGCGGGCGTCCCGACGGATGGCGGGTCCGGGCGGCGGAGGCTGAGGTACTCCTCGACGCCGCCCGGAAGGTGCCGCAGTCCTCCGTCGACCAGCGCGTATTGCTGATCGGTCACCCGCTCGACCAGATACCGGTCGTGCGAAGCCACCAGCAGAGTGCCCGGCCATGAGTCGAGCAGGTCCTCCATCACCGCCAGCATCTCGGTGTCCAGGTCATTGGAAGGCTCATCGAGTACGAGGACGTTGGGTTCGTCCAGGAGGATCAGCAAGAGGTGCAGGCGCCGGCGCTGGCCGCCGGAGAGCTTATTCACCGGACTGGAGAGGTGCGCGTTCGTAAAGCCGAGCTGTTCGAGCAACTGCGCCGGCGTCAGTTCCCTCCCACCGGCAGCGTAGGTCGTGCGCTTCGTCCGGAGAAGGTCACGGACGAGTTCGCCGCCCACGGCATCCAGCTCGTTGGACTCCTGGCTCAGCCTCGCCACCTTTGCGGTTTTCCCTCGCTTGACGACACCGGTGGTCGGCTGCAGCTCCCCCGTGACGAGGCTGAGGAGCGTGGACTTGCCGGCGCCGTTGGCGCCGAGGATGCCGGTTCGCTCGCCGGGAGCGATCCGCCACTCGATGTTGCGCAGCACCTGGTGGTCGCCGAAGGAGACAGAGACACCCAGCAGATCAACGACGTCCCGGCCGAGCCGGGTCGTGGCCATCCGGTACAGCGCGACGGGGTCGCGGACGGGGGGTTCATTGGCAATCAGCGCGTTGGCCGCGTCGATGCGGAACTTCGGCTTCGTCGTCCTCGCCGGCGGCCCCCGGCGGAGCCAGGCCAGCTCCTTGCGCATCAGGTTCTGGCGCTTGGCTTCGGACGCCGCCGCGACCCGGTCGCGCTCGACCCGTTGCAGGACATAGGCGGCGTACCCTCCCTCGAATGGCTCGACGACCCGGTCGTGCACCTCCCACATCGTGGAGCAGACCTCGTCGAGGAACCACCGGTCGTGCGTCACGACGACGAGGCCGCCGGCGCCCGGTGACCAGCGCCGCTTCAGGTGCTGTGCGAGCCAGGCAATCCCCTCGACGTCCAGGTGGTTCGTCGGCTCGTCCAGGAACAGGAGGTCGTGGTCGCCAACCAGCGTCGCTGCCAGGGCGACCCTGCGGCGCTGGCCACCGCTGAGAGACGTGAGCGACGCCTCCCACGGGACCTCCGACACCAGGCCGTCGACGATCTCGCGCACCCGCGGATCTCCGGCCCACACGTGCTCCTCGGTCTCCCCGACGATGGCACGCCCGACGGTCAGACCGGGGCCGAGCGTGTCGGACTGGTCGAGGGTCCCGACGGTGGTCCCACGGCGCATCGTCACGCGCCCCGAGTCGGGCAGGAGGCTTCCTGCCAGCAGGCGCAGCAGCGTCGATTTGCCCTCACCATTGCGGCCGACGACGCCGATACGGTCGCCCTCGCTGATGCCCAGGCTCAGCGAGTCGAAGATCACGCCGGCCGGGAACTCGAGATGCAGGGCCTCGGCCCCGAGCAGGTGCGCCACAGATCGATGGTACCGGCTC
>DASXNO010000136.1:0-7273 GCA_036495025.1 Actinomycetota bacterium | reverse complement strand
CGGCGATCGGGTCGGTTAACGGCCTGATCGACGATCTCGTCCGGCCGACCACAGAGGTGGCCCGCGTGATCGTCGCGGTCGCCGAGGGCGACCTCTCGCAGAAGATGGCGCTCGAGATCGAGGGTCGCCCGGTGAAGGGCGAATTCGCGCGGATCGGTACGACGGTGAACTCGATGGTCGACCAGCTCTCGAGCTTCGCCGCCGAGGTGACGCGCGTGGCGCGCGAGGTCGGTACGGAGGGCAAGCTGGGCGGGCAGGCCGAGGTTCCCGGGGTGGCCGGAACCTGGAAGGACCTGACCGACTCGGTGAACTTCATGGCGCGCAACCTGACCGACCAGGTGCGGAACATCGCCCAGGTGACGACCGCCGTCGCCAATGGCGACCTGTCCCAGAAGATCACCGTCGACGCCCGGGGCGAGATCCTCCAGCTCAAGAACACGATCAACAAGATGGTCGACCAGCTCTCGGCGTTCGCTCGGGAGGTCACCCGCGTCGCCCGCGAGGTCGGCACCGAGGGCCGCCTCGGCGGGCAGGCGGAGGTGGAGGGGGTCTCCGGGACCTGGAAGCGGCTGACCGAGAACGTCAACCAGCTCGCCGGCAACCTCACGACGCAGGTGCGGGCCATCGCGGACGTGGCGACGGCGGTCACGCGCGGCAAGCTCGACCGCACCATCACGGTCGATGCCCCCGGCGAGGTCGGCGAGCTGAAGGACAACATCAACCAGATGATCGCCAACCTGCGCGAGACGACGATCGCCAACCAGCAGCAGGACTGGCTGAAGTCCAACCTCGCCCGGATCGGCGCCGCCCTGCAGGGCCAGCGCGACCTTGCTGCGGTGTCCCGGCTGATCATGTCCGAGCTGACCCCCCTGGTGGACGCGCAGCTCGGTGCCTTCTTCACGGCCGAGGCAGTCGACGGGGCCGACCCCGTCTTCCGGTTCCTTGCCGGCTATGGCGTCAAGCCCCGGCGCCTCACCCCGTACCGGCTCGGCGAGGGCCTCGTCGGGCAGGCTGCGCTCGAGAAGAAGATCATCGTGCTGTCCGAGGTCCCGAAGGGATACCTGAAGGTCTCGTCGGCCCTTGGCTCGGCCTCCCCCAGTCACGTCGCCGTCCTGCCCGTGCTCTTCGAGGGCCGGGTGCTCGCGGTGATCGAGCTCGCCTCCTTCCGGCCCTTCTCGGATGTGCACCAGGGCTTCCTCGCCCAGATCGTCGAGACGGTCGGCGTCGTCCTCAACACGATCATCGCCACCACGCAGACCGAGGTGCTCCTCGAGCAGTCCCAGAGCCTGGCGACGGAGCTGCAGAGCCGGTCCGCGGAGCTGCAGGCCCGCCAGCGCGAGCTGCAGAACACCAACGCCGAGCTCGAGGAGAAGGCCGTGCAGCTCGAGCGCCAGAACCGCGCGATCGAGGTCAAGAACGCCGAGATCGAGCTCGCCCGCCGGGAGCTCGAGGACCGGGCCGAACAGCTCGCCCTCTCCTCGAAGTACAAGTCGGAGTTCCTTGCCAACATGTCGCACGAGCTGCGGACGCCCCTCAACAGCCTCCTCATCCTCGCCAAGCTCCTGGCCGAGAACCCCGAGGGCACCCTGACGGCCCGCCAGGTGGAGTTCGCGTCGAGCATCCGCGACGCCGGCTACGACCTGCTCGCGTTGATCAGCGACATCCTCGACCTCTCCAAGGTCGAGGCCGGGAAGATGGACATCGCCATCCGCCCCGTTCGCCTGAGCGCCCTGTGCCGGGACCTGGAGCAGACCTTCCTGCCGATCGCCAACCAGCAGGAGCTGAACTTCTCCGTCCTCGTCGACACCTGGCTGCCCGACACGATCCCGACGGACGAGCACCGGGTCCAGCAGATCCTGAAGAACCTGCTGTCCAACGCCTTCAAGTTCACCGAGAAGGGGTTCGTGGCCCTGCGGGTCTCGGCGGAGCAGGAGGGGTCCGTGTGTGCCTTTTCGGTTTCCGACACCGGCATCGGGATCGAGTCCGGAAAGCTCGCCATGATCTTCGAGGCGTTCCAGCAGGCCGAGGGCACGACGAACCGGCGCTTCGGTGGGACGGGCCTCGGCCTGTCGATCAGCCGGGAGATCGCCGGCCTCCTCGGCGGCCGGATCACCGTGGAGAGCGTGCCGGGCAAGGGAAGCACCTTCACCCTGCTGCTGCCCATCGGCCCGCTCGGGACCAAGGTGGAGCTGCCGGGCGACACCACCGAGCTCGCCCCCGAGCCTGCGTTCGCGGCGGAGAGCCCGGCGGAGTCGTACCTCCTCGACTTCGATGGTGAGCCATCGCTCGTGGCGGGCCGGCGGGTGCTGATCGTCGACGACGACGTGCGCAACGTCTACGCCCTCACCAGCGCGCTGGAGGACCGGGGCATGGAGGTGCTCTGCGCGACGAGCGGACAGGAGGGCATCGACCTGCTGAAGAGCCACCCGGAGACCGACCTGGTCCTGATGGACATCATGATGCCGGAGATGGACGGCCACGAGGCGACGCGGGCCATCCGTGAGATCGAGGCGTTCCGGCTGCTGCCCATCATCGCCCTGACGGCCAAGGCGATGCCCGGCGACCGGGAGAACAGCCTTGCCGCAGGGGCCTCCGACTACATCACCAAGCCCGTGGACCTCGACAAGCTCCTCAACCTGATGCGGGTGTGGTTGTACCGGTGATGCCCGACCAGTTCGCCGTGCATGCAGCGCCCGTGGAGCGTCGCCCGCGGGTCCTGCTCGTGGACGACCGCCCGGACAATCTGCTGGCCCTCCGGGCGGTGCTCGAGCCGCTGGGCCTGGACATGACGACTGCCACCTCCGGCGAGGAGGCCCTCCGGCGGCTGCTGAGCGAGGAGTTCTCCCTCATCGTGCTGGACGTGCAGATGCCGGGCCTCGACGGGTTCGGGACCGCCCGTCTGATCAAGCTCCGTGAGAAGACGCGGCACATCCCGATCATCTTCCTCACCGCGATCAGCGGAGCCGAGGAGCACCACCTCGAGGGGTACGCGAGCGGGGCGATCGACTACGTCTACAAGCCCTTCGAGCCGGCCATCCTTCGCGCCAAGGTCGCCGCGCTGGTCGAGCTGGTGGGCGTGAGGCAGCGCCTCGAGGAGGAGGTCGCGGAGCGCACGGCCTCGGAGCAGCGCCTCGCCGAGAGCGAGGACCGCTACCGGTCCCTGGTCGAGCACGCCCCCGAGGCGATCGTCGTCGTGGACCTCGAGACCCGTCGATTCGTGGAGGCCAACCCGGAAGCAGAGCGCCTGTTCGGGATGGCCAGGGCGCAGCTCTTCGAGATCGGGCCCGACGACCTCCGCGCCCCCGCACCGGCGGGGCATGCCGCAGGAGACTGGGCCGAGCGAGCCCGAAGCGGCAAGGGCGAGCCCTTCGAGTGGAGCATCTGCACCCCCGCGGGCACGAGGGTGCTGTGCGAGGTCCGGCTCCTCGAGCTGCCTTCGTCGGGCCGGCGGCTCGCCCGCGGGAGCCTCATTGACATCACGGAGCGCCGGCGGGTCGACAATGCTGCGGCGGCGGTCGCCGAGCGTGAGCGAGCCCTGCGCCAGACGCAGCAGATCGCCCAGACCCTGCAGCGCAGCCTCCTGCCGGAACGGCTGCCCGAGATCCCCGGGATGGACATGGCGGTCCGGTACCTGCCCGGCAGTGCCGGGCTCGAGGTCGGCGGGGACTGGTACGACGTGGTCCCCATGCCGTCGGGCGCCGTCTGCCTGGCCATCGGCGACGTGGTGGGCCGGGGGCTCAGCGCGGCGGCCACGATGGGCCAGCTCCGAACGGCGCTCCGCGCCTACGCCCTGGACGACGAATCGCCGGAGCGCGTCATCGGCCGTCTCGGCAGCCTGGCGGCGGTCCTGCCCGAGGCCGAGATGACCACGCTGATCTACGCGGTCTACCAGCCGGAGGCCGGCATGCTGAGCTACATGTGCGCGGGCCACCCACCGCCCCTGCTGGTCCATCCGCGAGGCACGGCGTCGTACCTTCACGAGGGAAGGGTGACGCCGCTCGGGGTGCCGACCTTCGGTACGCCGGAGGGTGTCGTGGTGCTCGAGCCGGGTTCGCTGTTGATCCTCTACACGGACGGTCTCGTCGAGCGGCCGGGATCGACGCTGGACGAGGGGCTGGAGGCGCTCGCTGCCGTGGTCGAAGGTGTGTCCGGCGCCGATCCGGAGGCCATGTGCGAGGCGATCACCACCGCGATGATCGGCGACGCCGCACCGCGCGACGACGTGGCCCTGCTCGTCATCTCCTGCGTGCACGCACTGACGAGCGAGTTCCGGCTCTCGGTGTCGGCCGACCCGCAGCGCCTCGGGCCGCTGCGGCAGGCGCTCTCCCGGTGGTTGGCCCATGTGGGAGCGACCGCCGACGAGCGTGGGGACATCATCCTTGCGGTCTCGGAGGCCGTAACGAATTCGATGGTGCACGCGTATGGATTCGAGGACGGCACGGTCGAGGTCCTGGCCGAGACTGACGGCCTGGGCGTTACCCTGACGGTCCGGGACACGGGGTACTGGCGGTCCTGGGAGACCTCCGGCGGTGGGCGCGGGCTGCTGCTGATGCAGGCGCTCGTCGAGGACTGCGAGGTGGTGGCCGGGCCGGAGGGTACCGAGGTCCGCCTCTACCGCCGCCTGGGCGCCCCGATGCAACCCTCCAACCCGAAGGGGGTCCGGATCTCGCCCGAGATGCTGTCCCGCGGCGATGCGATCAGCGATGCCACCGATGAGGACCTCATCGCCGTGGCCCACCTCTCCGAGGACATCGACGTCTCGAATGCCGACCGGATCGGTGCCACGCTGGCGAGCCTGGTGCGCAACGAGCAGTGGGGTCTCGTGGTCGACGCGTCGCGCTTGAACTTCATCGACAGCAGCGGCATCCGCCTGCTCTTCGACCTCAAGCGACGGCTCGAGCGCCGCCGCCAGGCGTTGTGGGCCGTCGTGCCCGGCGGGTCGCCGGTGTACCGGGTGCTGGAGCTCACGCAGGTCGGGGGCATCGTCCCCCTCGCCCCGACGGTCGACGACGCCGTCGCCGCCATCCGCCAGGAGATGAGCCGGACCCAGCGTTCCGGCCCCTGGCTGGGCAGCGGTGCGGAACCGGTGGCAGGCAGCCACGAGATCGCCGGGGCCCCGGTCGGCAGGTGATGCCCTCCTCGCGGCGCTGGGTCAGCGTGGGCCTGCTCGTCTGTGGCGCCCTGGTCGCCGGGTCGGCCGGCGTGGGGGCGGCTGCCCCCGGCACCGTCAGCGAGTTCACCGTCCCCACCTACGGGAGCGACCCTCTCGGCATTGCCGCCGGTCCCGGCAGCACGTTGTGGGTTGCGGACTCCAACGATTTCGACGTGCACAAGGTCGAGCGCTTCTCCGTCGACGGCACCATGACCGGTGCCTTCAACGTGCCCGGCGGTGCGAGCATCGACTGCCCCCAGGGTTGTGTCGACCCTGCCGGCATCCTCCTCGGGCCGGACGGCAACCTGTGGTTCACGGAGTTGACGCAGGCGGCGAACGCCGTCGGCAAGCTGGACCCGAACCTGAGCCCGGGTCCCCCCCAGAGCGCGGTCACGACCTTTCCGGTGCCCACGGACGGGGTCAACCCCTGGGCCGTCACGCTGGGCAGCGACGGCAACGTGTGGTTCACCGAGAACGTGATCGACGGCAAGGTGGGCCGCATCACCCCGGCAGGCTCGATCACCGAGTTCTCCACGGGTCGCCGGGGCAGCATCCCGTTCGGCATCACGTCCGGGCCTGACGGCAACCTGTGGTTCACCGAGCAGACCGACGGCCAGGGCCGGGTGGGCGTGATGACGACGGCGGGGGCCATGGTCGCCGACATCCCGGTGCCCGGGACCGGCCAGGACCTCTCCGGCATTACGACCGGCCCCGACCACAACGTGTGGTTCACCGAGCAGACCGCCGGCAGCATCGGACGGATCGACGGGTCGACCCGGGCCTACCTGGGGGCCGTGGCCGATGACGGGGCGGGGCCGCAGTCGATCACGACGGGGCCGGATGGCTTGCTGTACTTCACGGAGGCGAACTCGAGCAGCATCGGCCGGATCGATCCCCGGACGCCCCCAGCGAACGTGACCAGCCACTACTCGACGCCGACGCCGGGCGCCATCGACCCCCTCGGGCCTCCGACGGGCATCACCGCGGGCCCGGACGGCAACATCTGGTTCACCGAGGGGTCGGGCAAGGCGGGCGGGAGCAACCCCTCGCCGATCCACAACATCGGACGGCTCACTCTGGAGCCGCGCTCGTAGGTCGCCGCCTCCATATTTCTAGTTCGTTCGAACGAACCAGAAAAGAAGATTATTGCCGCAGGGCCGCAAGAAGCGTACGATCGGGCAAGACCCCCAGGTGGGTCACACCTTGCCCAAGACCGCGGCAGGCACGCTCCGGCGCACTCCAGTCCTCGGTGACGCGTCACCACTCGATGACGTCATGAGGAGTCCCCATGCGCGTTCTTGGCGACCGCAGAGCATCTCTTCGGCCGGGCGCGGCAAGCAACCCGTGGCCGGCTCGCCCGCCGCCAGAGCGTGGCCCAAGCATCCAGATGCCACGGCACATCACATTGAGAGATCTTTCAGAGGAGGAACTGTCTTGACGCAGCACGGCGAAGAGATGTCGGTTGAAGAGCTTGCACAGGAGCACGCAGCGGAGCTTCCTGGCCGGGACCTGTTGATCGGCATCTCCCTGCTGGGAATTCCGCTGATGGGAATCACCGATGTGACCGCCCTCGTCAACACCATCGGGCCCAACTGGCTTGCCTCGCTCTAGCCGGTGACCGCCATCTGGACGCCGGTAGGCGGGCCCGGGCCAGGCTCCGCCGCCGGCGCCCAGATGTGCGGGGGATGTGGGCCGCCGAGGCTCGCCGAGGGCATCCAGTTCCTGGGGGAGTATCAGGGCTCGGGGACCGTGCAGTCGCAGCACCTGCTCCGCCGCCGTGACGGGGGCGTGGTGGCCGTCTCCCGCTTGCTGTATCTGGTAGCGAGCGCTGTCGACGGCCGCCAGACCCTCGATGAGATCGCGGCCCGGGTGACACCGCAGGTGGGCCGCATGGTCAGTGCCGGCAATGTCGCCTACCTCGTCGAGCAGAAGCTGCGGCCGCTCGGCGTCATGGAGGGCGGGCCGGGCTTGTCCCGGGCGGGGACCCGTCCGATCCTCGGCCTGGGCAGCCGCCGCGCCGTGGTCCCCGACCGTTGTGTCCGATGGATCTCCGGCAAGCTCTGCTTCCTCTTCATCCCGGTCGTCGTGGGGGCTGTCCTCGCCGCCCTTGCAGCAATGGAC
>DASXNO010000135.1:0-19403 GCA_036495025.1 Actinomycetota bacterium | reverse complement strand
GCTCGGACTCAACACGATCAAGCTGCTCGTCATCGTCGCGCTCATCAACGGCCTCGCCGCCGCGCCGTTCCTCCTTGTGGTCATGCTGATCTCAGGCAACCGCGAGACGATGGGCGACCACCGCAACGGGCGACTTGCCCGAACGCTGGGATGGTTGACCGTCGTCCTGATGGCGGCCGCGGCGATCGCCCTGGTGGCCACCGGCGGAGGCGCCTGACCCCACTAGGCTGCGCCAGGTCTCAACGCCGCCCCGTTCGGGTATCCGCTTACCGACCATCGCACGGTGAGCGGGCGGCGAGGCCAGCCGTCCGCTCGCATCCCTGGGGGGGATCAATTGCACAGGTCGTGGCGTCACGTGGCCGCCCGGCGCGGACGGTGAAGACCGCTGTCCTGCTGGGCCTCAGGGCGGCCAACGGCGGAGTGTTCGTCGTGGCGTTTTCCTCGACCTCGATGGGGCCGTCCTGGGAGCGGGGGCGCTCGGCGCGTTTGCCCTGGTCACGGCCGCCGGGCTGCGCCACTTCAGCGCGGCCCTCGCTCTCCCGGCTGCGCTGGCGACGTGGCTCGGTGCGTCGCTGATCGCCTACGCCGCCATCGAACCGCTGAGAAGGCGGCTCGCCCGCAGACGGCTCGACCGGCACCCCGGGCGAAGAGCGTAGGGAATTCTGTGAGTACAGATCGACGTACAGCGTCACTTTATGTTCACAGAAGCTTATGAAGGTCCAACCTTCGTGACTGCCAGGAGGTCGCAGGCCGCCTCGTAGGCCTCGTCGGCGCCGACGAGACGGAGGCAGTCGTGGTGCCCCTCGGGGCAGACGCTCTTGTGGCACCAGCGGCAGGCGACGTCGTGAGAGAGCACCCGGCAGGGCACCATCCACGGCGTGTGCTGAGGGTTGGTGAGGGCGTAGAGGTCGACCACCGGGGTGCCGACTGCGGCCGCGACGTGCACCGGCCCGGTGTTGTTGGCGACGAGCAGATCGCACCGGGCGAGCAGCGCCGCCAGCCCGGCCAGATCGAGCCTCCCGGCAACGCTGCGCGAGGGAGCCCCCATCGACGAGCGGATGGACTCCACCAGGTCCCGCTCGCCTACCGAGCCCGTGAACACGACCTGGCAACCCCCGGCCTCGGACAGGCGCCGGGACAGCGCGGCGAAGCGTTCGGCGGGCCAGCGCCGGGAGGGGGCCGAAGCCCCCGGGTGCACGACGACGACGGGCCCGGGTCCGAGATCGGCCAGCAGCGCCGCAACCCGCCGGGAGGGGGTCTCGGGAAGGCGGAGCCGGAGGCGCTCGTCGTCCACCGCGCAACCGAGCGAGGCGACGAGGTCGAGTTGCCGGCGCACCTCGTGGCGCCGGAGGGCCCCCGGCTCCGGCTCGGGGAGCCAATCCGTGAGGAGCTGGTAGGGGTTCTCCCGGCAGTGGGCCAGCCGGAGGGGGATGTCCGCAAGGTGGCACAGGAGGGCAGCGGGCAGGGGGCTCTGGCTGTAGACCGTGAAAATGACCGCGGCGTCGAAGCCTCCCTCCCGGAGGCGTGCGGCCATGCCGAGGGCGGCCCTGCCGGTCCGGGGCCGCGACGCCTTCATCCATGGGGCCTCGTAGCGGATGACCTCGTCGACGCCGGGCAAATACCGGGCCGCTTCCGCTCCCCCGGGCGACGTGAGCACCGTGACGGTGCGACCGGGCGTGGCTACGGCGAGCGCCCGGATCGCGGGCCCGGTCATGACCACGTCGCCCATCGCGTCGAGCCGCACGGCCAGCACGCGCCGCGCTGCCTCCCACGCCACGCCCGTCAGCCCCGGGTGACGGGAGCCTCGGGCGCCGAGAGCACGGGGGCATCCCGCCGGATCCGCTCGATGATTCCGGTCGTCGAGCGGTCGGTCTCGTAGGGCAGGACGACCACCGTTCCGCCGAGTTCCTCGACGACGGGCGCCTCGGGCAGGAGGTCGCGGGTGTAGTCCCCTCCCTTGACGAAGACGTCGGGTCGGACGACGCGGATGAGCCGGCTGGGATCGTCCTCCTCGAACGCCACGACGTGGTCGACGCACGACAGCGCCGCGAGCACCTCGATGCGGTCCTCGAGCCGGTTGATCGGCCGCTCGTCGCCTTTGAGGCGGCGGACCCCCGCATCGGTGTTGACGCCGACCACCAGGACGTCGCCGAGGGCCTTCGCCCGGTTGAGGTACGTGGTGTGGCCCCGGTGGAGGATGTCGAAGCAGCCATTCGTGAAGACGATCCGCTGTCCCCGGGCATGGTGGAAGCCGATCTGCTGCGCCACCTGATCGCCGGCAAGCAGCTTGCCCGTGGGGGCGAGCATCTCCGAGACCTCCGCGGCAGAGCAGGTGGCGGTGCCCTCCTTGCCCATGACGACGGCGGCGGCAGCCGATGCGAGTTCGGCCGCGCTCGGCGTGTCGGCACCGGCGGCGAGGGCGAGGGCGAGGGCCGTGAGGTAGGTGTCGCCGGCGCCGGCGGCCCGCAGCTGGGCGTGGGGCCGGGCGTGGGTGCGGTGGGGCGGACGGCCGTGCTCGAAGACGATGGCCCCGTCGGCGTCCAGCGTCACGGCGACGATGTCGGCCGCGCAGCGCTCCAGCAGCCGGTCGCCCTGCTCCACGATCCACGGGACGCGCAACACGGGATCAACCGGCGGTGTCCGGGCCAGCACCGAGACGGCCTGGGCATAGTTTGGCTTGACGACGGTGACGCCGGCCCGGGCGTACCGGACGAGGTGCTTGGCGTCGACGGCCAGCAGCCGCGGCCCGGCCGACTGCAGGCATGCCAGGGTGGCGATGACGCTGGGAGTGAGGACGCCGTACCCGTAGTCGGACACCACCACCGCGTCGGCCGATGCGAACGCCTCGGCCAGCGTGCAGGCGACGGCCTCCTCGGCCCGGGGACCGACCGGCGACGTCGTTCCCTCGTCGAAGCGGACCAGCATCTGACCCTCGCTCACGACCCGCCGCTTCGAGAGCGTCCGGCGCTGCGGGTCGGCCACCACGCCCCCGGTGTCGACGCCCAGCCGGCGGAGGGCACCCGTCAGCCGGAGGGCCTCGGGGTCCTTGCCCACGACCGTCACGAGGCTGACGTCGGCACCGAGAACCGCAGCATTCGCTGCCACGTTTGCGGCCCCACCCGGAACCTCGTGCGAGCGGGACACCGCCACGACCGGCACCGGGGCCTCGGGGCAGAGCCGGCCCGAGGTGCCGGACAGGTACCCGTCGAGCATGGCGTCGCCGACCACGGCAACCTTCAGCCCGCGCAGATGCTCGGCAAGGCGCGGAAGGCCAGGGCCCACCGGCTCACCCGACCCCGAGGCGGGTGCCCTGCAGGATCATGGAGGCCGCATGCTCGAGGTCATTGGCCAGCATGTCGGGCATCCGCTGCGGGCTGAGCTGCCATTCCGTCTCGTTGCCGTTGTCGAGCAGGATGGTCCCGCACCCCGCCGCCCGGCCCGCCTCCACGTCGTCGAGGATGTCGCCGATCATCCAGGATGCAGGGAGGTCGATCCCCAGCTCGGCGGCCGCCTGCCGTAACAGACCCGGCTCGGGCTTCCTACAGGAGCAGGCGACCGCGAACCGGCGATCGGAGCCCTCGGGATGGTGAGGGCAGTAGTAGAACCCGGCCAACCGCACGCCTTCCCTGGCGAGGAGCCGCCGGAGCTCGCCCTCGACCCGCCCGAGCGCCTCCCTCGAGAACATGCCCCGGGCGACGCCGGACTGGTTCGTGATCACCACCAGCCGGAATCCCGCCTCGTGCAGCATGGCCAGGCCGGATCCCGCCCGCGGCGTGAGGCGGATCCGGTCCGGGTCGACGTTGTAGGGCACGTCCTCCACCAGCGTCCCGTCCTTGTCCAGGAAGACGGCCCGCCGGCGGCGGAGGTGCCTCAGGGCCACGAGGTCTCCCGCATCGGCAGGACGGTCACCTCGGGGATGACCGTCCCGTCCGGCTGGGTGAGGACGAAGCGGATGGTCTCCGCCACGCTGGCCGGGTCCTGCAGCACGCCCGGGTCCAGGTCGGGGAAGCGCTCGAACAGGAAGGGCGTGCGCATGCCGCCGGCCACGACCGCCGTGACCTTGATCCCGAGCGGCCTGGCCTCCGTGTGCAGGGCATGGCTGAAACCGACCAGTCCCCACTTGCTCGCGTGGTAGGCGGACGCATTGGGCCAGGTCCGCTTGGCCGCGGTGGAGGCGACGTTGACGATGTGGCCGGCACCCTGCCGGCGCAGGTGCGGGAAGACCGCCCGCGCCATCACCACCGGTCCCCTGAGGTTGACGTCGAGGATGCGGTCGAAGGTCTCCGCCGGCATCTCGTCGAACGGCAGCGTGGCGTCGATCCCGGCGTTGTTGACGAGGACGTCCAGGCTGCCGTAGGCGCGGAGCGCCTCGCCGACGGCTGCGCCGGCCTGGTCCTGGTCGCACACGTCCAGCGCAAGCGCCCGAGCCTCGCCGCCACCGGCGCGGATCGATTCGGCCACCGCCTCAGCGCGGTCGGGGCGGATGTCGCAGGTGACCACGCTGGCCCCGGCCTCCGCCAGGCACCGGCAGATCGCCTCGCCGAGGCCTCGCCCGCCTCCCGTCACGATCGCCACCTTGCCCGCCAGGGACTCCTGCCGGGTGCGAGCCCGGTCGTCGAGGAGATCGCTCACAGGCCCGCCGCCAGGTCGGGCACCGCCAGGCTGGTACCGGTGCCGACAGGAGCCAGCCGCAGCGGCGCGCCCTCCCCCCGCCGCTGCTCGTTGAACAGCAGATCCTCGACGATCTCGCAGATCAGATGGATGGCCAAGATGTGCACCTCCTGAATTCGCTGGGTGTCGGTGGACGGTACGACGACGCTCCTGGTGGCAAGCTGGCGGAGGCGGCCACCATCCCGGCCGAGGATCGCCAGGGTGTCGACGCCGAGGCTGGCGGCCTTGTTGAACGCGCGGAGCAGGTTCTCCGAGCGCCCGCTGGTGCTGATCCCCACGAGGAGGTCACCGGGGCGGCCCAGGGCCTCGACCTGGCGCTCGAAGACCACCTCGAACCCGGCGTCGTTCGACCAGCAGGTGAGCACCGAGCTGTCGGCGGTGAGGGCCAGTGCCGCCAGCGCGGGCCGGTTCGCCACCTTGAATCGCCCGACAAGCTCGCTGACAAAATGCTGCGCGTCGGCGGCACTCCCGCCGTTGCCGCAGACCAGCACCTTGCCCCCGCGCGACAGGCAGCCCGCGAGGGCGTGGCCGGCCTCGAGGACAGAGCCGGGGAGGAGGCGGGCCGCATCGTCGAGGGCGGATCGTGCCTCGGCGAAACCGGCGTCGATGAGGCGCCGGAGCCGGCCGTCGTTGTCACGGCGGCCCCGAGCCGACAGGACCTCCTCATAGAGCGAGGCAATCGAGTGGGTGACGCCCTGCCAGCTGAACAGGTCCCGGGCACGTCCCGTGCCCTGCCTGCCGAGCAGGGCCAGCAGCTTCGGGTGCTGCAGGAGGTGGGCAAGGCGCTCGGCAAGGGCCTCGGGGTCCTTGGGGGGCACCAGGTACCCGGTCTCTCCGTCTCGGACCGTGAACTTGATCCCCCCGACGTTGGAGCCGATCACCGGCGTCCCACATGCCATTGCCTCGACCGGCGTGATGCCGAAGGGCTCGTACCAGGGCGTGGTGACGAACACGTCGGCGGCGCTGTAGTAGAGCTTCAGCGCGTCCCTCCCCCGGCGGCCGGCGAACATGACCGCGTCCGCCACGCCCTCCGCCCTGGCGATGTCCTGGAGACGGCCGATCTCTGGAGTTCGTTGCGGGTCGGGCTCGTCGCTCTCCCCGCCGACGATGACAAGGTGGGCCGGGATGCCGTGATGCCGCACCAGGCGTGCGAAGCCCCGCACGACGTTGTCCGCCCCCTTGCGGGCCACCAGGCGCCCGAGGTGCAACACGATCGGCCGGTCCGACGGCAGCCCGAGATGCGCCCGGGCGAGCGGCTTCGCCACCGGCCACAGCTCGCCGGGATCGACCCCGCCGGGGATGATCGTGATACGGGCAGGATCCGCGTTGTAGAGGTTGACCAGGTCCTCCTGATCCTGCGGGCACTCCGCAATGATGTGGTCGGCCTCTGCGACGCAGCGGTCCTCGATCGCGAACCGCTCATCGGAGAACCGGTCGGCAGCTCCCTGGTGGAGGCGGCGCACCCGCCCGAGCGCGTGGAAGGTCACGACGAACGGGATGCCGAGCCGGGCCTTCAGCTCGGCTCCCGTCATCGCCGACATGAAGAAGTTGGCATGGACGATCTCGTACCGCCGCTGCTGGCGGCTGGCGAAGCCAAGGACCCGTGACGTGAAGGTGGGCATCACCCGGAGCAGCTGCTCCTTCGGGACCGGGGACGGAGGGCCGGCCCGGACATGCACGATGCGCACCCCGTTGACCCAGTCCGCCACGTCCGGCAGCAGGTCGCTGTCCCGCCGGGTGAAGATGTCGACGTCGTACCCGATGGCGGCGAGGTTCCGGGCGACCTCCCCCACGTAGACGTTCTGGCCGCCGCTGTCGACGCCGCCGAGAAGACCCAGCGGGGACGCATGCTCGCTGATCAGTGCGATCCGTCGGGTCATCGCAGCACCTTGGACCCGGACCGGTCCGCCGTGTTCGCGACGTCCTCGATCGCCTCCAGCACGTCTCCGACGCCGATGGCAAGCAGTCCAGCATCGGGCTCAGCCCCATGCGGGTCACCCGTTGTTCCGTTCCAGAGCACGAGGTGGCGGGGGCTTGGCGGCGGCCCCCACCGGGTGGGGGACGTCGGGCCGAAGAGGATCACCGAGGGAGTGCCGAGGGCGGTGGCCAGATGGGCGACCCCGGTGTCCCCACAGACGACCAGGCGCGCGGCGGCAACGAGCGCCGTGAGCTGCAGCAGGGTCGTGCGCCCGCTGAGCACCACGGTCGGGTCGACGCCGGCCCCGCGTGCCACCTCGAGGCCGAGGCGACGTTCCCCCGCCCCGCCCGTGATGACGACATGCCGGCCAGCGTCGCGCTGCTCGCGCGCGACCGCCGCCCAGCGCTCCGGCGGCCACTGGCGGGCACGGCTGGAGGCGCCAGGATGGAGAACGAGCGCGTCTCGAAAGGGAGCGGGGCTGTCGAGACGGGAAGCGTCGATGTGCAGCGCGCCCGGGTCCGCGGGGATCCCCGTCTCCACGAGGAGGCGGCACCATCGCTGGACCTCGTGCTCCTCCCGGCGCCAGTCCGGCGACCCGGCAGACTCCGGGACGGCGGGGTGCGAGAAACCGATGAGGCACCCCGGTCTCGTCTCGAGGAGCCGTCGATGGCTCTGCGGACCGCTGCCGTGCAGGTTCACCGCCACCTGGGGCCGGTCCAGCCGGGCAGGCAGGCGCTGCAGGGGCCCGGCGTCGACGACGCAGAAGCCACAACGAGACAGCTCCGCAAGAGGGCGGAGCACCGCCGGTGCCGCCAACAGGCGTTCGTGGCGAGCGAACGCGCTCGTCAGCGCGCGGAGCGCCGGCAGGCCGCAGAGGAAGTCGCCGAGGCCGAGCGCCCGAAGGGCCACGAGCCGGGGCCGCTGCCCGCTCGCCTCGATCACCGCGTCACCTCCGCCAGCAGGGTGTCCCAGTCGTCGAGGAACCGGCCCAGCCCGTACCGCCGCAGCGCCGCCGCCCGGGCGTGGCGGCCCGCCAGCGTGGCCAGTCCCGGCTCGGCGACGAAGTCCCGGACCGCCTGCTCCAGCGCGCCGAGCCTCGTCGACGTGACGCCGGCTTCCGGGGGGACGGCCTCGGGGACCTCGGTGGTGGCGAGCGCCACGACCGGCATGCCGAGGTGCATCGCCTCGATGAGGGAGAGGCCGAGCGAGGTCCATCGGACAGGGTGGAGATAGACGCGCCGGCGGGCCATCTCGGTGTGCAGCCGGTCCTGCGGAAGGTCCTCGATGCCCCCGAGCGCCCCCGCCCCCATGCCGAACAGGTCAACGGGCGCGGCGGCTCCGAGCGGGCCGAGCAGGTCGGTGCCGGTGACCCGGCCGCGGCGGGCAGCCTCGTTGATCACGACCGCCGCGTGGGGGAGTTCCCCGGTGTAGCGGTACCCGGGGTCGACGATGCCGTGTTCCACCACGACGGTGTGCGTGGACCCGGTGTCCCAGAAGAGCCGGTTGAAGTGTGTGACGTGGACCACGCCCAGGTCGGGCCGGTCGGCGGCAGGGTGGCGCATGCCGGCGATCCGTCCCTGGGGAGCGTTGTGCTCGACGTACACCGCCGGCACGTCCCGTCCGGGCCTGCGCCCTCCGAGCCAGGCCTCCGCCAGGCCGTTCAGTTCCTCGGGGCGCTGGAGCACGACCACGTCGACGCCTGCGCCGGCCGCCTGGGCAGGCGTGACCTCCGACACCGACGCCGGCCATTCCCAGGTACGGGCCCTCCCGCGCCCGTCAGGCCCTCGGTCGGGGAGGACCGGCACGAGGTAGTGGTGCGTCCCCTGCACGAAGGCGGTCGTCCAGGAGCCGTGGACGTGCCAGAGGAAGACGTTCATGGGTTCAGGCCTGTCCGGCAAGCCGCCTGGCTGCCACGTTGCCAGCAATCCAGTGGTAGGACGCCACCGGCGGCATGACCAGGCTCGTCGCGAGCATCGTGGCCACCTCCCCCCGGGTTCTCGGGCCCGGTGCAATGCGCGCCCAGGCGAGCTCGGACGTGCCGGCGAGCCAGGTTGCCAGCCCCGCCGCGACCAGCCAGCGCCGGCGCGACAGGAGGCCCGCCACCGCCGCGGCGCCGGCGGCAGTCGTTGCCAGGTGGCGGGGCCGGCGGCCGGAGGGGACGCCGGCGCGCTCCCGCCAGCGTGGCCCGTGGAGTGCCCGCATCAGGGCGTCGTCGCGGTTGCCCTTCTGGAGCCGCAGGCTGATCCATGGTCCGGCAGACCGGACGGGGTGGGTGACGCAGCGGTCTCCCTGCACGATGCGGTAGCCGGCGCCGGTCACCCGGAGCCCGAGGTCGGCGTCCTCCCGGTAGGCGCGGGGGAACCGCTCGTCGAAGCCTCCGACGGCGGCGAGGGCAGCCCGGCGGTAGGCCATGTCGGCGGTGGCCCACCGGGCACGCTCCAGGCCGCCGACGTTGCGCTCCCAGTCGGTCGGGACCCGGGGCAGCGGCACGGAGATCCGGCCCTGGCTCGCACCGACCTCGGGGGCGAGACCGGCGAGATCGGCGGCCAGGTCCTTCAGCCAGGTCCTGGTCGGGACGACGTCGTCGTCGAGGAACACGACCCACTCGGCGCCCGACGCCACCCAGCCGGCGTTGCGGGCGGCAGCGGGGCCCCGGCCGCGGCTCGGGACCACGACCGCGATCGGCGCGATCGCCGGCGGAACCGCCTCCCCCGGAGAGCGACGACCACTCGTCGGGTTGTGCTGGCTCCCGTCGACGATCCGGTCGTCGACGAGGAAGATGCGCGCGCCGGCGGCGGCCACCCCCTGGTCGGCCAGCGCCTGCAACAGCTCCCCGAGACAGGGGCGCCCGATCGTGGGAATGACGACGTCAAAGGAAAGCGGGGCGGTCATGGAGATGCCGGACGGAAGGGGTTTCTTCGAACGAGAAACGGTCCGAGGGCAAGCGCGTCGACGGGAGCGGACCCGAAACACTCGAGGGCGTCGCGCGGGCTGTCGACCATCGGCCGGCCCGCCGTGTTGAGGCTCGTGTTGACGACCACCGGGACACCGGTGCGGGCGTCGACCTCCGCGAGCATCCGTGCGAGCAACGGCTCGTCCGCCGCATCGACCGTCTGGATGCGGGAGGTGCCGTCGACGTGGACGACTGCCGGGATCCGGGGCGCCCAGTCGGCGTGGACACGGTGGGTGAACAGCATGTAGGGGCTGGGGATCGGGCCGTCGAAGATCTCCCGCGCTCGGTCGAGCGGCACCATGGGAGCCACCGGACGGAACTGCTCGCGGCCCTTGATGTCGTTGAGGCGCTCCAGATTGCGCGAGTCGGTGGCATTGGCGAGAAGGCTCCGGTGCCCGAGCGCCCGGGGACCCCATTCGCTCCGGCCCTGGAACCAGGCGACAACTCCGTTGCCGGCAATGATCTCCGCGGTGGCTGCGGCGATGTCGACGGGCCGGTCGTAGCTCACCTGCGCCCGGTGCAGCCACGCCTCGAGCTCGCCATCCGACCATTCCCTGCCCAGCGCTGCCGACGCCATCGGCTGGATGGTGTCGCCGCCCTCTCGGGCCACCGCCAGCGCGGCTCCGAGCGCGGTGCCGGCGTCGCCGGATGCGGGCTGGACCCAGATCTCCTCGAAGGGTCCCTCTCGCCAGAGGCGGGAGTTCGCCACGCAGTTGAGCGCCACACCACCGGCAAGGGCGATCCGGCGTTCCCCGGTCCGGCGATGGAGCCATGCCGCCAGCTCGAGCAACACCTCCTCCAGGCGGACCTGGACGCTGGCGGCGAGGTCGGCGTGCTCGGGGCGCCATTCCTCGTCGGGCCTGCGCCCTTTGGCGAGGGCCTGCCAGTCGAGGGGGCGGGCATCGAAGGTCCCATCGGCGTTGGCCCGGATGACTCGCCGGAGCTCCGCCAGGTGCACCGGCTCGCCGTAGGACGCCAGGGCCATCACCTTGTACTCGTCGGAGGACCGGCGGAAACCCAGGTGTGCGGTCAGCTCCTCGTACAGCAGTCCGAGCGAATGGGGGAGCGGCTGCGTGGCGAGGACCTCGATGGTCCCGTCGAGCACCCTCCCCGCGAGGTAGGAGGTCCGCTCGCCGCGGCCGTCCGCC
This sequence comes from Actinomycetota bacterium, assembly GCA_036495025.1. GTDB lineage: Bacteria > Actinomycetota > CADDZG01 > JAHWKV01 > JAOPZY01 > JAOPZY01. The sequence goes on along the minus strand of DASXNO010000135.1, from coordinate 8,713 downwards.
ACCATGACGGCGCACCTCGGCCACGGGGCGGCGAGTGCCGCCGAGGCGGCATGCGCCACATGGTGGCGGACGAACCGGAGCCGGCCAGGGTCAAGGGCCGGCAGGACGGCCTGCAGGAAGAGGCCGGCCCGGCTTGCGTAGAGGCTGCGTAGCCCCTCCCACCCCTGCGCGGTCAGATCCGCGAGCACCGGGGCCTCGGTTGGGTCGTACGAATAGGCGACGGCGTCGAGGTCTTCGGGTTGCAACCCCGCCCGCTCCAGGCACCATACGGCGGACTGCTCGGGCAACTCCCAGGTGGAGAACGGCACGGGCGCCTTGCCGTGCTTGCGGCGGGTGAAGCGCTCCTCCTCCGCCGCGGCCACGACGACGCCGTCGACGACGACCGCCGCCGCGGGATCGTGGAAGACGGCGTTGATACCCAGGACTCGCATGACGGCTAGTGCATTCCCGCACTTCACAGCCTCAAACGAGCCGCCAGGGCAAGTTCCCACACCGCCGGGAAGCACTGTGGAATTCCCGCACTCCGGTCCGCACGTACAGAAGAAAACCGGGCCCACGGGGGCCCGGTTCTCTGATGCCGAAAATCAGATTGCCTTAGCTCTGGGTCCCCTCCGCCTGCCCGGCGCTCTTGCCGCCGCCCTGCATCGACTTCTCCGAGGCCTCATGGCCCTCGGCGCTGCCCTCCTTGCCGACATCCGGAGCCCAGCCGTGCTTGTCGGAGCCCGTACGCTCCTTCACTTCGTCGCCACTGTCCTCGATAATCTGGCCCTCTCCCATGCCGAACCTCCTTCTGCGGAGACGTTGTATTACCAGCAGGTTTCGCGTACCCGCACGCCGGGGCCCGACACCTGGCAAATACCGGAGGCAAGCTGGGGGATGTTTCGGTGGCCTCCAAACCGGGCATTTTCACGACGGACGTCAAGGCAGGGCGAGGAGGGTTGCCGTTCAGCCAGGCTGCGGCGTGTTCTACCGCGGTCATTGCTATGCCGGGGAGACAGGTCGATGATGCAGGAAATCGAGCCGTCGTGGCAGGACGGCCTGTCGGATCTGGACCACCCCGGTGGTGGCTTCTCCCACGAGGCCTTCGTGTACACCACGAGCCAGGAGTTCCTTGCCGGCGCCGTCCCCTTCGTGCTGGAGGGACTGGACCGCGACGAGCAGGTCCTCGCCCTCCTCAGCTCGGAGAAGCTCGATCTCCTCCGCACGGAGATGGCGAAGGATGCCCACCGGGTGCGGTTCACGGACATGGCGACGATCGGCGCCAACCCGGCTCGGATCATGCCGGTCTGGATGCGTTTCGTCGACGAGCGGGTGCAGGGCCGCGGCGTGCGCGGCATCGGGGAACCGATCCATGCGGCCCGGGGCTCCGCCGAGCTCGTCGAGTGCCAGCAGCACGAGTCACTGCTGAACCACGCCTTCGCCAGTACCCCCGGCTTCCGCCTGCTGTGCCCGTACGACGTGGCGCTGGGGCCCGAGGTCCTGGAGGAGGCCGCGCGCAGCCATCCCTTCGTCTACAGCACAGACAAGGTGGTTCCCAGCATGGGCTGGGGGCTGCAGGGTGGGCCGGCCCGGCCGCACGAGGCGGCACTCCCCACCCCGCCCGCGAGCTTCGAGCAGGTCGCCTTCGCCATGGGCCAGCTCCACGACGTCCGGGCATTCGTCACCCATCACGCCGCCGCCGCCGGCTTCGATCCCGAGCGGACGTCCGATGTCGTCCTCGCGGTCAACGAGGTGGCAACCAACAGCCTCCGCCACGGAGGCCAGCGCGGCACGCTCACCGTCTGGCACGAGGGCCGGACCATGATCTGCGAGGTGCACGACACGGGGCAGATCGCAGACCCGCTTGCCGGTCGCCGGATCCCGAGCCCCGCTGCGGTCGGAGGGTACGGCCTCTGGCTCGTCAACCACCTCTGCGACCTCGTCCAGGTGCGGACGGGACCCGGAGGCAGCGTCGTCAGGCTGCACTGCCGCCCGAGCCTGGCAACCCCCTAGCCCGGCGGGCGGTTTTGGCAAGGGAGCTGCGGAGGGTCCGCTGGTGCGACCCGGGAATCACCCGCCGGCGGGCCGGCAAGGGCTGGGTCTACCTCGATCCCAAGGGCCGGCAGGTCACCGACCCCGAGACGCTCGCCCGCATCAAGTCCCTCGTCATTCCTCCCGCCTGGACCGATGTCTGGATCTGCCCCTACCCCAACGGCCATATCCAGGCGGTGGGCCTGGACGCCCGGGGGCGGCGCCAGTACATCTACCATCCCCGCTGGCGGGTCCGGCGCGACCACGCCAAGTTCGATCGCATGGTGTCCTTCGCCCACACGCTGCCCGATCTACGGTGCGCGGTCGACGAGCTCCTCGCGTGCGGCGAGGACCTCAGCCGCGATCGCGTGCTCGCCTGCGCGGTGCGTCTGCTCGACGAGGGGTTTTTCCGGGTCGGCGGGGAGCGGTACGCGAGGGAGAACGCCCACTTCGGTCTGGCGACGGTCCTCAAGTCCCACGTCGTGCTCCAGAAGCCGTCGACCCTCGTCTTCGACTACCCCGCCAAGAGCGGGCAGCGGCGGATCCAGTCCGTCGTCGATCCCGATGCGTTCGGCATCGTCTCCCGTCTCAAGGCGCGCCGCGGCGGGGGGCCGGAGTTGCTCGCGTTCCGGGAGGGCCGGGCCTGGGTGGACGTCCGGTCGTCGGACATCAACCATTTCATCCGGAAGCACGCCCCAGGCGAGTGCAGCGCCAAGGACTTCCGGACGTGGGGGGCCACCGTGCTCGCAGCGATGGCGCTGAGCGTCTCGACAGAGGTCCGCTCGGAGCGGGAGCGGACCCGCGCCATCAGTCGCGCGGTGCAGGAGGTGGCGCACTACCTCGGCAACACGCCGGCGGTCGCCCGGCGCTCCTACATCGATCCACGGGTCATCGACTTCTACGAGCAGGGAGCGACCATCGACCCTGCGATCGTGCTGGAGCATCAGGGCGACGGGGCGGGCATCCGCGATGCCCTGGAAGCGGCGGTGGTCGACCTGCTGGAGGGAGCGCACCGGGTCACGAGGCGCCACACCGCCCGGGCCTCGTAGTTTGCTGGCCGTGGTTTGCTGGCCAGACGATTAGTCCTAGTTATCTAGTTCGAGTTCGATGACCCAAACGGGTTCAAGGATGTCTTCGACCCTCAGCCGGTCGTCGGGCTCGTGGCGCACCCAGGCCTCGGCAAGGACCGAGGAATTGGGACTGGGGACGGGAGGTCTTCGGGAGGTCGCACGCCTGAGCCGCCGGAATAGCCCATGTCTGGTAGCGTCCTCAACCGGTCCACTCTTCCCGTCCCCAGTCATCCAGTAGCGAGGCTAGCTGCCGAGGGTGTCGCGACAGCGACGGCTCTGAGACGTCCCCGTGAACAGTTCGCGAACATTTGGCCGACACCATAGTTCCGGGGAAGAACGGGTACGCTGGGGAGGTGCCTGATCAGGAGGTCTCCCAGGAGGACCGGCCCCTCGATCCCGAGAAGCTGCTCCGGCTCGCGGGCCTGGTGAAGGGCGTGCTCGAGGAGTTGCGCCAGATGGACCCCGGACAGACCGGCGAGCACACCGCCGAGGAGCTCGCCGCCCTCTACGAGCGGGTCTCGAGCCAGGTGGCCGAGGGCCTGCCGAACACGCTGCGCAGTGAACTCGAGGCGATGGACCTCGGTCTCCCCCTGAAGGACGGCGCAACGGGCCAGGAGGTCCGCCTGGCCTATGCGGGGCTGATCGGCTGGCTGAGCGGCCTGTTCCAGGGCCTGCAGGCCGCCATGCAGTACCAGCAGATGCAGGCGAACCTCACCCTCCAGCAAGGTGGCGACCGTCTCCCGTCGCAACCGGATCGTTCCCCCCAGGACGCACTGGGGAGGACCCCAGAGCATGCGACCGGCCAGTACCTGTAGGGAGGCTGGTTGAGCAGGCCCACCACCGTGGGTCAGCTCCGGGAGGCTGGCTACCCCGACCGAACGGTGAAGCAGGAGCTGCGCGCCAACCTGCTCCAACGGCTGGGCCGGGGCGAGGAGCTCTTCGACTCGATCGTCGGCTATGGCACGTCGGTGCTCCCGGGCCTCGAGCGTGGCATCCTCGCCGGCCATGACATCATCCTGCTCGGCGAACGCGGTCAGGCGAAGACGCGCCTGATCCGCCATCTGGTCGAGCTGCTCGACGACGAGATCCCCGTCATCGAGGGCTCCGAGGTCAATGACCATCCCTACCATCCCATCAGCGCACACGGCCGCGCCCTGGTGGCCGAGCTCGGTCCGGAGACGCCGGTGTCCTGGATCGGCCGGAACGCCCGCTACGCCGAGAAGCTGGCCACCCCCGACACCTCCGTGGCCGACCTCATCGGCGACGTCGACCCGATCCGGGTGGCGGAGGGCCGCTACCTCGCGGACGAGCTGACGATCCACTACGGCCTCATCCCGCGGACCAACCGTGGGATCTTCTCGGTCAACGAGCTGCCCGACCTGCCCGAGCGAATCCAGGTCGGCCTCCTGAACATCCTCGAGGAGCGGGACCTGCAGATCCGCGGCTACAAGGTCCGCCTCGACCTCGACATCGTGCTCGTTGCCAGCGCCAACCCCGAGGACTACACCCACCGGGGCCGCATCATCACGCCGCTGAAGGACCGCTTCGGCACCCAGGTCCGGACCCACTACCCGGTCGAGATCGACGCCGAGATCCGGATCATGGACCAGGAGGCCACCATCCCGCCCGCCGGCGACGGCGCACCTGCCGTGGTCGTCCCGGTGTTCCTGAAGGAAGTGCTGGCCGAGCTCACCCGCCAGCTCCGCAAGTCCTCGCAGGTGAACCAGCGCAGCGGCGTGTCGGTGCGCTACACGATCGGCAACCTGGAGACCGTCGCCGCCAGCGCCCTGCGCCGGGCCGTGCGGGCCGGCGAGCCCACGGCGGTGGCCAGGCCGGTCGACCTCTGGGCTGCCATCGGGGCATCGATGGGGCGCATCGAGTTCGAGACGCTCGAGGAGGGCCGCGAGGAGTGGGTCCTCGAGCAGGCCCTCAAGCGCGCGCTGATCGACGTGTACCGGCGCCGCCTCGGCGCCGAGAACCTCGCGGCACTGCAGCAGCTCTTCGAGGAGGGCCTCGCCGCCGAGACGTCGGACGTGATGGGGGCCGAGACCTTCCTCGCGCAGTTCCGCCGGGTGCCGGGCCTCGGGCGGATCATGCAACGCCTCGACCTGACCGAGGAGAGCCGGCAGTCGGCGGCGTCGGCCCTGGAGTTCGCCCTCGAGGGCCTGCATCTCTCCAAGCGCCTCACGAAGCACACCGCCGGGCCGGGCGCCTGGAAATTCGGGACCACGTAAGGGCCGCCGTGCAGTCCCGGTACGAACAGTGGGACGGCAGCCAGGACCCGTTCGGGCCAGACCTCGACATCGGCGAGATCCTCGATGAGCTCTCCGACGACATCCTCTCGGGCTACGGTGCGCAGTCGGCGGTGCGCCGCCTCATGCGCCGCGGCATGCCCGGGCGGCTCGGGGGCCTCGACGACCTGCGCCGGCGGCTCGAGGCGAGGCGGCGGCGGGCAAGCCGTGACCTGAACCTCGAGGGGGCGATGGCCGAGGTCCGGGAACGCCTCGACGAGATCCTGGCCCAGGAGCGGGAAACGCTTGCCTCGCGTACCGGTGACGACGCCCGTGCGCAGGACGCCCGCATGCGGGAGAGCTTCCTCGACACCCTGCCGGAAAGCCCCGCGGGGGCGCTGAAGGAGCTGATGGACTACCAGTTCACCAACCCGGCGGCCCAGCAGGCGTTCAACGACCTGGTGGCCGAGCTGCAGAAGGAGATCCTCGATGCCCACTTCCGCAACCTGACGGGCGGCATGGGGCAGATGACCCCCGGCGACGTCGCCCGCGTGCGGGAGATGCTCGCCGAGCTCAATGCCATGGTCGCCGCCCGGGAGCGGGGCGAGGAGTACGACTTCCCGGGGTTCATGGAGCGCTACGGCGACATGTTCCCCGAGCACCCCCGGACGCTCGACGAGCTGCTCGAGGTGCTGGCGAAGCGGATGGCCGCGATGAGCCGGCTGCTCGCCAGCCTGTCGCCCCAGCAGCGCCGGCAGCTCGAGGAGCTGGCCCAGGCCCTGCTCTCGGACATGGACCTGGCGTTCGAGATGGACCAGCTCGCCGGCGAGCTCCGTGCCCTCGCACCGCACCTGCCGTGGGACATGCCGCTCGGCGACGGCGACGACCTCCCGGGGAGCGGGATGGGCGGCCAGCCGATGCCGCTGTCGGCGGCGGTCGGGGCGGTCGAGGCCCTCAGCGACCTCGACGAGCTGGAGCAGGCGATGGCCGGCGACTACCCGGGCGCGAGCCTGGACGACGTCGACGAGGAGAAGCTGCGCCGTGCCCTCGGCGACGACGCCGTGTCCGACCTTCGGCGGCTCCGCCACATCGAGAAGGTGCTGGAGGAGTCCGGGGTGGTCACCCGCCAGAAGGGCAAGCTGGAGGTCTCGCCGCGCGGTGCCCGGCGCCTGGGCGAGCGTGCGCTCGTGGCGGTGTTCGAACGGCTCCACACCGAGAACGCCGGCATCCACGAGACCCGGGATGCGGGGGGCGCCGCCGAGCCCACCGGAGCGACGCGGCCGTGGCGGTTCGGCGACACCGGCGAGATCGCCGTCCAGCGCAGCATCTTCAACGCCGTCCTGCGGACGACCTCGTCCGGCGGCGGCTCCCGGTCGAGCTCGCGGGTCAAGCTCCAGCCCGACGACTTCGAGCTCGTGGAGGCCGAGACCCGCACCCGTACGGCGACCGCCCTGCTGCTCGACCTCTCCTTCTCGATGCCGCTGCGCGGCCACTGGCTGCCGGCCAAGCGGATGGCCCTCGCCCTGCATGCGCTGATCGAGGGCAAGTACCCCCAGGACAAGCTGTACCTCATCGGGTTCTCGGACTACGCCCGGCGCCTCCAGCCCACGGACCTGACCGCCCGGGCCCCGCTGGAGCGGGTCTACGGCACGAACATGCAGCACGCCTTCCTGCTGGCCCGCCGCCTGCTCGGCGAGGAGCCCCGGGCCTCCAAGCAGGTGATCATGGTGACCGACGGCGAGCCCACCGCCCACCTGATGGACGTCGGCCCCGAGCGGGCCCCCGAGGCGTTCTTCTCCTGGCCCCCGACGACCGAGACCATCCACAAGACCCTCGCCGAGGCGATGCACCTGGCGGCCTCCGGGGTCACGCTCAACGTCTTCATGCTGGAGGACGCCCCCGGCCTCGTGAACTTCATGGAGAAGCTCGGCCGCCTGACGGCGGGCCGGGTGTTCCGGATGGACAGCCAGGACCTCGGCCGCTTCATCCTCTCGGACTACGTCCGCCGCCGGATGTAACTCGCTTCCGCCTGGACCACCTCCGCCAGAAACTCGTCCGGGCGGTTCGTCACCTTCTCCCAGGTGACATGGATGACACCAAGTCCGAGCGCCGTGAGGTCGTTGCGCCGGTCGAGGTCGTGCTGCCAGTCGAGCTTCGAGGAATGGTTGGCCCGGCCGTCGGACTCGACGACGACCGGCGCGTCGACCAGCTTGAAGTCGACGCGGGCGACGAAGTTGCCGCGCTCGTCGGTGACAACGAACTCCTCGACAAACGCAATGCCCGCGCCGATCAGCAGCCGCCGTGTGGCGGCTTGCAACTCCGAGGCCGACGGCTGATACCCAGGGTCCCGCTCGTTCACCAGTCGCCGCAGGACGCGCACGCCCCTGGATGCCGGCGACGTCGCGACCGTTCGCCGCAGAAGTTCGAGGGAGACGAGTCCCTTCCGTAAGGCGTCGTCGACCACGTGGCTCATACGTTCCTCCCGGACACAGGCGCACAGGTCGAGCAGGGTCCGTGCCGCGGTGGTGACCGGAATCCCGCGCCTCGCCGTCGCCTGGTTTCGGGGCACCGCTGGCTGATGCACCCTGAATCGGACCCCCGATTGATTCCTCTTGCCGGCCGTTACCTCCAGCGGCCCCTCTGCGAATCCATCCAGTCCCCAGAGCACTGCCGCCGCCCTGTGGGAAGCAACGGCATCGCTTCCGGCCCACAGGCACACCGCCATGAGCGACTGGAGCCAGGTGCGCGGAGCCCCTGGGAGCCGGTACACGGCCGGCAGGGCCTCCTCCAGCACGCGGGTGCGGAGCCGGCGCCAGATCGCATCCGGGTGGACGCCGGCATCGAGGAGCTGGGCGCGGGTCACAAGGCCATGCTGGCGTCTGGCCACTGCTTGCCACTCCACAACACCATTCTAGAATCTTTTTGATGTTTGACCGCGTACAGCGCGGTCAAACAGCGTTTTCTTTTCCCCAGGCGCCGCCTCCTGGGGTTTGGACCGAGATGATGTCGTGTTTGCGGGCTTCGAGGGTCACCTTGTCGGGCAGCTCCGTCTCGGTGCCGTCCCGCAGGAGCAGGTTGCGGCCCGGGGCGCCGGGGGCGCCGCCGGACAGGCCCCACGGGCCGCGGCCCCGGCGATCGGTCTGCAAGGAGACGGTCGCCGCGTCGCAGAGGACCTCGACGTCGCGGCGGATGCCCATGCCCCCGGGCCAGCGCCCCGCGCCGCCGGTGCCCTCCCGCAGCTCGTAGCGGGTGACCCGGAGGGGGTAGGCGTACTCGAGGGCCTCGGCGGGGGTGTTCTTCGTGTTCGTCATGCCGGTGTGGACGCCGTCCATGCCGGCGAGGCCCGGACGGCCCCCCTGGCCGCCGCCGATCGTCTCGTAGTAGGCGAAGGTCGGGCCGCCG
>DASXNO010000134.1:0-26653 GCA_036495025.1 Actinomycetota bacterium | reverse complement strand
CCTCGGTCCAGAAAGGGCGATGTCCCCGGCGTCGACGGCGTCCTGCATGGTGACCACCTTCACGAGCACGAGGAACAGCAACTGCGCGTCGCCCGACAGGATGCAGTCCGGAGGCCTCGAGGGCGTCAGGGCCGGCTCGACCGTCCCTTCGTGGACCATCAGGGCGCCCGTGAACACGTCGCCAAAGCGCAGCTCATAGCAGGCGGTCAGTCCTGCCATTTCTGCGGTGTCGATCACTCTCGGCAACACGTACGAGATGAAGGGCCACATCAGCGGCACGTGCTCGGGGTCGAACGGCCAGGGGGCGCGCAGCGCGGTCGCAATCGCCGAGCCGTGCATGGCTTCGTGCACGGCCAGGTACGAGGTCAGCGTGGCCACCGGCATCCGGCCCATTGGCGTCGGGCAGACCCGGTCCGGCGGCTGGACCCTTGCCTCGTCGAAGACCATCCTCGCCGCGGCGACCATCCGGTCGGCGAGGACGGCTCCGTCGCGCTCGGTGAAGCCCTCGAGGGCCACCGCGTTGGCCACGGCGAGGCCCTCCCGGGTCCCGTCGCCATGGGGGATCTCGATGCCCCGGGCCATCATCGCCATACCCAGGTTCGCGTAGGCGAGGTGCGCGGCGGCCTCGCCGACGCGCCATTCTGAATTGGGGATCGGAATGTTCACGTCGGCCACGTCCCGAACCATGGCGGCGACTCGACCTGCAATGGTCTCGGCTGCCTCTTGCACGACAGGTACGTCTGCCACGACTGGTCCCATTTCCTCTCCCGTCTGCGCTGGTGAAGCAAAAGGAAGAAAAACTCGAGTTCTAAAGGACTACGGGACTGACCCCTTGCCGTGGTATCCACTGGGGGTCTGGTTCGCGGCAGGGGATCCAAAAGGATGGTAACAATGTCCACAGTGGACAGTCAAGACCCAATGCAAGGCTCAGACGAGGAGCCGGCAGAACAGCCCACGCCCATCAACCCGACCTCTGCGTCGCTGCTCGGGTTCCTCTACTGGCGACCGATGAGCGGCGGGGAGATCGTCGCCGCGGTCGAGGGGAGCGTGGGCCACTTCTGGAACGTCACCCGCAGTCAGATCTACCGGGAGCTGCAGGCCCTCGCCACCTCCGGCCTGGTCAAGCTCGGGGAAGTCGGGCCTCGCCGCCGCGCCCCCTATGCGATCACGGACCGCGGCCGGGAGGCATTCCTTGCCTGGCTGGAGATCGACCCGGGCCCCGACGTCATGCGCTCTCCGTTCCTGCTCAAGTTCTTCTTCGCCCCACTGCTGTCCGAGGAGACGATGCGGCGCTTCGTCGGTGTCGTCCGTCCTCGGCACGAGGAGGCCCTCGCGTACTATCGCAACCTGCTACCGGCCATCGTCAGGAGCGACCCGGCCCCGGCGCACGTCGTCCGCCTCGCCATCACCTACGAGGAGGGCATGCTGCGCTGGCTCGACGCCATCCCGTGGGGCAGGCTCGCGGCCGAGGACCTCGACCCCAACGAACCGGTGCCCGACGAGCGGCAGCCCGAGCCGGAATCCGGGCCCGAGCCGCCCCTGGAACCGGATCAGACCTGAGGTATCGTTCGGGCATGGTCCCGAAGCCCCACAAGTCCTCGCAGCACAAGGCGGCCAGCCGCTCGGCAGCCATGGCCGGGTCGCCCGGCGCCTTGAGGGGCGCCTCGGGGCTCCCGAAGATCCTCAACGAGGACCAGGTCCTGGAGGCCCTCCGCGACGTGGGGGCCATATCGAACGGCCACTTCATCCTGTCCTCCGGCCGCCATTCCGACGTGTACGCCGAGAAGTTCCGGGCGCTGGAGCATCCCGGCCTGGCGCTCTGCCTGGGGGCGTCGCTGGCCGACCGCTTCGCCGGGCAGCAGATCGACGTCGTGCTGTCGCCCGCAGTCGGGGCGATCGTGCTCGGCTTCGCCACCGCCCTCGCCGTGAGCCGGAACCGGAACCGGGACCGGGATGGGGGCGGGGAGGGGCACGGGGAGGCACGCTTCGTCTTCGCCGAACGGGACGCCGGCGCGATGCGGCTGCGCCGGGGCTTCGAGGTGGCGCCGGGGGAGCGGGTCCTCGTGATCGAGGACGTGGTGACGACCGGCACGTCGCTCAGGGAGGTGCTCGCCCTCATCGATCCCGACGCCCTCGTGGGGGTGGGATGCCTCCTCGACCGCTCGTCGGGGCTCGACCTCGGCCTGCCGCTCACGAGCCTCGCCCGCCTGCAGGCCCCGACGTGGGCCCCGGCGGAATGCCCGCTCTGTGCCGGCGGGCAGGTTGCCGAGGCGCCGGGCAGCCGGCATCTGACCGCCAGCTCCCCGTAACAAACGGGAGCGCGCAGGCCACGGCCGCCGCGAGCGCCGCCCGCTCGTTGGCGGCCACCCATCTCCCGACGGCCCCCGCAGCGGCGATGCCGGGCAGCCCCACGACCATCGGCAGGACGATGACGGCCGCGATCACGAGATCCACGGCTGCATTCGCAGTGAACGCCCCGGCCGCCGCGAGCAGGATCCAGAGCTGGTGGTGGGTCCAGGAGATCGGTGACACGAGGATCGACACACAGCCGACCACCGCGAGGCTGAACAGGTGCTGGCCCCCCAGCCATGCCCTCCGTGCCCGCCACAGCCCGAGGACGCCGACGGCGGCGATCAGCCCCGCCCACAGCAGGCCGAGGACGGCGCCGTGGGCGCCGGCCCGGAGCAGGACCCCGTAGATCGACTGGTTGCCGCCTTCGGCGAGGGGGAGGCCATGGCTCTCGTGCCACAGGTAGGTGCCCCAGAAGGCGGCGGAGTCGTGGGGGAGGATGGCGAAGCCGGCTGCGGAGGCCACGGCGACGGTACCCCCCGCCACCGCGGCGGCCCGCCGGCGGCCGATCAGCCACAGGTACGGGATGAACAGCAGCGGCGTCAGCTTGATCGCCGCGGCGAGTCCCGTCAGCACCCCCTGCCCCCGATGGCCGTCGAGGGCGATGACGTCGGCCAGGACCGCCAGCGTCAGGAAGACGCTGACCTGGCCGAAGCGCAGGTTGCTCTGGAACGGCTTGGATGCGAGCACCAGCGCCGTGAGTGCGGGCACCACGGCGGCGAGGGGGCCGAGCCGGCGGGGCAGTGCCCGGGCCGCGATCAGGGCGATGCCGCCGCCTGCCAGGACCGTCAGCACCGTCCAGGCGACGCGGCTGGCTGCCTCGGGGATCGCCGCCAGCGGCAGGAGGACCAGGCCGGCGAACGGCGGGTAGGTGAACCCGGATCGCAACGACCCGTGCAGCCCGTACAGGCTGGTGCCGTGGAGGTACGAGGAAACGGCCGTGACGTACACGTGCAGGTCCGGCAGCCGGTCGGCGAGCGGGCGGGCGAGCAACCGGACGAATCCCTGGACTGCGACGGCGAGGCCCACGACCCACAGGGCCACGCTCAGCGCCAAACTCCTCGGGAGCTCCCAACTGCCCCCGCGACGCACCACACGGGGGTCCCGGTCCTCGAGCACTTGTGACTTTCCTCGTATAAATATTTACTGTAGGAGATATGCGGAACCTCGTCCCGGCACGGTACCGAAGCGTTTCCGTCACCGATGTCGGGGTTGACCTGACCGAGGCAGCCCTCCGCTCACTGCTCGTGGGCAGGGAGGCCTACCGCCGGACCACCTACATCATCGCCCGGCGGGGGGAACGGGCGGCGCTGGTGCGGGTCGAGAAGGCGTCGGACGAGCCCCTCTTCTCCCCGATCGTCGCACTGGAGCTGCTGGCCGGCCCGGACGAGTGTGCCGTGGTCGAGGACCCCGACACCGACGTCGGCGTGCCGTCGCAACTCGCCCGCGCCGCGAGGAGGCTCGCGCCGGGAGCCCGGTGCGTGATCGTGGCGGGCCGCTACGAGCACGTCAACTTCATCCTCGAGCCCGCCCCACTGGTCGTGCGCGTCGTCGAGGTGTCGCCACCCCTCCCGCCGAAGCTGCTCGACCAGGCGCAGCGTGTGCTCGACGTGGCGGACGACCTCCCACCGATCGAGCTGCAGGGCGAGGTCGTCGACCTCGAGGCGCTCGCGGCCACCCACCCGGCAGAGCGGTACCTGCTGCCCTGCCGCGGCTCGGGCGCCGCGCCGCCGGGCGCCGAGGTCGCCTATCTCGACCAACGTCCCGCTCCACCCGGCAACGGGCAGCCCTGGACCCTCGTCGGGTGCGCCCGGTCACGCCAGCTCCACCGGTGGTTCTACGGCGACTCCGAACCCCCCAACGTGGACATCTGCCCGAGGGAGCTCGCGGCCGCCAGCCCCACGTCCATGCCGACCCTCACGAAGTGCTGCCTCCTGGAGGAGGACATCGTGCGGGACGGGAACTGCGTCGTCGTCCCGTGGGGGGCCTCGCTGGACGAGGTGCGCCGGGGGCTTTCGGAGGTTGCCCTGCTCTCGGAGCCCGCATGGACGCCCGCCTGACCGACTCGGCCCTCTACGGCCACCTCTGGGCAACCGACGAGCTGCGGCGCGTCTTCGGCGAGGCCCCCCGGATCCAGGGGTGGCTCGACGTCCTCGCCACGCTGGCCCAGGCCCAGGCCGAGCTGGGCATCATCCCCGAGGAGGCCGCCAAGGCCATCGCCGCGGCGTCCTCGGTGGAGCTGCTCGACCTCGGCGCGGTCGCGGAGGAGACGCGCCGCACCGGCCACTCGACGCTGGGCCTCATCCGCGGGCTGCAGGCGGTGCTGCCGGACGAGGCACGGGAATGGGTCTACTACGGTGCCACGGTTCAGGACATCACCGACACCTGGAGCGCCCTCGCAGCGAAGAAGGTCCTCGGCGTGGTGTGGCGGGACCTGCGGGCCATCGAGGAGACGCTGCTCTCGCTGGCGGGCGCCCACCGCGACACCCTCATGGCGGGGCGGACCCACGGCCAGCCCGGGTCGCCGATCACGTTCGGTGCCAAGGTCGCCGGCTGGGCCGACGAGCTGCGCCGCCACCTCGACCGCCTCCGGGGGGCGGGGCCGCGCCTGCTCGCCGGGCAGCTCGGCGGGGGCGTCGGAACGCTCGCCTTCTTCGGGTCGCAGGGCATCGAGCTCCGGAGGCGCTTCTGCCAACTGCTCGGCCTCGAGGACCCGGCCATCTCGTGGACCTCCTCCCGTGACCGGCCCGCCGAGCTCGTCCACCTGCTGGCCCTGGTCACCGCGACCCTCGCCCGCGTGGGCAACGAGGTGTACCAGCTCTCCCGGCCCGAGATCGGCGAGCTGGCCGAGACCCCGGTGGCCGGCGGCGTCGGTAGCATCACGATGCCGCACAAGCGCAACCCGGAGGTCGCCGAGCACCTCGTCACCCTGTCGCGCCTCGTCCGGGCGCAGGAGGGGGTCGTCCTGGAGGGGATGGTCGCCGAGGGAGAGCGGGACGGCCGGGGCTGGAAGGCGGAATGGGCCGCGGTCCCCGAGGCGTGCCTGCTGACGGGGGCCGCGCTCGACCTCGCCAAGCGGATGCTGGCAGGTCTCGAGGTCCACCCCGAAGCGATGCGCCGCAACCTCGGCGCCATGGCCGCCTCCGAGAAGCTGCTGGCGACGCTGGCGCGCTCCGAGGGCAAGCACGCAGCCCAGGCCCGCCTCCAGCTCCTGCTGGCGGCCGGGGGATCGCTCGAGGACGTCGCGGCCGCCGCCGGTCTCGACGCGACGGACCTGCTCAGACCCGATGCCGGTGCCGCCGGGGCGATGGTCGACGAGGTGCTCCGACGGGCCCGCGCCGCCCGGGCGAGCGAGCCGGAGGTGTGGCCGTGAGGAGGGCCAGCGGAAGGTTAGGTGTGGGTCGCGCGTATGTGCGCGATTTCGGACTAACCTCGTCCGGACTGAGGGCAGGGCCCTCCGGGGGTGTCCGTGGGCGGAGGTGACGTCGGCCCCTCGGCGGAGGCCCCGGCCCGCGAGCTCGTCGAGAGCGGCTTCGCCCTCGAGATTGCGGACGCCCCGCTCCTCCACGACGGCCTCAACATGGCCGACCTCGCCCACCTGCTGGTGCTCGCCGAGCGCGGGGTGGTCCCGCCCGGTCCGGCGGCAAGGGTCATCGGCGCCGTCCTCGACGTCGTGCGGTCGGTCCCGGCCGAGGATTTCCCGTACGACCCCGCCTACGGTGATCCCTACAACAGCCGGGAGGCCTATTTCGTGCAGCGCCTCGGCGACGACGCCGGCTGGCTCCATGCAGGGCGCCCGCGCCGGGAGGCCGGCCGGGTGGCGCTGCGCCTGCACCTGCGGCGCCTCGTCGCCGGCCTCGTCGTCGATGCGGCGTCCTTCGCCGAGGCCGCCGCCGTCCTGGCCGCCGCCCACGCCGAGACGGTCATGCCCGACCAGACCTACCTCCAGCAGGCCCAGCCCTCGACCTTCGGCCACTACGTCCTCACCTTCGCCTACCCGGCCCTCCGTGACGCCGAGCGCCTGCTCGCCGCCGGCGACTGGGTCAACCGCAGCCCCGGCGGGGCGGGCTGCGTCAACGGCAGCCGCCTCGGCCTCGACCGGGACCGCACGGCGTCGCTGCTGGGCTTCGACGGACTGATCGACCACACCCGGGACGCGATGTGGCAGACCGACGGCCTGATCGACGTCCTCGCCACCTCGGCCAGCCTCGCCTCGACGCTGAGCAAGCTGGCGGAGGACCTCGAGATCTGGGACAGCCAGGAGTTCGGCTTCGTCGACCTCGCCGGCCCGTACACCCGCTCCAGCGTCCTGATGCCGCAGAAGCGCAACCCCTACGCCCTCTCGATCGTGCGGGGCGCCGCCGGGGTGCTGATCGGGCGACTGTCGGGATTCCTTGCCGTGGTCAAGACGCCGAGCGCCCGGACCGACAACCTGATCTTCGCCTACGGCGAGGTGCCCCGGTCCCTCGCACTGGCGGGGAAGGTGACCCGCCTGATGTCCGGCGTCGTCAGGACGCTCGAGGTCCACCCGGAGCGGATGTGGGCGTCCCTGGAGTCCGGCTTCTCCCAGGCGACCGACCTCGCCGAGTTCGTCATGCAGACCTGCGGCGTCGACTACCGCACCGCGTACGTCGTCGTCGGGGCGGCGGTCCGGCGGGCAGCGGCCGAGGGCCTCCGGGGGATCGACCTCACCGCCGAGATGATCGAGGAGGCGGCCGAGACCCGGATCGGGCGGCGGCTGGGCCTCGCCGGCGCCGACCTGACCGACGTGCTCGACCCCCGGGCCATCGTGGGGACCCGCCGCTCGCCCGGCGGTGCCGCACCGGACGTTGTGCGGACGATGGTCGCCGAGTGCCGTGCGGCGGCCGCCCGCATCCGGGCGAGCGCGGAGCGGCGCCAGGCGGGCTTCGACGAGTCGGAGCGCGCCCTCGTGAAGGCCGCCGAGGAGGTGGCGGGCCGGTGACGTTACGCGATCACGAGCTACGCGATCACGAACTCCATCACGGGTTGGTGCAGCAGCGTGTTCGAGACGTAGCAGTAGCTGACGGCCCGTTCCAGCAGCGGCTCGAGTGCCTCCCGGGGATGCGACGAGATCACCTCGACCCGGATCCGGGCGAAGCGGAGGCCCTCATACGTCCCCGTGACCCTGACGGCCACGTCCGGCAGGTCGATGCCCCGCTTTCGGCCGGCGTGCACGACCGCCATCCCGAAGCACGAGGCGAGCGAGGCGAGGAACAGCTCCGTGGGCATCGGCCCCGTATTGTCGCCGCGGTATTCGGGTGGCTCGTCGGCCCGGATCTCCAGCCCGCGCACCTCGGTCCGCATCCGGTAGCCGCCCTCCCAGTGGGCGGTGAGCTCCAGCTCGGTCATTCCTTACCCCCCAGGAGACCTCGACATTGACCGACCACGATACCGGCTCCGTCGTGGAGCTCCCCCACCAGGTCGCCGTGGTGAACGTCGGCCTCAGGCTGTTCGGCGACGCCGTGCGCTCCCAGGGGGCGCCGGTCGTCGACGTCGAGTGGCGGATCCCCGCCGGGGGCGACCCCGGCCTCGTCGCCGCCCTCGTCGAGACCTACGGCCCCTCCTCGGAGCGCATCGACCGGGCCAACGCCGAGGTCTGCCGGCGCCTCGACAGTGCCGCACCCGTCCTGGTTGGGCTGGCGACGGCCTCCGACGTGGTGCCGGGGATGGGGGAGCGGACGCTCCTGCACCCCGGCCCCCCGGTCGCCTGGGCGGACGTCTGCGACCCCCTGCGGCGCTCGGCTCGGGCCGCGGTGATGGCGGAAGGCTGGGCGGAGGGTCCGGAGGCGGCCGAGGCCCTGATCGCCTCGGGCGACGTGGACCTACAGCCCGCCAACGAGCACGTGACGGTCGGACCGATGGCGACCGTGCTCGGACCCTCGGCGCCGGTATTCGTCGTCGAGAACCCTCAGGGTGGCGGCCCGCAGGGCAACCGTGCGTTCGCCGGCATCAACCAGGGCCCGGGGGCGGCCCCGTGGTTCGGCGTCGAGACGCCGGACGCGGTCGCCAGGCTCGTGCTGCTGCGGGAGGCGGTCCGGCCGGTCCTGGAGTCGGCGGTCGCTGCCACCATCGAGGCGGGCGGCCCCATCGACGTCTTCTCGGTTGCGGCACAGGGGCTGCAGATGGGCGACGACGCCCACATGCGGACCCAGGCGTGCACCAACCTGCTCGTCCGTGCCCTGCTGCCCGGCCTCGTGGCGGCGGACGGCGACCGTGGCGTCGAGGTGGCCCGGTTCCTGGCCGCCAACCACCTGCTGTTCCTCAACATCGTCATGGCCGCCGCCAAGGCGACGTCGGAGTGGGCCTCCAGCGTGCCCGGGTCCACGATCGTCACCGGGATGGCCCGCAACGGGACCACCTTCGGCATCAAGGTCGCCGGCCTCGACCGTTGGTTCACCGCCCCCGCCCCGGACGTGGGCCGGGCGCTGTTCCACCCCGGCTACGGCCCCGACGACGCCGCACCGGACATCGGGGACAGCGCGGTGCTCGAGACCCTCGGTCTCGGGGGCGCCGCCGCGGCGGCGTCACCGGCGGTGGCGACGTTTCTCGGCGGCAAGATGGCGGGGGCGGTGGCGGCCACGCGGGCGATGGAGTCGATCTGCGCAGGCCGCAGCACCAGGTTCCGCATCCCGTACCTGGACTTCTCGGGTTCGCCGATCGGCATCGACGTGCGCCGGGTCGTCACGCTCGAGGTCCCGCCCGGCATCACCACGGGCATCCTCGACGCCAGCGAGGGCCGGGGTCAGATCGGCGCCGGCGTCGCAACCGCCCCCCTGCCCGCCTTCCAGGCCGCCCTCCTCGGCGTCGCCGAGTCCGTCAAGGGGTAAGGCCGTGAGGGCCCTGCTCGCCGGGATGGGCGCCGCCGAAGCGCTGGCGCAGCCGGGGGAGCGCAGGGTCCTCGCAACCTTCCCCCGGGCGCTCTACGTCGCCACGCCGGGGGGCATCGCCGCGTTCGTGGCTCCGGGGGTCGAGCCGGGGCCGCTGCACGTGCTCCTGGACACCGCTCCGACGCGCGAGGCGGCCCGGCTCGACCTGGGCGGCGTCCCGGTGTGGCGCGGAGCGCTCCCGGACCCGGCGTCGCTCGCCGCGGCCCTGCCGCTCGTGCTCCAGGTCCTCGACCCCGTCGCCGCCGGCAACCTCGTGCCCGGGCCGCGAGCCGCGGCGGCCGTCCTGGCGCTTGGCAACGGCGGCACGGGCGACAACGGCGACCTGCCGGAGGTAGCCGCGAGGCTCGGTGGGGCAGGCCCCGGCCTCACGCCCGCCGGTGACGACGCCCTCGGCGGGATCCTGTTCGCACGCCGGGCGCTCACCGGCGACGCCTGCGGGGACGACCTCGTGGCGGTTGCCGGCAGCGTCCGCACGACGGGCATCTCGGGCGCCTTCCTGCTCTGGGCGGCCCGCGGCCAGGCCCTCGCACCGGTGCACGACCTCCTCGCCGCGGCCGTCGCCGGCGACGTCGCTGCGGCCGCGTCGGCGGCCCGGGCGCTGGGCGGCATCGGGCACTCGTCGGGGGCGGACTTCGCTCAGGGCCTGTCCTGGGGCCTGCGCCTGGCGCCGGCCTGGGGTTCCCAGGCTGCCCACAGCAAACTTCCAGCATTACCCAACCTCCCGGGCCGTTACTAAGGACTGACAACCCAGCCCACGCCGCACAACCAAGTCCCGGGAGGATCTATGTTCCAACGAGGGTACCTGCTCCAGGAACTCCGCCGCCGATGGGGCCGAACCGTCGTCACGGCACTCGGCCTGGCCGTCGGCGTGGGCCTCGTTCTCGGCATCATCGGCCTCTCCCAGGGGTTGAGCGAGGCCCAGACCGCCGTCCTGCAGCCGCTGTCGTCGATCGGTACCGACATCCTGGTCACCCGGGTGGCCACCTCGACGGCGACCGGCAACGGCGCCCCCAACAACGGTGCGCCGAACAACGGCGGCGGGTTCTTCGCCAACGGCGCCAACGGCGGTGGGGGCGGTGGGGCCGCGGTCGGCCTCAACGGCGCGAACGCCAGCGACGCAACCGCCCTGCTCGCCGAGAACAGCAACGTCACCACCGACCTCTCGAAGCTCGGGCCGGCGGGCACCAAGTTCACGCACGACTTCTTCCTCTCCTCGACCCTGCTGAGCTTCCCCTCCGACGCCCTCACCGCCACGGTGAACGTCCCGGGGGTCGCCTCGGCGACGGCCGGGCTCACGCAGCTCGTCGAGCACCAGACCGGCACGGTCCCCACCCAGACCGCCACCTTCGTCACCGGCGGTGAGACCCTGACGACCACGGCCACGCCCGCCCCGCTGACCGACGCCGAGCAGGCCGCGGTGCAGTCCTGCCTGCAGAGCTCCGGTATCCGCATCGGCGACCGTGGCCAGGCGACCGCCACGGTGACGCCCAAGAATGGTGGCGGCCCTGCCCCGGCGCCCAGCGGCGTCCCCGACACGGGTCTTCGCTTCGGGGGCGGCGGCGGAGCCTTCCAGAAATGCCTGCCCGTCCGCTTCCAGCAGTACACCGCCTCGATCACGACGGCCCGCCGGTCGATCAACCAGGCGGTCAACCCTCCGTCCACCGACATCAACACCACCAGCTACACGGCCGCCGGCATCGATCCGGCGAGCCCGAACTCGGGCCTCGTCACGACCTCCCAGCTCGTGTCCGGCCACTGGCTCGGCACCGGGAGCGGGGCAGCGAACCAGATCCTGCTGAACCAGTCCTACGCCAGCCAGCACGCCGACGGCGTCGGCTCCCAGCTCCCGATCAACGGGACCACCTACACGGTCGTCGGTCTCGTGAAGCCGACGCTCACGGGCACGATCGCCGACGTCTACTTCCCGCTCCCCACGATCCAGAACCTCGCCGGGAAGTCGGGCCGGATCACGCAGATCCTCGTGAAGGTGAAGGACGCCAGCCAGGTCAACGCCGTCGCCAATCGCATCCAGGCCGAGCTGCCCGGCGCGACGGTGATCACCACCCAGTCGCTGGCCAACCAGGTCACCGGCTCCCTCAAGGACGTGAAGAAGCTGGCGGACTCCCTCGGCGGCGCCCTCGGGGTCATCGTGGTGGCCGCGGCCTTCGTGATCGCCATGCTGCTGACCCTCTCGTCGGTCGGCAAGCGGGTCCGTGAGATCGGCACGCTCCGGGCGATCGGGTGGTCCCGGGGCCGGGTCGTGCGCCAGATCGTCGCCGAGACCGTCGGCATCGGCCTCGTGGCCGGGGCGCTCGGCATCGCACTGGGCTTCGGCGCCAGCGCAGCGGTGGCCCACTTCTCGCCGACGCTGACCGCCAACGCCGTCGGCGTCTCCACCTTCCAGGGCTCGAGCCTCTCCGGTCTCTTCGGCCAGTCGACCCAGGCGGTCACGACGACGTCGACCATCCACCTGACGGCACCGATCCACCCGTTGACCCTGATCGTCGGCGTCGCCCTGGCGGTGCTCGGGGGCCTGATCGCCGGCGGCGTCGGCGCAGCCCGGGCCGCCCGCCTCTCGCCCTCCGAGGCGCTCCGGAACCTCGCCTGAACCTTCGTCTAAGGAAAGGACACCACGATGGACACAGCGACCGAGCCGCTCTACCGGCTCGCGGCGGTGGACCGCTACTTCCGGGTCGGCTCAGCCGAGGTGCGGGCCGTGGACAACGTCGACCTGGAGCTGTACCCGGGCGAGCTGGTGGCGATCGAGGGGCCGAGCGGGTCCGGCAAGTCGACGATGCTGCAGCTTCTCGGGGCCCTCGACAAGCCGAGCCGCGGCAGCGTCGTCTTCGACGGCCGTGACCTGTCGAAGCTGAACGACGCCGAGCTCACCTCCATCCGTGCGAAGGACATCGGCTTCGTCTTCCAGGCCTTCAACCTGATCCCGACGCTCACCGCGTCCGAGAACGTCGAGCTCGCCATGGTGCCGCTCAAGGGCCCCAAGGCGCAGCGTCGCCAGCGGGCTGCCGAGCTCCTGGAGGCGGTCGGGCTCTCGGAGCGCACCCGCCACCTCCCGTCGCTGCTATCGGGCGGCGAGCAGCAGCGGGTGGCCATCGCACGGGCCATGGCCAACAACCCCCGCGTGATCCTGGCCGACGAGCCCACCGGCAACCTCGACAGCCGCTCGTCCGAGGAGATCGGCACGATCCTGCGCAGCCTCGCCGCCGAGCAGGGCGTGACGGTCATCCTCGTGACCCACGCCGACAACGTCGCCGGGTGGGCGCACCGCCGCCTGGCGATGCGCGACGGGCAGCTCTCAGACCGGGAGGAACCCGCCCCCGAGAGCTAGTTTGGGTCAGAAAGGGCGCTCAGGACACCTTTTGACGGAATCTGGGCTCCAGGAGACGGGCTTCCCCCAAGGCGCCCGGCCAGCACCCGCTCGTAGAAGTCGAGGTGCTGGCGGGCGGTCCGCTCCCAGCTGAACGCGGCGGCCACCGCCGGGCCGCCGGCCGCAAGGCGCGCCCGTTCGGGCCGGTCCGTGACCGCGCGGCGCATGGCCCTCGCCAGGGACGCGGAGTCGCCCGCCCGGGACAGCAGCGCCTCGCCGCGGCCCAGGAACTCCCGGAAGACGGGGATGTCGCTCACGACCACCGGGAGGCCCGCCGCCATCGCCTCCAGGACCACGAGACCAAAGCCCTCCTTGACCGAGGGGAACACGAACGTGTCGGCTGCCTGGTACCACCCCGGCATCTCGGCGTCCGGCACCGTGCCGAGGATGACGACGTCCTCCTGCGAGAGCCCGAGGTCCGTGGCACGCGCGAGGGCGGCCTCCCGGTAGGCGGCGTGGTCCTGGAACGAGTGGCCGCCGACGACCGCCAGCAGGGGGGGCGGGTCGAGGTCCTGCTTCAGGGCCGCCATCGCCTCGATGAGGTGCAGGCTGCCCTTGCGAGGCTCGATGCCGCCGACGGTGAGGAACAGGAACCGCCCGTCGGCCCCCGCCCGGTCTCGCAGCGCCGCTCGCTGGGCTGGGGCCGCGTCGCCCGCAGAGAAGCGGCCGGCGTCGACGCCGTTGGTCACGACCGTCGCCTCGATGCCGTACCCCTCCCACAGCGCGCGGCGCCAGTACTCGCTGACGACGAGCAGATGGTCGGGCTCGAGCACCGAGCGGTGCTGGCAGTTGACGAGTGCCGACGTGGTGAAGTCGTCGAGGTGGTGGACGGTGCGCACCAGCGGCAGCTGGGGGTGCTCCTCGCGCAGCGCCGCGGCGGCCGTCGAGGCGATGCAGTCCTGGACGTGGACGACGTCGAAGCGGCCGGGCACCGCGGTGGCCAGGCCGGCGGCGAGGGCGTCGACCGAGGCGAAGACCCGTTCCTCGAGCGTGCCGCCGGGCTCCGGTCCCGGGAAGATGGTGTGCGGCGCCTCCAGCGCCCGGTAGAACCCGGCGCCCGGATCCCCGATGGCGAAGACGTGGACCGGACAGCCGAGCTCGTGCAGCGCCTCGGCGAGCTCCACGGTGTGCACCGGCCCGCCACGGGGGCGGGTCGAATAGGTGACGAGCGCGATCCGGGGGAGGTCCGTCATGCGTCGCCGCTGTCCTCGGCGATCGAGGGGTCGCGGGCCGAGATCGCGGCGGCCACCAATGCCGCGTGGGTGGCGGTGGGCGCGAGGAGGCAGCCCGCCTCCGCCAGCGCGGCGCACTGCTTCGACCGGACCTGGGGGTCGGCTTCCGTCCCGAGCACGTAGGCGACGACCCGGGGCCCGCCCGGATCCCTCGTGAGCGACCGGCAGGCCGGGCCGAGCACGGACGCCGGGTCGGCATGGCCGCCGTAGCCGAGGACGACGTCGATCAGCACGACGCCCACCGAGGCATCCTCCGAGGCGGCGGCGATGCGCTCCGCGCGGTCGCCGGGGTCGATCATGGGGTGCGGCCGTCCACGGGTGTATTCCTCCTCCCCCAGGTCCAAGCACACGTGGGCACCCGCGGGTGCCGGAATTCCCCAAGAATAGTTGAGCGGGGTGTTCGAGTGGATGGGACCGAGGTACCGGCTCATCACGACCATCGACTCGTAGCAGAGCGTCCCACCTGAGAACAGGCCGAGCACGCTGCGCCGTTCCGGCTCCAGCCCCGCCAGCGCCGAGGAGACGAGCGAGGCCAGGCCGGCCGACGGATCGGGCGCCGCCACGCCCAGCGCCTCAAGCGTCCGGAGGACCCCCTCCTCCAGCGTGCCGGCGACCACGACGCCCCGGGGCACCTCGACGGGCTCGGCCAGTCCGACGAGGGCGGCGACCACCGGCTTGCCGGGCGCCGCCTGCAGCAGGCGGGCCGCCACCGCCGGGGACGGGGGCTTGGAAACCAGGAGGATGGCCTCGGTCGCGTCGTCGGCGGCGAGGGCACGCAGGCCGATGCCGGCCATGATGCCGCCCACGTCCGCCGACAGGTCGCGCCCCCCGACGCCGATGGCCTGGCTCACTCCTTCGCCCCACTGGTCGAGCAGGCACATCACCTCCTGGGCCCCGGTGCCGGCCGCCGCGACCACGCCGACCCTCCCCGCCCGCACCGCGTTGGCGAAGCCGAGTCCTGCGCCGCCGAGCATGGCCGTGCCGGCGCCGGGGCCCATGACGAGCAGGCCCAGCGAGGCGCCCCGCTGCTTCAGGTCCACCTCGTCGCCGAGCCCGACGTTGTCGCTGAACAGCAGGACGTGCAGGCCCTGCGAGAGGGCCTTGTGGGCCTCGAGTGCGGCAAAGGGGCCGGGGACCGAGACGATGGCGACGTTGGCGTCGTGGAGGGTGGCGACGGCGTCCTCGATGGTCCTCGGGACCTCCCTCGTCTCGGGACCCTCGCGCTCCTGCCGGGCGGCCGCGGAGGCCAGGGTGCTGTCGCCGGCATCGATGCCCGCTGCGGCCTCGGGGGCGGTGCCGGCCCGAACGGCCAGGACGAGGTCGTTGGCGCGAACGCCCGGCAGGTCGAATCCGGCGGCTCCCAGGTCCTCGACGTTGGCGGGCGTCCCCATGACGGCCGCCGCCCACTCGACGCCCGGCGCGCCCGACATGGCCCGGGTGGCCGCCATGAGCAGCACGGAATCGACGTAGGTGTCGGCCTGCACCCTGGTCGCCGTCTCCGTCACTGGCCGGATGCGGTGCGCCCGGAGGCCGGCATCCGGCCCCCGAGGTCCCCTTCAAGGGGGCGGGCGGAATGGGGGGGGACGATGCGGGTGCCGTGCGTGCCGGCGAGGGCGGCGGCGAGATGGCGGGACGAGGTGATGATGCACTGCTGGCCACCCTGGGCCAGGAAGCGGACCGCGGCGGTCATCTTCGGTCCCATGCTGCCGGCGGCGAACTGGCCGGCGGCGATGTACTCCTCCGCCTCGGGGGTGGTCATCTCGGTGATCGCTTGCTGGCCCGGCGTCCCCCAGTCGAGGAAGACGTTGCTGGCGCCGGTGAGGAACACGAGGGTGTCGGCGCCGACCGAGGTCGCGAGCCGGGCCGCCGTCAGGTCCTTGTCGATGACGGCGTCCACGCCCGCGACCCGCCGGCCCCGGCGCACGACCGGAATGCCCCCGCCGCCCCCGGCGATCACCAGGAAGCCCGTGTTCGCAAGCTCCCGGATGGCCGTGGCCTCGAGGATGTCCTTCGGTTCGGGAGAGGCGACCACCCGGCGGAAGCCCCGGCCGGCGTCCTCCCGGACCACCCAGTCCCGGTCGGCCGCAAGCCGGCGGGCGACATCCTCGGCGAGGAACGGCCCGATGGGCTTGGTGGGATGGCGGAACGCCGGGTCGGAGGCCTGGACCTCGACGTGGGTGACGATGTCGACGACGCCGAGCGTCCCCGTCGAGGCGTGGTGGAGCGCGAGCGAGAGCAGGTGGCCGATGGCACCCTGGGTCATCGCGACCAGCTCGGCAAGCGGCTGTGCCGGCACCAGGCGGCTTCCTTCCTCCTGCTGGATGGAGAGGTTGCCGACCTGGGGGCCGTTGCCGTGGATGAGCACCGCCCGGTACCCGGCCTCGACGAGCCGGCAGATCGCTCCCGCCACCTTGGTGGCATTGCGCCACTGCTGGGCGTACGTGCCCGCCTCACCCTCGCGCGTCAGCGCATTGCCGCCGACGGCCACCACCGCGATCCGAGGACGAGCCATGAACGGGGCGGAAGCTTCTTCTTTACGTCGACCGCAGCGCCATCCAGATGGCGCGGGCGGGCCGCGCCGTCGGGTTGCCCCAGCGGTGCGGTCGGTCGGTACGGAAGTGCAGGGCGTCGCCGCGGCGCAACATGTACTCGACCGCCTCGACCTCGAAGGTCATGGTGCCGTCGAGCATGAAGATCAGCTCCTCGCCCGGATGCTCCATGTGCTTCGGGCCGGAGTCCGCTCCCGGCTCGACGGTGGCGACGGCCCCGGCCATGAAGAAGTGGCCGTACGGCCCGCTGATGCCGGCCAGGTCCAGGCGCTCCTTCGAGGTGAACACCGGCTTGCGCTCGTCGCAGCGGATCAGGACGGCCGGCTCGGCCTGTTCCTCGTCGACGAAGTAGGCGACGGACCGGTTGAGGGCGGCGGCGAGCTTCATGAGGGTCGTGATCGTTGGGACCATCCCGTTGTGCTCGATCTTGTGGATAGCCGCCGCCGACAGCCCGGCACGTTCGGCCAGCTGTTGCAACGAAAGGTTCTTCTGCCGCCTGAGCTGGCGGACCTTTGGACCGATCGAAGCAATGACGTCTTCCGTGGTGGCCCCCTCGCGCGGCAGGGCTTGAAGTGCGCTGGCGCTGCGGGTAGAGTTGCCTGCGGTAGATGAGATCTTCATCATAGTAAATTGCATACTACATCTCCACAGATCCTCTAGCGACCAGATCGTGCATCTCGGCAGGCACCCCCGAGCGCCCCAATGAGAGGAGACCGGCCACGGCTCTGCGGATTGTCGTCGTAGGGGGCGGAGCGGCTGGGATCGGCGCGGCGGGGGCGGCGAAGCAGGCGGACCCTGACGCGTCGATCACCGTGTTCACGGAGTTCGAGGACGTCGGCTACAGCCCCTGTGGGATCCCCTACGTTCACGGCCGGGAGATCGAGACGTTCCAGGGGCTGATCCTGCAGGGCAAGGAGTTCTACGAGAACGCCGGCCTGGACATCCACTACGAGACCACGGTGGCAAGCCTCGACCTGGCCGGGCACGCCGTCGTGCTGGCGACCGGCGAACGCGTTCCGTACGACCGGCTCGTCGTCGCTACGGGCTTCAACTACGCGGACCCGAACGTCCCCGGATCGGACCTCGAAGGCCTGCACTATGTGAAGAACATCCGGCGGGCGATGGAATGGGACCCGATCCTCGACAAGGCGAAGACCGCCGTTGTGGTCGAGGCCTCTCCCCTCGGGCTTGAGATGACCACGGCGCTCGCGCACCGGGGTCTCGAGACCCATCTCGTCGACGCCCACCCCTGGGCGCTGTCGGAGGTGGCCGACCCCGACATCATGAAACCGGTGCAGGACTCGTGGGCCGAGATGGGCGTCCAGATGCACTTCAACACCAAGCTCCAGGCGTTCCTTGGTGAGAAGGGCGGGCCCGTGCGGGGGGTCGCAACGAGCGAGGGCGAGATCCCCGCCGACGTCGTCGTGGTCTGCACCCACAAGGAGCCGAACAACCGCCTGGCGCGGGAAGCCGGCCTCGAGATCGGCTCGACCGGCGGCATTGTCGTCGACGAGCGGATGGCGACGTCGGTCGGCGGCGTGTTCGCCGCAGGGGACTGCGTCGAGGTTCCGCAGGGCTTCACGATGCTGCCGCTGCAAGGGCTCTCGGGCAGCCACGCCTACGCCCAGGGCAAGACCGCTGGCACCAACGCCGCCAACGGCGACCGCAGGTACGACCCGGTCTTCGTCCCCTGGGGCATGGTGGCCGGCAAGTGGATGATCGGTGGGGTCTCGTTCGGTGAGACCACCGCCGGTGCCCTCGGCATGCCCTACGAGCTGGGCGTGGCGCAGGGCATCTCCCGCGCCCGCTACTACCCGGGCATCCACAAGATCCTCGTGAAGCTCCTCGCCGAGCCGAAGACGCTTCGGATCGTCGGTGCCCAGCTCGTCGGCGGGGAGGGCATCAAGGAGCGGGCCGACTTCCTCGCCATGTGTGCCAAGAAGGGGATCACGATGCGGGACCTCGCGGTGATGGAGAACGTGTACTCGCCGCCGATCGGAGCCCTGAACGAGCCCATCTCCCTGGCCGCCCAGAACGGCCTTGCCCGGCTTGCCCAGGCCGGGAAGCCCGCCTAGGGACGCCCGGCGTGGCCTTCGCCGAGTGGTTGCGGGTCAACTCCCAGCACTACCTGCTGGAGGCCTCGGAGCGCGAGATGGCGCAGCGCTATCTCGGCGCCGCGCCGCCCGTGGCGGACGGTGGCCTCGAGGCGCTCTTCTGGCGCAAGGTCTTCGTCCCTGTCTACCGCGTCGTGCCGTGGCGCTGGCGCCGCTGGATCATGCAGATGATGCCGGGCAGCCACCGCCGGCAATGGAGCTACCGGCCCTCGTGGAAGGGCCGAGCGCCACCCCCCTCCGACCCGTCCCCCTGATGCAGCGCAGGAGGAGGGCTCATCGATGGGCTCACCGACGCAGCCGGAAAACAAGCAGGCACACGAGAAGTCGAACCAGAAGGCAAGCGAGAAGAAAGGGAGTTGCAATGGTTCAGATCGTTGGGGAACGGGTCAAGCCAGGCGACGCGATCGTCGATTACGAAGAGAAGGTTCTTCCGGACTACAAGGCCGAGGAAGGTCAGACTGCCTACGTCTTCTTCCACACCGTGCCGTTCGAGGGGTCGGTGGGTCTCGTGAACTTGCTCACCTGCACCCGTATCAACCGCAAGGGATTCGACACCTCCATCGTGCTCTACGGGCCCGGCTCCCTGATCGCCGCAGCGACCCGCGGGTACCCCCGCGTCGGCGACGAGCCCTTCCCCGGCGAGCAGGCCTACAACAAGCAGCTCAAGACCTTCATGGATGAGGGCGGCCACGTCTATGCCTGCCGCTTCTCCGCCGCCGCGCTCTACGGCATGCGCGAGGTCGACATGCTGGAGGGCGTCAAGCCCATCAACCCCCTGGACGTCCTCGATTTCACCATCAAGGCGTACAAGGAGAAGGCGCTCACCCTCAGCACCTGGACCGTCTGAGGCATCTGCCAAACGACGTGCCGGAATCACTGGAGGAACTGGCCCGCCGCTGGCGGCTCGCCGAGCAGCAGCTCTATCCGACCATCCTCGCGGATCCCTCCGCGTACCAGCGCTATGTGCTCGCAGTCCGGGGGCTGGCCGACGACCTGTCCGTCGTCGCCAGCCCCGAGGCACTGGTGGCGTCCTGGCCCACGTCGGCGACGAGGGCGGCCGAGCACCTCCGCGCGGTCGGCGACAGCGGCGACCCGGCGGTGGCCGAGCTGGTCGCGGGGGCTGCCTTCGCCCTGCGCGAGCGGGAGATCGCCGCCGCGCAGGCCGCAGCGCAGCCGTGGCACCGCCCCGTCGGGCACGCGTCTTGACACCGCACACATTGAGCGAGAGGATCAACGAAGGTAAATGAATATTTCCGATAGTTATTTCAAGGATGTTACGAGGTTTCACAGCACGGAAGGGGTCCTGCATGGCTGATGAGCGGGTGGCCGGCCACGTCATCGACGGGCACAGCCACATCGGCGAGATGGCCGCCTGGAAGTTCTACGATCTGAAGGAAGCGGTGAAGCCGACGGTCTACGAGTTCCCCACCCCGAAGGACTACATCCGGCACCTCGACACCTTCGGCTGCGAGCGTGGGCTCGTGCTCCCCAACTACGGCATCCCTCGCCAGGAGCAGCCCTTCCTCCTGAACCCGCTCGTGCTCGACGCCGTGTCCGCCAGCGACCGCATCCACGGCGGCCTGTGGGTGTCGTTCCTCCCCCAGAACGCCGAGATGACCCGGGAGGCGCTCAGCCACGCCGGCGAGCAGGGCATCGTGGCCCTGAAGACCACGTTCCTGCTGGGCGGCAACCCCAACCCCGAGGGTTGGGACGACGCCACCCGTGAGATCGCCGAGGCCTGCTTCGACGCCGCCGAGGCCCACGACCTCGTCTTCCACTTCCACACCAGCCCTGGCGGCAACTCCGACATCAGCAACTACATCCCGATGGTCGAGAAGTACGGCAAGCGGGTGAAGCTCTACCTCGTCCATTTCGGGGGCGGCGTCAGCGGCCACATCCGGCTCGTTCCCCGCTTCCTCGACTGGGTCGAGCAGGGCTACAAGGTCTATACCGACACGACGTGGACCGTCGGCTTCGGGGTGCGGTGGCTCCTCACCGAGATCGAGAAGCGCGGCGTGGGCTACGACCGGGTGATCTTCGCCTCCGACGAGCCATGGAGCGACTTCTGGGGAGAGTACTGGAAGATCAACGGAGCCCCGGTGGGCGACGAGCTCAAGCAGCGGATCCTGTACCAGAACTTCGAAGAGCTCTACACCAAGGTCCAGTAGGTCCACCGAGTCGAAGGGAGAGCGGAGCTTGACGCAGACGTTGTCCGGTCCCGAGCTCGGGGCGCTCCTGGCGGAGCTCCAGAGCTACGGGGTGCGCGTCGAGGACCCGATCCAAGCGCGCCGCGGGGGAGCCGGACCGTCCGACGCCGGCATGATTCGCGTCGAAGGCATCCCGGTCACGTTCCCGTTCACCGCCGACTACGTGGCCGACTCGCCCTTCGCGCTTCGGCCGGAGGGCGACGGCTCGTCGTGGGCCGTCTACCGGGACGGCCGGCGGCTGGCGGGGGCCGAGGTCCCGCCGAGGCCGAAGTTCTACGAGCTGACCACGGCGGACGGCATCCCCTACTGGAAGATCGCGCTGCTGCACCTCGACTCCCTGGCCTCCACGGTCATCCAGACCTGCCTGTACTGGGGCAAGGACGACCAGTGCCGCTTCTGCGGCATCGAGCTCTCGCTCGAGGCGGGCCGGACCATCCCCGTGAAGAAGCCGGAGCACCTCGCGGAGGTGTCTGTGGCCGCCAAGGAGCTCGACGGTGCGGTCGACGTGACCCTGACGAGCGGCACGACCGGCGGCGCCGACAAGGGGGCCCGCTACCTCGGGAAGTGCGCGAAGGCCATCAAGGCGGCGAGCGGCCTGCCGGTGCAGGCACAGTTCGAGCCGCCCGAGGACCTCTCGGTGCTCGAGGAGATCAAGGAGCAGGGCGTGGACTCGGTGGGCATGCACCTGGAGTCCTTCGATCCCGGCGTCCTTGCCTCCGTGGCCCCGGCGAAGGCCCGCACCGGCGTGGCCGGCTACTTCCGGGCCTGGGAGCGGGCCGTCGAGATCTTCGGCCGGGGCCAGGTCTCCACGTACGTGATCCTCGGGATGGGCGAGGACCTCCAGGTGACGATCGACGGCTGCAAGCGGGCCATCGACGCCGGCGTGTACCCCTTCGTCGTCCCGCTGCGGCCGGTGCCGGGCAGCCTGATGGGCGGCACGGTCCCCCCGCCGGCGGAGTACGTCGAGTCGGTCTACCGTGAGGTCGCCCCGTACCTGACGGTCAACGGTCTGGCGTCGTGGGAGGTGCATGCCGGGTGTGCCCGCTGTGGCGCCTGCTCGGCACTCGCCGCCTTCGAGCAGCATGGCGAGCAGCCCCCGGGTGGTGGCCGCCAGCTTCCCATCCTCAATGTGCGTTAGGCCGGATGTCCGTTAGGTCGAATGTCCGTTAGGTCGGCGAAGCTCGCTCTCTCTCCCTTCCGCCATCCGGGCGAGGCCTTTGCCGCAGTCCAGCTCGGCCTGCACGTCGCGTGCCGTGCGGCGCGTGACCCCGAGGAGGTGTCGCTGCACCACGAGATCCGCCGCCTGGTGTTCGCCGAGGAGCAGGGACTCTTCGACGGCTCCGACCGGGATGACCACGACGGCGACCCGGCCACCGTCCACATCCTCGGGCTCTGCGGCGATGTCGCCGGCGGTGCCGTCCGCTGCTACCCCCTGACGGAGCGAATGGTGAACGTCTCGAACGGCGGTGGCGCTCTGGACGCCGTCGATGCCGGGCCGGGCCTCTGGAAGGGGGACCGCCTGGCGGTCCTGCCATCGTTCCGTCACAACGGGCTCGGGGCACCGCTCGTGCGCTTCGCCGTGCGGACTGCAGCCGAGGCGGGGGGCCGGACGATGATCGCCCACATCCAGCCCTCGAACGTCGGCTTCTTCGAGCACCTCGGCTGGTACACCGTGGGGAGGCCCGTCAGCTACGTGGGCCGCCCTCACCAGACCATGGCGATCGATCTTGCCCTGGTCCTGAGGCGTCTCTGACCGGCTGACCGGGCTGACCGGCGTCTCTGACCGCCGTCCCGGTCACGGCACTAGCCGCCCAGCAACCCTCCGCTTCCCTTGAGCGGGATCGTGAGGAACGAGGACTGCGGAGGCTCGTAGTGCACCACCAGCGACGCCGAGGCCGAGCCGAGCGCGGGGGGCGTGTAGTGCACCGCCACCTGGCAGGATTGCCTGGGGGACACGGTCGACCCGTTCCCGCAGGTCGTGCTGGCGATGCTGAACGCCGACGCGTTGGCACCGGTGATCTCCACCTTGTCGATCGTCACGTCGGTGCTGCCGGGGTTGGAGATGGTGACCGTGGCGTCCGTTGTCTTGGCCGTGACGTTCACGCTCGACGGGTCCGCCGTGATGCCGACGGCGGGGATCGGGCTCGACGGGGACGAGCTGTCCGTTGTCGACGGGCTGCCCGTGTCACCGGTCCCCCCTCCGGCCGTCGGGGTGGTCGACGCCCCGGTTCCCGCCGTGCTCGTGACGCCGGGAGGGGAATTCTGGGATGCGGCGTTCTGGTTGGTGTGCTTCCCGCCGGCCCCGAGGAGGAGGGGGATCAGCACGGCGAGCCCGGTGATGGTGGCGGCAATACCGGAAATGATCCCCGGTACGCTCGTCCAGAACGGTTTCCTGTCATCGGCCATGCGGCAGCTCCCTTCTCGCCTTGGCTGTCGTTCTCTCGGGCGGCGCACGCTCGGAGCGCAGGCCACGTAGGCCCGGGCAGTCTGCCCGCAGCGCCGCGGGCGCGTCAATAGCGCCCAGGCTATCTACCCGTATTGTGCCGGTCTACGCCGGACGTGGTTTTCCCGAATCACCCAGGCCGGTGACGGTGGCGGTGGCGAAATCAAGGAGCGTGGCCTGCTCGGGCCCCAGGCGTACCCTGAGGCTACCCTCCGGTTCGATCGCACCGATCACCTCGCAGGCGAGCCCCCGGGCGCGGAACGCCTCGCGGCATTCGCTGGCCCGGGAGCGCGGGGAGCAGAGCAGGAAGCCGAACGTGGGGAAGGCGAACAGCCACGCTTCGAGGTCGACGCCGTGGGGGAGGGGCACGCACTTGAGGTCTACGACCGCACCGGCACCGGTTGCCTCCAACAGCATGGCAAGGGATCCCAGGAGGCCGGCCATGCTCACGTCCTTGGCGGCGACGCACGATCCGGCCTCCGCGACCGTAGGCAGCACGCCGACGTCGCCGGCGAGCCGGGCGCCCCGTGACGTCACGGAGCTGAAGTAGGGGAAGTCGCTGCGCAGCCGGCCGTCGAGGCAGAAGGCGGCGAGGATGACCTGGCCCGGGGCTGCGTTGCTGGACGACAGCAGCCTCGATGCCTTTCCCATGACGAATGCCGAGACGGATGCCGGCCCGTCCCAGACGCTGAGGTGGCCCCCGACCATCGGGACGCCGTAGAGGTCGCAGGCGAACCGCATGCCTCGCAGCGCCTCGCGCAGCTGCGCCTCGGGCCCGATGACCGTGTTGGCGAGGGCGACCACCCGGCCGCCCATGGCGGCGACGTCGTTGACGTTGGCGACGACGGAGGCGATCCCGGCGCCGTAGGGATCGGCCGCCACGAACGGCGGGAACATCCCCTCCCCGGCGGCGAGCAGGAAGCCACCGTCGGAGGCGATCGCCGCAGTGTCGTCGCCCGGACCGCTCACCCAGTCCGTCGGCCCCAGGATGCCCGGGATCATGCGCAGCGCCGCCTTGCCGGCGAGGCCGTGGTGGGAGGCGAAGCGCGCGGCGATGGACTCGAGGGCGGTCATGGCCTCAGTCTAGGGAGGGACGGCCCGTGCCGGCCAGGCACGGGGATCGGGAAAGGCGCGCACTATACTTCGGCCGGTACAGCGATCCACCGGCAACCGAGCTCGAAGGAGGAACCGTGGCCTT
The DNA here is from genome assembly GCA_036495025.1 of Actinomycetota bacterium. Taxonomy (GTDB): domain Bacteria; phylum Actinomycetota; class CADDZG01; order JAHWKV01; family JAOPZY01; genus JAOPZY01. The sequence continues at coordinate 2,268 of DASXNO010000134.1, read as the reverse complement.
ACCCCCTCCACTGAGCGAGGATCAGCGCCGGCAGGCGCTCGCCAAGGCGGCCGAAGCTCGCCGCCAGCGAGCGGCACTGAAGGACCAGCTCCGGTCGGGAGAGGCGACCCTCAAGGACTTGCTCGACCGCACCGACGACGAGATCGTCGGCAAGCTGAAGGTTTCCGACGTGCTGCAAACGATGCGAGGAGTGGGCAAGGTGCGGGCTCGCAAGATCATGACCCGGCTGGACATCGCCGAGTCACGCCGGATGCGAGGTCTCGGAGCCAAGCAGATCGAGTCCCTCCTGAGGGAGTTCACAGGAAAATAGACCGCCCAATGCTGTACATCATTTCCGGACCTTCGGGAGCCGGGAAGGGGACGATCGTGCAGGGACTCCTTGTCCGCCGTCCCGACATCGTGCTCTCGGTGTCCTATACGACGCGCCCGCCGCGCCCGACGGAGCGCGACGGGGAGCACTACCACTTCGTCAGCCCCACGACCTTCCGGCTGATGCGCCAGCGCGGCGACTTCGTCGAGTGCGCCGAGGTCCACGGCAACCACTACGGCACCTCCCGGCGCACGATCGAGGAGGCGCTGGCGTCCGGCCGGGACGTCCTGCTCGAGATCGACGTCCAGGGCGCCGCGCAGGTGAAGCGACAGATGCCCCATGCCGTGCTCATCTTCATCGAGCCCCCGTCGCTGGCGATCCTCGAGCAGCGCTTGCGCAACCGCCGCACCGAGCAGGCGGAGGCGCTGAGCCGGCGCCTCGCCGATGCCTACGACGAGCTGCGCCAGAAGAAGTCCTTCGACGGGGTGGTCGTCAACACCGAGGTCGATCAAGCGGTGGAAGAGGTGTTACAAATAATGAAGAAGACCAAAGAGCGCTCGTAGGCGCACGGCCAGCGAGCTCAAGGTTCCCGCGTACGCCCGTACGCGGCAACCTCCGATCAAAGGAGCGCACTTGATCCACCCGAAGATTGAAACGCTGATGAAGAAGGTCGACAGCCGGTACACCCTCGTGATCCTGGCGGCCAAGCGGGCCCGCCAGATCAACTCCTACTACTCGCAGCTCGGCGAGGGGATCCGGGACTTCGTGCCCCCGCAGGTCAACCGCCTCGGCGAGCACGCCAAGTCGCTGTCGATCGCCCTCGAGGAGGTCGCCGAGGGGAAGTTCGGCTACGAGCGTCCGGCCGAGGCGGAGAGCCGGGTCAAGTAGCTCTCGGTTGGACCTTGCCGGCAAGCGCATCGTCGTCGGCGTCTGCGGGGGGATCGCCGCCTACAAGACGGTCGAGGTGGCCCGCCGCCTGACCCAGGCGGGCGCCGAGGTCCGGGTGGCGATGACCCGCGCGGCCACGGAGTTCGTCGGGCCGCTGACCTTCTCGACGCTGACCGGGCATGCCGTCGTCTCCGACCTCTTCCCGGAGCCGGCACCCGCCGAGATCGTCCACACCTCCCTCGGGCGGTGGGCCGAGCTCGTCGTCGTCGCCCCCGCCACCGCGGACCTGATCGCCAGGTACGCGCTGGGCCTCGCCAGCGACGTCCTCTCCGCACTCCTGCTCGCCACCAGGGCCCCCGTGGTCATGGCGCCGGCCATGCACACGGAGATGTGGGAGAACGAGGCCACCGCCCGCAACGTCGCAACCCTACGGGCCCGGGGCGTCGTCTTCGTCGGACCCGGCACCGGCGACCTTGCGGGGCCGGACCGGGGGGCGGGCCGGCTCGCCGAGAGCCAGGAGATCCTCGACGCCGTCGCCGGCGAGCTCGTGCGCCGCGGCGAGCTCGCCGGCCGGCGGGTGCTCGTGTCGGCCGGCGGGACCCGGGAGCCCATCGATCCCGTCCGCTTCATCGGCAACCGCTCGTCGGGCCGGATGGGCTACGAGGTGGCCGCGGAGGCCGCCCGCCGGGGAGCGGCCGTCACCCTCGTCACCGGCCCGACCAGCCTGGAGACCCCCCCGGGTGCCGCCGTCGTGCGGGTCGAGACGGCGGCCGAGATGCGCGACGCGGTCCTCGGCGCCGCCGAGGGGGCCGACGTGGTCGTGATGGCGGCAGCGGTCGCCGACTGGCGTCCCGCCGACCCTGCCGGCCGCAAGCTCCAGAAGGGCGACGGACCCCCGGCGATCACGCTGGAACCTACCGAGGACATCCTCCGGGCCCTGTCGGCCCGCCGGCACGCCGGCCAGGTGCTCGTCGGCTTCGCTGCGGAGACCGAGGACGTCGAGGGCCGGTCACGGGCCAAGCTCGTCGCCAAGGGCGTCGACCTCGTGGTCGGCAACCTCGTCGGGGTCG
>DASXNO010000133.1:0-14343 GCA_036495025.1 Actinomycetota bacterium | reverse complement strand
GCCCGTATCGTTTCAGTGGTCGGTCTTTTGTCCGACCAAGTTGCGACCAGTGCAAGATGGGGGTCCAGGGTTTCGGCGGATCATCTACGACCACGGACCTAGGGGGTGCAGGGCCTATACGGGGCTGGAGGAGCGGGGGATATCGCCGGGCGCCTGAGCCCGCCGAAGGCGGCCTATGAGAGGCGATGGCTGCGGAGTTCCTCCGCAACCGGGGCAGGCGCCGAGGTCTGGGGACGGGGAAGGGTGGCTCGATGACGCCCGACTGCACGAGCTACGGGAGCAGCGCCGCCGCATCGAGCACCTGAGCGCCCGGCACCTCGACGCCCTGCAGTGTTTCGTCACCCCGGGATCGCCCGGGCGACCACTGTCCGAGCTCGAAAGAGCACCCGTCTCGTTGCCGACGCTGGAGCGCACTCAGGTGACCGATACCGGGGAATTCCACGGCACGAGTACGCTGGCAGCGATCCGGAGCATCCTCAAGCACCCTGGCGTCTACTACCGCTATCTGCGACCCCTGGAAGTCTTGACTGAGTTGCTCTGCGCGGTCGAGCTCCGCACGCTCGGCCCCGATGGCCTGGAGCGCTCGCCCTTTTCGCTGGGACAGGTGATCAACGCCGTCTCCACGACGAGCCAAGCAGTTGAGCGATTCGCCCGAGAGATCGTCGGGAATGCACCGCTCAGCGTGGACCCGACGACGCCACTCGACAGCGTGCTCCACCTCATTGCAGCGGAGGGCTTTGCCAACGCGCTCAGCGACACCGTGGCGCTGGACGAGCGTGCCAAGGTCCGACCCGACGATTACGCCAACCTGCTTCCTACCGTCCAGTACTCACTGTTGCGTCTCCAACGCTTTCAGCAATTGCACATCGAGATCGGCCGACATGTTGGATGCCAGGTGCAGTCACCGCCCACGATCGAGCGTGCGGAGATACGGGAGGCGCTCGGCTACCTCGCCGACGTCCGCGGCTACGCCCCCCTGGTCAGAGCTGCAATGGAAGATGGCGCGGTGGTCGACGCACAAGTCGAACCGATCGACAGACTACTGGACTGGCTCAATGGCATGCACTTCGCCTATGCACGGGTCGAAGGCACCGTTCGGGCATTCGAAGGCGAGTTTGCCATGTCCGTTTTGGTTGCTGACTATATTCTCGGCCGCTGCCACACCTACCTGGCCGACTATTTCCAGCCCAATGCTTCCTACGATGACTTTCGTGCCGACGAACGCACGCCGGCACATCCCTTTGTGCTCTACTGGGCCCTGGAGGGACTCCGCCCCTTCAGGGGAACCGGGGAAGAGGCCCAGAGCGTCGGGGCGGTCCTTCGAGACGCCCAGCGGGAGTACTACCAGTTGGTTGCCGAGGCGGCCGGCTGCCCTGGGGAGATCGACATGATCCGGCTTGGCTATCACCTCGCCATCGAGCTCGAGTTCAACCCCGGATTCCACCGGGATATCGCCCTGACGGCCGTGGGCCTGCTGATGGCCAACTTGCAGGACGACGGGACGTGGGCCAAGCGTGATCGCATCTGGGCCACACCCAAATGGGGCGACGCCTACGGGCTCAGCGTGGAGTTGCTGACCTGTCTCCTCGCCGCGGCCAAGGATGAGGACGAGATCGAGGGCAGGCTCGAACCCGCGCTGGGCAAGATGATCGGCTGGCTCGACCGGCACAAGACGCTCCCGCTCGGGGTTGCGAACGCCTCCCTTGCCACGGGGCCCTTCCTGTGGGGACCCAGGCTGGGGGCCGAAGCGCGGGTGCCGGAAGCGTGGGCCACCGCCGAGTGTTACAGCTTCCTGTACCTGGCGAATCGCTACAACGCGCAGATGAGCGCGCGCCTTGCGGTGGCCGCCCTCGACGGCGAGATGGGAGGCGCGCCGGACGCGGGGCAGCTCCTCGATATGGTGGGTGACATCCACCCGGGGAACGACGCAATCGAAGCCGTCTCCATCGCCTCGACCCTCATCAAGGGAATTGTCGAACCCCTCGAGACCCAGAGCTACTTTGTTCCCTACGGCCTGTCCGCCCGAGCGGATCGGAGCGAGAAGATCCGGAGCGGAATTTTCTATGGGCCACCGGGGGCCGGGAAGACTACCTACGTCGAGAACCTTGCCAAGGCGCTCGGGTGGCCCCTCATCAGGCTTGGGCCCTACCATTTCCTTCGCAACGGGACGGACCGGGTCCCCGAAGCGGCCAAGGGGGTCTTCGCATATCTGTTCGAGCTCAGGGATTGCGTCGTTCTGTTTGACGAGATGGAAGAGCTGTTCCGAAGCCGGCACACGCTCCACGACGAGAAGCGCTCGACGCTGGAGGTGCTGGACGAGGAGGCCGCCCGGGAGCACTGTGCAGGGAGCAAGCTGCAGGAGCAGCTCAATTCCGGCTCGGACGTGGAGTTCCGGCAGCGCCTCTGGACCACCGTCTTCCTGCCGCTCTTCCAGGACCTCCACGACCGGGCGCATGTCCTGTTCTTCGTGGCGACGAACTATGCCCAGCGGCTGGACAGCGCCATCGCGCGCCCGGGTCGCTTCGACTTCGTCCTCCAGGTGATCCCCCCGACCAAGCGCGCCAAGATCGACGGGATCCTTACCCCACGCATCAAGGAGATTCCCCATTGCACCGAGCAGCTCGCGCAGGAGTTCGCGCAGTGGATGCATGAGGAATTTGAATCGACGGAGCGGTACCTTGCCACCGTCACGACGAATGGAAATGAACCGGGGTACCAGATCGTGGAGCTGGACAGGAAGAACAGGCCGCCGCAGACGCTGGAGCTGAAGCCGCTGACCGTCCAGACGATCGACGGCGGGCTGAGGGAGGCGCCCATGCCCGTCAACGTCGCCTTCGAGTACTTCACCCGGGAGGACCTCCTGAAGCTCGGGAACCGGGTCCATAGAGAGGTGGTTCTTCTCTCCCGGGCCAGTCCGGGGGCGTTCGACCTCACGGACCTTCAGCAGGCGTTCCTCCGGTGCTTCGTCCAGGTCGTGCCGGCTGCCTACGTCTGGAACCCGAAGCGGGACGAGTTGGATGCCAGCAGGCTCGGTTGGTTTCAGTCGAGCCGGTGAGTTTGGACCATACGCAGAACGATTTGGGGGGGATCGTGCAGCACAGGGGGGGCTTGCCATGGAAGACGCTTCACCAGAAGCGTGGGACGCATGGGCCCAGGCGTCGCTATGCCAGCTTTCACGGTAAAGGGAAGATGAAGTCTGACCCTGATTTGCTCATTCCGGACGTAATCATTTGCCTCGGCTCCGCGTCCGGGTCTAGAATTCCGCGGGTAGACTGCTCGACCTAGGGTATTTGTGAATTTCCGCACGGTCGTCGAGGGAGTTTGCGATGGGTTGCCCGAGCAACCATCAACCTGAGTGGTCACCACCGGCCCCGCCACTGAAGCTGAAGGTGGTCGTCGCCGAGGGGTTCGTGGCGCCAGGTTCCTGGCCGAGCAGGCCCCTCACCCTGATCGCTCGGCGGCAGGTCGTCACCTGCGAGTTCGGCGTGCTGGTGGGCGTGGCCGATCGGGAGCCTGACGGGCCTCCGGTTGCGATCCCGACGCTCGTCGTTCGGTGGCTGGACGGCGGCGAGACCCCGGCCGAGCTCGAGAAGATCAAGGCCGCCTACGAGCACCCGCCGGCGCTCCGGTTGGCGCTGGTCGCCGCTCACCCCTTCGTCGACGTCGACTTCACGTGGTCGGTCCTGTCCCTGGACTGCACGGTGATCGACGAAGCGATCGCGACCGATGGCACGCGCCTGGCCGAGGTCGCCGTGGCGAGCTTGGGAGAGGGTCACATCTTCCGTGCCCCCGAGTTCCGTGCTCACCTGCCGCTCGTGGGCGACGAGGACCTGGTCGACGCCCTGCGGCTCGACGAGTTGGTGGCCGTGCGTCGGTTCCTCCATGGTGCGTCCATCAGTCCGGGCTTGGCGGCCCGCACCTGGGGATTGCTGGGCGGCGTGCCGGATCAAATCAGCACCACGGATTCCGACGCCCTGCGCCCCCGCCTGCGGGCCGCGACCTTCGGAGCCGACCTGCTCCCCCGGGTCCTCGCCCGCCGCTGACCCTCCCTGCCCGCCGCTGACCCTCGGCGCTACCGGGCGGTCCAGCGCCCCACGCGCTAAGAGCGAGCGGGGTTGCGGTCATACCGCCTGCGGGCCCACAGGTAGCCGAGGGCGGCGATGCCGGCGCACCAGGCGGCGGCAAGGATGGCGCTGTGTCCGATCGGCGTGCCGGTGAGCAGGCCGCGCAGGGTGTCGGTGACCGGGGTGAAGGGTTGGTTGTGGGCGAACCAGCGCACTCCGGCCGGCATGGAGCCGGTGGGCACGAATGCGCTGCTGACAAACGGCAGCACCACCATGATGAGCGCCAGGCTGTTCGCGCCTTCGGGGGTCTTGGCAAACAGCCCGAAGGCCACGGCCAGCCAGGTGAGGGCGAGGGTGAGCCCGGCAAACATGCCCGCCGCGGCAAGCCACTCGACCGGGGTGGCGGTCGGGCGGAACCCGACTGCCAGCCCAACCGCGACGACCAGCGTGCCGCTGATCATGGTGCGGATGAAGGCGCCGGCGACCTGGCCCGTCAGCACCGAGGTGCGGGTGATCGCCATGGTGCGGAACCGGGCGATGATGCCCTCTTTCATGTCGGTGCAGATGCCCAGCGCTGTTGCCTCGGCGCCGGCGCCGGCGGTCATCAGGAAGATGCCGGGGGCGAGGTAGTCGACGTAGTGACGGCCCGGAATGGAGGCGCCGGTCAGGCCGGCGCGGATCGTGTTGCCGAACACGCCGACGAACATCACAAGGAAGAAGATCGGCACCACCATGCCGCTGACGGTCATGGCCGGGTAGCGCAGCGAGTGCCGGACGTTGCGGCGCAACATCGTGGTCGAGTCGCGCACGGCATACGAGAGTGTGCTCATGACGGGTTCTCCTGTCCTTCCTGGGGCCCTCCGTCGGGCCCGGTGGGGGTGTGGCCGGTGAGGGCGAAGAAGACGTCGTCGAGGTCCGCCGTGTGCACCGTGACGCGCTCGACCGAGACGGCGTGGGTGTGGAGCCGGTCGAGCAGGGCCATGAGGGACCGGGGGGTGCCGTCGGTCGGGACCTGCAGGACCAGCGGGTCGTTGTCGCGTGCCGCCTCGCCGAGGGCGTTGGCGGCGGCGTCCAGCGCGTCGAGGTCGTGGAAGCGCAGCCGGGCGTGACCACCCGGGATCCGGCGTTTGAGCTCGTCGGGTGTGCCCTCGGCGACCAGGCCCCCGTGGTCGAGGACGGCGATGCGGTCGGCGAGTTGGTCGGCCTCCTCGAGGTTCTGGGTGGTGAGGAAGATGGTGACCCCTGCGGCAACGAGCTCACGGATGATCTGCCACATGGTGTGGCGGCTCCGGGGGTCCAGGCCGGTGGTCGGCTCGTCGAGGAAGATGATCCTCGGGTCGCCGATCAGCGTCATGGCGAGGTCGAGCCGGCGCCGCATGCCACCCGAGTAGGTCGCGACCATCTGCCGGGTCGCGCCGGCCAGGTCGAACCGGTCGAGCAGTTCGCCGGAGCGGCGGCGGCCCTCGCGGCGGTCGAGGTGGCGGAGATCCGCCATCAACATCAGGTTCTCCTCGCCGGTGAGCAGGTTGTCGACCGCCGAGAACTGGCCGGTGAGACCGATCGCGCCCCGCACTGCGTCGGGTTCGCGGGCGAGATCGAAGCCGGCGACCTGGACCTCGCCGGCGTCGGGGCTGAGCAGCGTCGCCAGGATCTGGACGGTGGTGGTCTTCCCGGCGCCGTTGGGACCGAGCAACGAGAAGGTCGTCCCTTCGGCGATGTCCAGGTCGATACCGTCGAGGACGGTCTTCTTGCCGAACGACTTGCGTAGGCCGGTGGCCTTCAGCGCCGGCCGGGGCGCTGTGGACGTGATCATCTCTCCTCCTTACCGGGCGGTGCGTGCCGGCGTGGCACGGCGGATCGTGATGTCGCCGAAGGCGGTGCGGGCGCGTACCTCGACCGCGTGCTCGCCCGGTCCGGGCTGCGCGGCGGCGTCCAGGTCGTTGTGCACGTTGCCGAACCGGGTGTTGATGTCGAGCCAGGCGGCGGAACCGTCGAGGACTCCGATCTCGACGTTGCCGAATCCGGTCTGGGCGAGGATGGTTCCACGTGCCACCTCGCCGAGGCGGACGTTGCCGTTGGCGGTCTTCGCCGCAACCGCCGCCCCCGCCTGGTCGACCGTGATCGTCCCGTTGGCTGCGTTCACCCGGAGGTCGCCGGTGACCTCCCCAATCCAGGTGTCGCCATTGGCGTTCTTGACGACCGCGGTTCCGCCGACGCCTGCGATCTGCACGACACCGGAGCCCGTGGTGAGCTCGGCGTTGCCGGCCGCCTGGCCCATGGTGAGGTCCCCTACGCCGGTCTTGAGCTCGACCGGGCCTCCCGCGTCGTCGACGTGGATCTCGCCCACGCCGGTCGTGAGGTGGCATTCGCCGAGGCGGCCGGTGCAGCGCAACGCTACGACGCCTGCCTCGGCCCGCACGTTCGACCCCACGGGCAGGTCGATCTGCACATCGATCGACTCGCCACCACCGCGGAACGTGTACTGCCTCCACCCCTTGGGTGCCTTGATCAGCAACCTGCCGTTCGCGTACTCGACGCGGGTTTGCTGGGCGGCGGTGACGTCGGACTTCTTTGCATCGTCGCTCGGACGTACCTCGACGACGGTGTCGCTGCGGTCACTTGCAACGAATCTGATCTCACCGACTCCGAGTTCCGCGGTCACGGAGATGGGGTCGGGAGTGGCGAATGTAGGCATGACAGTCTCCTTCTGCTCGCTTGGGCTTCCTGCTCGGTTGGGCTTCGGTGCTGGGTGGCTTGGTGTTCGGTTAGCGCACCCAGCCGGTGTATCGCTGACCGCCCAGCGGGGGACGCGGTTCGCGTCGGCGGCCCGGATCGGTTCGTTCCAATGCAGCGGTGGCTGCTCGCACCAGCCAGCTGTTGACCGAAAGTCCTTCACTGCTGGCCGCCTGTTCGATGCGGCCCTTGAGCTGGTCGGGCATGCGGAGGTTGATCCGCGCCACGCCGCCATCGTCGGCCTCGACGGAAGCGGGGGTAGCGACACCCTCCGGGGCGTCGTCCGCGGGCGGATCGACCGGCGGTGGCGTCACCACGAACTCCGGGTCACGTCCGCGCAGGCGCAGCTCAACGGAGCCCGGGGCAAGCTCGCAGGTGATCTCCTCCGCCGCCGCCACGAGCACGTCCTGCAGGCTGAGACGGATTGCTGCGTCCAGCGGTGCCACGAGGCGCTCGGCCAGCGCCCGAGCCTCGTCACCGCCAGCCTCGGCAGCCACGGCGAGCTGCCGGTGAATGTTCTCGACGTACAGGGTCAGGTTCATGGCGCCACTATGGCACCACTGTGGTGCCATGTCAACCTACCGTTGTGCCAAGATGCCGCCATCCGAAAGGGAGGGTTTGCAAATTTAGCTAGAAATAGCGCGTATGCGCGTCATGCTTACCTCAGTTGGGCGGGGGCCGTATCTCTCAAAGGTCGAGGATGTAGGCGATCACCGTCACCTCGGGTGTGTAGGGTACGTCGAACTCCGGAGCTCGCCGGAACCCAAGGCTCTCGTGAAGGGCGATTGCCTTTCGCATGAATGGCAGCGTGTGGAGCAGCACACGGGTCGCTCCAAGATTCCGGGCACGGTCGCGGCACGCTGTCATCAACGCACGTCCGACGCCGCGACGCCGCCAGTCAGGAGCGATGGCGAGAATTCGCAGCGCGGTCCAGCCGGGAGGGAGTCCGGCCCCATACCTGGTCCCGTCCGGATAGAAGGTGACGGTGCCGACGAGGCGCCCCTCCCTCCCGGCGACGATGACCTCGGTGTGGTCCTCGGCGAAAACGTCTCTCGTATCGCGCTAGAATTCCGATACGAATTCGGGGGTTACGAAGGACCGGTACTCCTCGTAAGCGCTCATCACGAGCTCCGCGACCTGATGGTGTTCGCTCGCTTGAGCGTCGCGTATGGTGAGCAGGCCTGCCGCACGGCGCGAGTTCGGTGCCGGGTCCATCTCCATTGACCTGCCCCTGGTGTCGTCAACGTGAGTGGAGCAATCAGCACCAGAACCCGGACCATCGGCGGGGCCGGTTCTTTGCGAGCCACGAGGCAGATGGCGCGCGCTCAGGCGCAAAGAACTAAAGAACCTCTAAACCGATAGGATGAATCCTCGTTTCTCATTCGACCAGGGGACCGCACGGTGGGTGGGGAGCAGGGCAGCACGCCGGGGCTGTCCATTGGGTTTGTGGGCACGCACCCCACCCGTCCCAATACGGGCATGTCCTCGTACTCCGCCGGCCCCAGATTCGTTGGACGAGCGCGAGGGCTTGCCGTGCTGCGGGAAGGCCTTGCCGAGTCGCGCGTCGGTGACCTGCGATGCATCCTTCTTGTCGGCGAATCTGGCATGGGCAAGACGCGGCTGGCCGCCGAGTTCGTGGCTCGCGTGCGTCCCCGGCCCCTCACGCTCTCGGCGCGTGGCTACCCACTGGGGGGGACCGCGTCCTTCGGGCTGTGGGCCGAGGCCCTGGAGGGCTATTTCCGCACCCTGCCCTCCGAGGAGGTGGTCTCCGTCTGCGGTGGGTTCCTGGACGACCTGGCGGGCCTGCTCCGCACCGTCGCCGCCATCCGGGGGTCGGTCCCGGAACGAGAGCCCCCGCGCCTCCAGATCTTGCAGGGGCTTGCGGTGGCGCTGTCCAACCTTGTCCTGCGGGACACCGTCGTTGTCGTCCTCGACGACGTGCACCTGGCCGACTCCTCCTCCTGGGAGGCTCTCTCCTACCTGGCCCACAACCTTCCTCATGGCTTGTTCATCGTGGCCTGCGCCAGACCCGCGGAGCTCGCGGACCACCCGGTTGCCCCGCAGGTGCTGCACGGCCTGGAACAGGAAGGGTTGCTGCAGCGGCTGCCGGTCGAACCGCTCGATGCGGGGGCCGTCGGCGAACTGGCTGCCGCGGTCGTTGGTGAGCCGACTCCCCGGGTGCTCGTCGAGTGGCTGGGGGAGCGGAGCCGGGGAAACCCGCTCTTCGCCCTCGGCCTCCTGCAGGCGCTCATCGACGAGAAGGCGGACCTTGCGGCGCCGGTTCTGCGGCGAATCCCCGAGGCGTTGGCGGACCGGGTGGGGAACCGCCTGAGCCTGCTGGACGAGCCGGCGCTGGCCACGCTCGAGGTCCTGGCGGTGCTCGGACGTCGGGCCGGCATCGCCGAGCTGGTCGCGATGAGCAGTCTTTCCCGTGTCAGGCTGGACGAGACCTTGTCGGATCTGCGGTCAGGCGGGCTGGTCCTGGAGGAGTGGCAGGGCCGCGAGCTGACCTGGGAGATCACCCACCCGCTCATCCAGCAGGCCATCTACGAGCGCATCGGCGGTGGCGGTCGCCAGGCGCTCCACCGACTGGTCGGCCGCTCCCTCCTGGCCTCCGGCCGGTCTGGCGAAGCGGCGCCGCACTTCGCCCGGTCGTCTGACCCGGGGGATCCCGAGGCCATCCTGGCGCTCTGCGAGGCGCTGCGCCAGGCCGAGCAGCGCGACACCGAGCGAGAGGCGTTGGAGATCCTCGGGGCGCTCGCCGAACTGCTGCCCAGCGGCGATCCACGCTGGGCCGATGTGGCTGCAGCGATGTCGTGGCGCGCCGACTGGGTCGTCGACCGCCAGACGGACGGCACCTTCCTCGGCGTCCGGGCGATGCGGGAGATGAGCGCCGTGCTCGCCCGGTGTCCCGATCTCGAGGCTCGGGCCACCATCAGCTTCCGGCTGGCGGGCTTTCTGGCGTGGGGCACCCCGGACATCGAGGAGGCCGACCGGGCGTGCAGGCAGGCCGTGGAGCTCTTCGAGCAGACCGGCGACATTTCCCGGGCCCTCCTCGTCCGCAACGCGCTCGCCTCGATCAAGGGGATCGCCGGCGACGTGGCGGCGATGGAGGCAGAGGGCAGGCGGGTCGTAGAGGCTGCCCAACGGCACGGCGACCGGAGCGCCCTGATGCAGGCCTGCACGATCACCGGGGCCGGCGCCGCGTTTCGCGGCCGGTTCGACGAGGCGGATCCGGCCCTGCGACTTGGCCTTGCCATCGCGGCCGAGGACGGGAAGCTCTCCGAGCAGACCTGGATCTTCTCGCTGCTGGCCCTCTCGCTCGCCCACGAGGGGCGCATGAACGAGGCCCTGGACGCCATCAAGCGGGTAAAGGGTGTCAATGCGGCAGCTCCCCCCAGATTCGAGCCGTACGTTCACTGGATGGGGGGCAACCACCGGCAGACGCTCGTCGCCGTCCAGGAAGCCGTCGCCTGGGCCCCCATCGGGACGAACAGGCGGCGCGGCATCCTCCTTGCACTTGCCGCCCTGTCGGCGGCGGAAGCCGGCGAGCTCGACAGCGCTCGGTCCGATGCCACGAGGGCGAAGGGAATCTACGAGGAGACCCCCTTCATGTTCTTCAGCCTCTTCGCCGCCTACGCCGACGCCGTGGTGACGTGGCGAGAGGGCAGGCCCGAGGACGCCCTTGCCACGCTGAGGGCAGTGACGTCGAACCTGCTCCGCAAGGGGCTGCTGCCGGTGGTCTCGCCAGTGCTCGTCGACCTCGTGGAGGTCGCCGTCGACGCCGGGGATACCGATGCAGCCGCCCATGCAGCAGCCGATATGGCCGGCGTTGCCGCACGCGTCGATCGGGATCTCCACCACGCGCTGGCCACCCTGGCAGGTGCGGTGGCCAGCCTGGGACGGGGAGCCCGTGCTGAGGCCGCGGCGCACGCTGAGCGTGCGATCGCGTTCCTGTCCGGACTCGACTACCCGGGGTTCCTCGGGCGCGCCCATTTCGTGCTCGGGCGATCCCTGCTCGCCTCCGACCGGACAGGATCCATCGAGGCGCTCGAGCGGGCCGCGGCCATCTTCGACGGTTGTGGGGCGGCCTGGCGGCGGGATCAGGCGTTGGTGACGCTTCGGGGTCTGCGGGGCCGCGGACGCAGGGCCGCTGGAGCCGTGCTGGGGCCCGCCTCCCTCACGCGACGCGAGCGGGAGGTGGCCGGTCTGGCGTCCCAGGGGCTGACCGCCCGGAGCATCGCCGACCGCCTCTACATCGGGGAGCGGACGGTCGAGGGCCACCTCGCCACCGTCTACGCCAAGCTCGGGATCCGCTCGAAGGTCGAGCTCGTGCAGCGGTCGCCCGACCTGACCCTGTGACCGCTGGCTCGTTCAGCGATCCGGGCGGAACACGGGACGAGACACGTACCGGTACGGGAGACAGGTCGGCCAGATCCACGTAGCTTCGCGGTTCGCGGCGTGCCAGATGGACGGCGAACGGGGCGGACGACGGGCATGGTTCGGCAAGCAGTGCCACGTCTGTTCCCGAGAGCCTGAGGCGAAGCCCGGTGGATCGTCCCCGGGAATTCGGTCGTGCCGGCCTTAGCCTGCAGCCGGGGGTTCACATCTGCGCACTGTACCGAACCCCACAGCAGCGAGACGACATCGTCGCGTCCTTCGTGGGTGAGGGCCTGCGGACGGGAGACCGCTGCATCTGCATCGTGGACTCCAGCCGGCCGCTGCAACTGCTCGCGGGGGCGGGCAGCGGGATCGACATCGGGTACGTGGCCTCTGGGCAGCTCGAGGTGCGCAGCTCGAGCGAAGCGTACCTTCGGTGCGGGCGATTCTCGCCGCAGGAGCTGCTGGCCTACCTGGACGACTCGGTGTCCGCAGCGGTGGCGGACGGCCCCTTCCCCTTCGTCCGGGTCATCGGCGAGATACCCCCGTCGTTGAGTGACTCCCCCCAGGAGGAGCTGTTCGCCTACGAATCCGACCTCGACCGCTTCGCGGCGCGGTATCCACAGGCGATCGTTTGCCTGTACAGGGCCGACCGCTTCGCCGGGATCGTCATGGGGCTGCTCAAGACCCATGACAAGGTGCTGTTCGACGATGTCGTGTTCGAGGGCTGGGGGCGGTCGTGAAGCACGGCACTACCGCGCCTCCCGCAGGTTCATCCGCAGCCGGATCGCGTGTCCATGGGATGCGAACCTCCCATCGCCGTCGAGCATGCCCGTCACGCACTCGACGGTGCCGGGATCCACGAGCCGCGCATGGAAGGAATGTTCCGCAATGGCAGAGAGCAGGCAGATGGCGTCCTCCCAGAGCCGATGGCCGGGGGCTCGGACGTGCTCCACATCAACCACATAGATCCCGTCCTCGTCCTGGCCCTCGCCCACCCACCGCCATGGACAGTCGACGGTCTCACACCGGTGTCGAAGCGCCAGTCCGAGGTAGGTGCCAGGATCCTCCGTGACCCAGCCCGGCCGGACGCACACCTCGAGGAGGCGCTGCAGGGGAGCGACCGCCCCACGCGCGTCTGCGGTCCCGATGGTTCGCTCGTCGTTGTCCCAGCGGCGGGTGTCCTGGACCACGATCGATCCCCTCTGTCCCCGAGTTCAACAAAACCTCGGCAACGCTTACCTGAGTTCACGACGGAGGCCCCTCAGTTGTCAACCTCACACCAACACAACAACGCGATCGCGTAGGGATTGACCAGTGCCTGCAGATTTATTCGACACCGCTGCAGGGTGGGAGTACCGTCCCGGTGTGGGCAGGTCTGGAGCGGAGCCGGTGTACGGCATCGGGGCGGTGGCCCGGATACTCGATATCGCGCCATCCCTGCTGCGCACCTGGGAGGAACGCTACGGCGTGGTCGTCCCGATCCGGAGCGCGGGAGACCAGCGGCTCTACTCGCGCGATCAGGTCGACCAGCTCCGCTTCGTCCAGAATCTGATCGGGTCCGGTCTTCACGCCGCGGAAGCTCACCGGCTGCTCGCCCTGCGCGTCGACGAGGGCATGACGCTCGTGCCGCCGAGGCCCGGTTCGTCCGGGCCGGTGCTGATCCTCCTCGCAGAACGCGACGTCTACGCCGCCGACGTCATCGAGTATCTGCTTCGCACCGAGGGCTACGAGGTGGCGGTCGCGCTGGATCCGGCAGACGCCCTGAGGGTGTTCCAGGACCGCCATCCGGACCTGGTGTTCGTCGAGTTGGTGATCTCGGCTGGCAACGGCGTCGACCTGTGCCGGCGGCTCCATGCGGCCGGGGCGCGGGTCGTGGCCGTCTCTGCCCTTGCCGGTCTTGGCGAGTCGGCACTCAAAGCGGGTGCCGAGGCGTTCCTGTCCAAGCCGTTCGACCCGCTGCACCTGCTGGCCACTATCAAGGACCTCGTCGGCACAAGCAGTCTGGCGCGCCGGCAAGCAGCAAGCACCCCCCGTTGAACGACCGGCTCTCGAGCGGGCTGCCGCAGCTCGATGCCCTGCTTGGCGGCGGCCTGCCGGCGAATGCCCTCACGCTGGTCGCGGGGGAGCCGGGTACCGGGAAGACGATCCTGGCCCAGCACTTCGTCTTCCGCAATGCCACGCTCGACCGCCCGGCTCTCTACTGCACGACGGTGTCCGAGTCGCTCGACAAGCTGTTGCGCTATGGGCAGACCCTCGATTTTTTCGACGTGAACAGGGTGGGTTCCTCGGTGTTCTTCGAGGACCTCGGCGCTGTCGCGACGCAACCGGAGGGTCTCGCGGGCGTGCTCGAACGCCTCGACGTCCTCCTGCAGGCCAGTCCTCCCGCCATCGTGGTCATCGACAGCTTCAAGGCCCTGCACGCGTTTGCCACGAGCCGCGCCGGCTACCGGCGATTCCTCCACGAGCTCGTCGGAAGGCTCTCGGTGCTTGCCGCCTCGACGTTCCTCCTCGGGGAGTACGCGGGCGAGGGGATACAGGCAGCGGCCGCCGAGTTTGCGGTTGCGGACACCATCATCTCCCTCACGTCCGAGCGGCACGGGTACCGTACCGCTCGCTATCTGGAGATCCTCAAGGTGCGTGGCAGCGACTATGCCTCTGGCGCCCACGCCTACCGCATCTCCTCGGCGGGGCTGCGTATCTTCCCCCGCATCGCGGACCCCCTGGATGCCTCAGGGTACGAGCAGGCGACCGACCGGGTCTCGACGGGCATCGGGGCGCTCGACGAACTTCTCCACGACGGCTACTGGCCCGGGGCGTCCACCCTGGTGGCAGGGCCAACCGGCTCGGGCAAGACGCTGATGGGCCTGCACTTCCTGTTCCGCGGGGCAGCGAGCGGTGAGGCCGGCGTTCTTGCGACGCTGCAGGAGTCGCGCGCCCACCTTGCGCGGATCATCCAGGGGTATGGGTGGACGCTCGACGATCCCCGCGTCGAGGTCTACAGCCGGTCGCCCGTCGATCTGCTGATCGACGAATGGCTGCACGGCGTTCTCGACACCGTGGCCCGGATCGGCGCCCGTCGCCTGGTGGTCGACTCGATCGACGACCTGCTCGTGGCCGCCGGCGACACCCTCCGCTTCCGGGAGTACATGTACTCGCTGGTGCA
>DASXNO010000132.1:0-8226 GCA_036495025.1 Actinomycetota bacterium | reverse complement strand
TGGGCGTGCTGCCCGAGCCGGTTGCCGTCGTTGCCTGGACGGCGCTGTCGCTCTCGCTCCTGGTGGCCATGGTGTGGCTGGTCCTCGGACCGTCGCTGCGGCACCCCGTCCTGCTCGGCCTGGCGGCCGGGGCCCTCGCCTGGACCGTCCCACTGAACGAGACGATCTCGTTCGGCCAGGTGAACCTGCTGCTCGCCATGGCCTGCCTCCTCGACTGCACGTGGAGCGGCCGCCACCGCGGCGTGCTCGTCGGCGTCGCCACGGCGGTCAAGCTGACGCCGGGTCTCTTCATCGTGTACTTCGCCCTCACCCGGCAGTGGGCGGCCGCAGCCCGTGCTGCGGCGGCGGCGGCGATCTGTGAGCTGCTCGCCGCGGCCATCCTGCCTGGCCCGTCACGGCGGTACTGGTTCCACCTCGCCTTCTCGCCGAGCCGGACGGGCGACCCCGGCTACTACACCAACCAGTCCCTCTTCGGCACCCTCACCCGGCTGCACCTCGCCCAGTGGTCATGGGTCCTGTGGGTGCCCGTCGCGCTGGGGGTGATCGCCCTGGGGATGTGGCGGGCGGCGCGGGCGCACCGGGAGGGACAGGAGATCGCCGCCGTCGCCCTGGTCGGACTCACCGGACTGCTCGTGTCACCGATCTCCTGGCAGCACCACGCGGTGTGGATCGTCCTCGTCGTCGGCGTGCTCGCCGCGTGGGCGACGACGCCGCGGCAGGCCATCGCGCCGGTGGTGGTCCTGAGTCTTTTCCTGCTCCCGTTGCCCTGGCTCGGGAGCAGGCTGCTGGCGGAGGGCGCCGCACCGCTGGTGGGCGGGGTGCTGGAGAACTCCTCCGTGCTCGCCTTCCTCGTCCTGCTCGTGGTCCTGCCGGTGGCGATGGTGCCGGCGCCCCCACTCGCCGTATCCTGATGGGAGCTGTCCGCAAACGTTGCCAGTTCTCAGTTCGCGGGTAGAAAGGCTTCTGGTATGGGAACGGGACCCACGGACGCCGGAGACGACCTCGAACGGCTCATGAGCGAGCTGCAGGCCAAGGGCTGGTCGCCCAACAAGCTGGAGGGGCTGCGGGATCGTTGGGAGGACATCTGCCACGACCCCATGCGCCGTGGCCGGGGGGGCAAGGGCCTGCCGCAGAACGAGAGCCCAGCCGCCCCCGGTGAGCAGCCGCAGCCCGTCCCCCGGCCCGAGATCGCGGCCCTGCTGAACCGTGCCGCCACCTGGAAGGCACAGCCGGGGGCCGAGCAGAACTAAGGGCCAGGCGGGTCAGAGCACCTGGAAGGTGACGAAGTCGTAGCCCGAGGCCCCGGACGGATGCGGGTCGGCGGGCGCTGAGGTCTGGGTGTTACCCGTGCCATCGGTCGCCCGCACCAGCACCCGGCGAGGGCCGGTCCCCGGCGAGATGTCCGTCGCCCAGAGCCGCCACGCCACCGGCGACAGCTCCCGGCGCAGCACTGCAGGCCGCCAGGTGGTGCCGGCGTCGTCGGAAACCTCGACCTTGGCGATCCCCCGGTCCCCGGCCCAGGCGACGCCGGCGAGCTTGGCGGGCAGGTGGACGCTGTCGGCCGAGGCGGGGACATCGATGCGGGACTCGGTCTTGACCGTGGCAACATCGTCCCAACCCCGGATCTCCCAGTAGCCCCGGTAGTGATGGTCGACGGCGGTGATGTTGGTCAGCCACTTCACGTTCTTCATCCCGTAGATGCCCGGCACGATGATGCGGGCCGGGAAGCCGTGCGCGGTGGGCAGCGGCTCCCCGTTCATGCCGAACACCACCAGCGTCGTGTCCTGCATGGCCTTCGCCATGGGGATCGAGTCCGAGTAGCCCTCGGTCGACTTGAAGACGATCTCGGAGACGGAAGGGCCGAGGCCGGCCCTGGCGAGCACGTCCTTCAGGCGGACCCCCCGCCACACGGCGGTCGAGATCAGGTTACCGCCCACCTCGTTCGAGATACACGTGAGGGTGTGGGCCATCTCGACGACCTCGAAGCTGTCCTGGAGCTGGGTGAAGCTCAACACATAGGGCGATGTCACCAGGCCATCGACGGTGAGGCGCCATGTGGCCGAGTCGACCGACGGTTTCAGGAAGTCGATGTCGACGTTGTAGAAGTCGGCTGTGGGGGTGATCTCCGGCGACAGCCCGGCGACCTGGGGGAAGGTGGCGTCGGGCGCCGGAGGGACGAAGGGCCTGGTGGCACCCACGATGCGCACCTTCGGCCCCCGCCGGACGAACCTGACGACGCCGGCGCCGGCAAGCAGGGCAGCTCCCCCCAGGGCGAAGCCCCAGCCAATGAAGCCTCGCCGGGACCGGCGGATGGCGTCGAGGGGCGTCTCCCCCGTCCTGACCTCGGGCTCGAGCATCCGGCCGAGGGAGACCCCGGCGCTGATGCGCGTGTAGCCGTAGGAGGCGACCGCGTAGACCCCCAGCGCGGGCCACGCCATCCCACCGCCGGCCGTGACCGCCAGAGCCAGCGACGCCACAAACAGGCCCACCATCACGGCGACGGCCACCCTGGCCCGGCGGCCGGGGGCCGGGATCGAGGCCAGGCGCAGCGCCCCATAGCCGCCGAGGAGGAGAAGACCGGCGTGCACGCCGATGAAGAGAGCCCGCAGACCCCAGTGCTGAAAGGTCTCGATCGTCGCGGTCGCGAGGCCGCCCGGGATGACCGTCCGGATGATGTCGACAACGCGCTCCGGCGGGTACGGCACCGCCCCCAGGACGACACCACCGGCGTACGTGAAGACCATCGCTCCCCCCATGGCGGCGACGCCGACGAGGAAGCGGCGCCCGCGAGACGCCGCCGGCCCGGTGGTGGGGGCTACGTCCTCGGTGGCAACCGTCATCAGGTCGCCTGGCGCGGATCGCCGGCGAGTCGCTCCCGCAGCTCCCTGGCGCTCGGCACCTCGGGCCCGGCGACCGTGCCGGGAAGTTCCTCGACGACCGCCGCGGCCGGTGGGTCCTCCCCCACCTCGACCCGTTCACCGAGGGCGACACTCGTCCGCACCGGGCCGATGCCGAACCCGTCCCCCAGGCTCGTGACCCGGCCGACCTCCTGGCCCTCGTGGCGCACGACGCCCGCGCGGGCTGCCCCGGCGAACCTGAGGTGACGGAGGCGCCGGCGCACCCTCCCCCGCTGCGTCATCGCGACGGCCTCCTGTCCCAGGTAGCACCCCTTGGAGAAGTGGACCGCCCGCTCGAGGGCAGCCTCCTGCGGCAGGAAGGCCTCATCGAAGTCCACCCGGTCGCGGGCCAGGCCCTGGGTCACCCGCAGCGCCTCGTAGTCCTCCTCGGTCGCCGGCGTGCCGCCCGCGGCCTCGAGCGAGGCGAGCGTCCCGTCGAGCGCGCCCTCCGGCACGTACAGGTCGAGACCGGGAATGGGACGGGCCACCCGCACCAAGATCGCCGCTGCGCACCGCACGCTGGCGTGCTCCGCGCCGGCAGGAAGTCGTGGGGCCTGCGTCACGCGGGCCACCACGTCCTCCGCCGCAGGGCCGAGCACGGACACGATCCCAAGCTCCTCGGTGACATCCGCGATCTCCACCCGGGTCGCGAACACCCGTCCCCCGAAGAACTCGGCAAGCTCTCCGGCGAGCCCGGGCTCCATGTCTGCCACCACCTCTCCCCCGTTGGAGACGAGGCGGAGGAGCGCCCGGATCTTTCCGTGGGGCGTGAGCAGCAACGCCTCGGCCCCCTCGCCGTCGGCGAGGCCGACGACCTGGTTGGAGAGGAGCTGGTCGCAGAACCAGAGGGCCTGGTCCCCGCGGAAGGCGAGCTTGCCTCGCTGCGAGCGGTCCACCACGCCCGCGGAAGCGAAGGGTGACCCTGATGCGGACATGGTGCTCCCAGCGTACCGCCGGCCGGGCCCTACCCCGAAGCGAGTAGGAATCGCGCCATGACAGGCCGTATGGGTTGAGCCCGCGAAGTTTCGTAACTATTCGTCGCTGGGCGAACAAAAGTTACGAAACGTCTCCCGGCAGCAGGGTATAGGTCGCCCCGCACAGCCCGCAGTAGACGGCAACGAACTCCAGGGGCTCACCCCCGGGACCGGGGATGGCGAGGGCAGCGGTGCTGACCGTCTCCGTGGTCAGCGCCCGGCACTGGGGGCAGAGGGGGCCCGTGGGAGGATCCTGCGACGACGACGCCGTGCGGGACCACGCGCCGCCGGGTCCCTGCACCGAGATCTGGGCCATGACCTGCTGGCGGATGGCATCCGGCTCGGCGCCGAGGGCGTGGAGGACGCGGGCCGCCGCTCCCGCCTCGGCTTCGCCACCTTCTTCGACCAGCCCGAGCAGGATGTGCTCCGTCCCGATGAAGCCGTGCCCGAGCCCCAGGGCGCTGCGGAGGGAGAGCTCCAGCGCCTTCTTTGCCCGCGGCGTGAAGGGGATGTAGCCCGCCGGAGGGGTCTCTGTCTCGCTGCGGGCAACCAGCTTGACCTCACTGCGGGCCGCCTCCGGCGTGATGTTCAGCGCCGCCAGCGCCCGGGCCGCCACTCCCTCGCCCTCCGACACGAGCCCGAGCAGCAGGTGCTCGGTGCCGATGTAGCCGTGGTTGAGCAGGCGCGCTTCCTCCTGCGCCAGGACCACCACCCGGCGAGCCCGGTCCGTGAACCGTTCGAACACGCCGCGATCGTACGCCCGACTGCGTGCCGCCGTCAGCCGTGGTGGTGGGAGTGATCGTGGCGGGCATGGTCCTTGTGGTCCCCGTGGGGATGGCCCTCGTCGTGGGGATGCTCGCCGCCGTCCGGGCCGCCGCCGAAGTGGTGGGCGGTGGCCCGGTGGTAGTGGGCGTCGTCGCTGCCCTCGGCCCAGGGGTCGAAGTGGACGTTCACCTGTGCGACCCCGTCGACGTCGTGGAGGATGGCGTGCCGCACGGCCTCACCGATCTCGTGAGCCTCGTGCAGCGGCAGGTCCTCGTCGAGGGAGACGTGCAGGTTGACGAGAAGCGACCGTCCGGCCCAGCGGGCCTGGACGTCATGCGAGTCGATGACCCCTGCCACCGCCTGCGCGCTGCGCTCGATGTCTTCGATCAGCTCAGGGTCGACGGCGTCGACCACCCGCAGGATCACGCCCCTGGCGGTGCCGATGGTCACCCAGACGATGACGGCCGTGATGGCGAGCCCCGCGATCGGGTCTGCCGGGGGATAGCCGAGCGCCACGCCGAAGAGCCCCACGAGCGCTCCCGCCGAAACGAAGCCGTCGATGCGGGAGTGGATGCCATCGGCCTCGAGGGCGACCGAGTGGATCCTGCGGCCGATCCGGATCTTGTACTCGGCCACCGCCTCGTTCCCGATGATCCCGACCACCGCCGCCGCCATCGAGAGGACCAGGTGCCCCACCGGCCTGGGCCGGAGGATCGCCCGGTAGGACTCGTAGGCGGCGGCTGCCGCGGTCAGGGCGATGATGGCGACGATGCCCACGCCGGCCAGGTCCTCGAAACGGTGGTAGCCGAACGTGTAGCGGCGGTCGGCGGCCCGGCGAGATGCGCGGAAGGCCACCCAGAGGGCAACGGTCGTGAAGACGTCACCGAGGTTGTGCAGCCCGTCGGCCAGCAGGGCCACCGAGCCACCGAGCGCGGCGATGGCGAACTGCACCGCCGCCGTTGCCGCCAGGCCAAAGGTCGAGACCTTGATGGCCCGGATGCCGTCGGCCGAACCCCACGCGGCCCGGTCCACGACGCCGTGATCGTGCCCATGCCCACCATGGGGCCCGTGACCTTGAAGCCCGCCATCCTTGCGCCGGGGGTGACCTCGCGCCATTGCGGCAGGATACCGCCGCCATTCGGCGGACCCGGTTGCATTGGCCTCGGCGAACGGGTACCTTGACTGCGCCGCGGCCACGGTGACCGTCGTCGACACGCGCCGGATGGCCGGTGGAGGGGGAAGAATGTCATTGCACGGGGGCTCCATCTCCCCGCCGCCAAAGCGCAAGCGCGGGGGGCTCGGTGGCTTCAAGCCCGCCGGCGGCGGGCGCTCCGCAGGCACCGCCAGACCGCCAACGTCGTCCAGCGCCTGGACACCGCCGTCGTCCGGGGGCAGCTACCGGCCACCTCCCTCGTCCGGCAGCACGTGGACGCCGCCCTCATCCGGCGCCAGCTACCAGCCACCCCCCTCGTCCGGGAGCACCTGGACGCCGCGGTCCTCCGCCAGCACGTACACCCCGTCCACGTCCAGCGGGTCGACGTCGCCCTTCGGCGGCCTCAAGTTCCCTGGCTTCGGCGGAGGTGGTGGCGGCATCTGGGGCCCGGAGCCCACGGGGCCGGGCTTCACCGCCAACTGGACGGACTCGACCCGCACCCTCGTGGCCGCGGGCGCCGGCGCCCTGATCCTCCTCGCGCTCGGGCTGCTGGTCTTCGGCCTGGTGAAGGGTGGCACGAAGACGCCGGTCGCGGTGGCAAAGGCCACCGGGATCACGAAGTTCGTGCCCCCCACCACGTCGGCCGGGGCCAAGACCCAGATGACCATCGCCTTCACCGACGGCACGACGGCCGACGTGGCCTACGAGCCGGCCCTCGACCTGGCGAACCTCGGGGTGAACGTGTACGACTCGGGATCGCTCGGCAGCTTCAAACGGGAGGGCCGGCAGTTCCAGATCGACCACGGCGGCGCCAGCTTCGTCGCCAGCCAGCCGACCCCCGCACCGCAGGGTCTCCCGGGCGCGGTCGCCGGCGCCTCGGTTCCGGTACTGCCAGCTCCCAGCCCCACCAAGGGCAACTACCTCGACTTCAAGTTCGGCGACTGGCACGTCGGGGTGTGGGAGGGGCTGGACAACGACCTGATGACCTCCTCCGACGACCAGGCGTGGGCAGCGAACCTCGTGGGGACACCGAACGCGTCCGGCTTCCTCGTGCTCACCGGCAAGGGCCCGCTCAAGCTCACCCCCTACGGCACGGCCGGCGGGCCCTACATGAGCATCGGCGACATCTTCTCGACCGGCGTCCTGCTGACCCCCGGCGCGTGCAACCTGCCCGCAGGCAACAACGTCTCCAACAATGCCAACGGGATCCCCGTCCGGATTTCCCAGAACGCTCCGAACCACTACGAGGGCGACCTCTGCCTGCAGAACCAGAAGATGGAGGCCCTCATCTACGGCAGCCAGGACTTCGTCCGCGGCGTCGCCGACAGCCTCGAGCTCACGAACGTGAAGCCTGGGCCCCCGCGGTAGCCACCAACCCTGACCCCGTCGCACCCTCCAGCAGCGCCGTCGCGTAGGCGGGACCGACTCCGCCGCCCTCGTGCTTGAAGTAGCAGTACACGTCCCGGCCCTCGTCGAGGAGGGAACGCACGCGGGCTGCCCACGCGGCGATCTCGTCCGGCGCGTAGTCCTCCCTGCGAAGGCGGAGGTAGACGTACGGGGCCGTGACCTGGACCGACGTCAGGGGCCGGGCCTCCGTGTCCGCCGCGCACACCGCCACCCCGTGCTCCTCCAGGAGCTCGGCGACCTCCGGGGCGGCCCACGATTCGTGGCGGAACTCCATGGCTGCCCGGACGACCGGGGGAAGCCCCGACAGGAAGCCTTCGAGGAGCTCCCGGCGGTACACGAGGGTCGGGGGGAGCTGGAACAGGACAACGCCGAGCCGGTCCCCCAGGCTCAGCGCCCTGCGGACGAACTCGTCGACGTCGCCGGCGGCGTCGACCAGGCGCCGGATGTGCGTGATGCGCTGCGGGGCCTTGAGCGTCAGGCGAAACCCCTCGGGCGTCTGCGTCCGCCACCCCTCGAGCACGGCCTCGGAGGGAATCCGGCGGAAGGTGTAGTTGACCTCCACCGACGGGAGCACGCTCGCATAGTGCGACAGCATCTTCCTGGCGGGAAGGTCGGCCGGGTAGAAGGACCCCTTCCACTCCTGGTAGGCGAACCCCGAGGTGCCGGCGTAGAGGGTGCCAGCCCCGGCGCCCGGCGTCATACCCGTGACGACGGGCAGATGTCGCTCAGGACACACTCCTCGCAGCGCGGCACGGGGGCCTTGCACACCTTGCGCCCGTGCTCGATGAGCAGGTACGTGACCTGCATCCACTTGTCGCGGGGAATGAGCCGCATGAGGTCATGCTCCACCTTGACGGGGTCCGTTTCGGTCGTGAGGCCAAGGCGACGAGCGAGCCGGCCGACATGGGTGTCGACGGCGATGCCTTCCACGACGCCATAGACATTGCCGAGCACGACGTTGGCAGTCTTGCGGGCGACGCCGGGCAGGGTGAGCATCTCTGCCATCGTGTCGGGTAGCTTGCCGTCGTAG
>DASXNO010000131.1:0-3687 GCA_036495025.1 Actinomycetota bacterium | reverse complement strand
GCCGCCGTGAGGCCGGCCCCACCGATGGTCAGGAGGCTCGCACCGATGACGGCGAGCCTGGAATTGATTTTCATGTCCAATCTCCTTGTCAGTTGGTCTGCATTAAACCTCGTGGGTCTTACACTTCCGTGTGCTTCATTCGTCCTCCTTTCGGAATCGCTCACAGCGCCAGTGTGCCGGCGTTGTCCTGAGAGATTCCTGAGTCCCTGAGACGATGCTCAGGAACGGCGGACGGGAGAGATTCTCGACAACCAGCCAAGCGCCCCGGGGAAGGCTACGGGGATGCGTCGTCGAGGGGCAGTCGGACGACCAGTCGAGCGCCCGACGCCGGGTTCTCGGCCTCGATCGTGCCCCCGTGGGCCGCAACAATCTCCCGGGCGATGGCGAGGCCCAGACCGTTCCCACCGTTGTCGATGGCCCGGGCCTCGTCGAGGCGGGTGAAGCGCTCGAAGATGCGCTCCCGCTCGGCAGGAGGGATGCCGGGGCCGTCGTCCGCCACGGTAAGGACCGCCGAGCCCGCCCGGGTCTGGAGCCCGAGGGTGACCGTGCTGCGGGCGTGGCGGACTGCGTTGTCCACAAGGTTGCGCACCACCTGGCGGAGGCGGTCGGGGTCCCCGCGGACGCGGCCCGCCGACACGCCGCGCACCTCGACGACGGGGCCGTTGCGCTCCCGGGCCCGGCGGGCCTCCCGAAGCAGGAGTTCGTCGAGGTCCACGAGACGGTCCGCCGAGACCGGTGCGCTCTCGTCGAGGCGTGCCAGCACGAGCAGCTGGTCCACGAGGCGCTGCAGACGGGCCAGGTCCTCGAGGAGGTCCCCTGCAGTCTGGGGCCAATCGGCGTCGTGCTCGTTGGCCAGCGCCACCTCCAGCTCCGCCCGCATTCCCGCCAACGGGCTGCGCAGCTCGTGCGAGGCATCGGAGACGAACTGGCGCTGGCGTGCGGCGGAGCCACGGAGGCGCTCCAGCATTTGATTCATCGTCCGGGCCAGCCGCCCGATCTCGTCCGTCGTCGCCGGCTCTGGAATCGTGCGGTCGAGCGCCCGCATCGAGATCTCGGCGACTTCGGAGCGAATGGCCTCCACCGGGGCCAGCGCCCGGCCGGCCACGATCCACGTCGTCAGTGCCACGAGCAGGAGGAGTGCGGGAGCCCCCACCGCCAGGGCGCCGCCAACGATCGCAATCGAGCGGTCGGCCGAGGCCAGAGAGCTCGCAACCAGCACGTGCACGGTGCCCGTCGGCGTCGTCACCGACTCCGTGAAGGCGCGAAAGGACCCTCCCTCGCCGACCGGCGTGCCGGACAGCGTATGGATCCGGCCGTCCTGCAAGGAGGACGGCGTGGCGACTGCCGGCTCACCCTCGACGTTGGGGCTCGCCGCCAGGACCGCGCCGGATGCGTCCGTGATCTGGACGAAGGAAGCCTCGTCGCCCGAGGCAGGCAGGGGAGTGAGCGGGCCACCGGTTCTCACCGCAGCGGCGAGCACACCGGAGCGGATGCGGATGCCTCCATCCACACTCGCAACAAGAGATCGCCGAAGGACGCTGAGGAGGATGGCGACCCCGATGCCAAGGGCCAGGCCGACGACGAGGGTGGCCGCCAGCGT
Source organism: Actinomycetota bacterium (assembly GCA_036495025.1). GTDB lineage: Bacteria > Actinomycetota > CADDZG01 > JAHWKV01 > JAOPZY01 > JAOPZY01. The sequence goes on along the minus strand of DASXNO010000131.1, from coordinate 2,087 downwards.
GGTCCGGCCCCGGACCGAGCGCAGACGGGTGAACACGCCTAGCCGCCTTCTGGATGCAGGCGGTAGCCCGCTCCCCGAACCGTCTCAAGGGCATGCCGGCAGAAGGGGACGTCGATCTTGCGGCGGAGATAGCCGACATAGACCTCGACGATGTTGGGATCGCCGTCGAAGTCGTAGTCCCACACGTGCTCGAGGAGCTCCGTCTTGCGTACCGCCTCGCCAGCTCGGCGCAGCAGGTACTCCAGCAGCGAGAATTCCCGGGGTGTCAGGGCGATGTCGACGCCGTCGCGGCTGCAGGACCGTGTTGCCGGATCGAGGCGGAGGTCCCCGGCGACGAGCACCGACGGCCGGGGCCGCACTCCTCTCCGCACCATTGCCCGGAGCCGGGCGACCAGGACCACGAAGGAGAAGGGCTTCGAGAGAAAGTCGTCGGCACCCGTGTCGAGAGCCTCAGCCTCGTCGTACTCGCCATCCTTGGCGGTCAGCATGAGGATGGGCATCCACCTGCCTTCGTCCCGCAGCGTGCTGCAGATCTTGTAGCCGTTGACCCCGGGCAGCATGATGTCGAGCACGACCGCGTCGTAGAGATGCTCCCGGGCCATCCACAGGCCCTGCGGTCCATCAAGGGCGACGTCAACGGCGAACCCCTCGGAGCTGAGGCCCCGCTTCAGGGTCGCCGCCAGGCGCTTCTCGTCCTCTACCACCAGCACCCGCACCCGCAATGCTCCTCTCTCGATGCTCCAGGTTCGCGCTGCATTTCTGAGAATTTGCTGAGAGTGCTGATCTTCCAGCGCAAGGAGTTCGTCGCAACGATCGATTCACGCCACAGTCACCTCGGGCCCCCTGCAGCAGGGCAGCGATCCCGGACTTATTGCTCAGCGCGGGGCGCCGAAAGCAGCCGGCGTGCCAGGCCGCCGTCAGGGGACCCGAGGTGACCGTGGAGCCAGTTGGGAGAGCTCCGATCTGAGTACTTGGGGGTTCCGGCCCTCACAGAGATCGCAGGCCTCCCCCCGCCCCCGAACGCCTCGGGCGCTGGGGTAGGCGAGCGCGATTTTCTGGCGATGCCGCAGGCACGCCATGGCCTCCAACGTGACCACGGGATCCTTGCTGTTGGTCTCCTCCCAGCGGATCCTCAGGAACTGTGGTTGTGTCATCGGCTGTTGTGACTTCATGCTTGCTCCTCCCACTGGAACGGAGGAGCCGAGGGCGGCGGACCTTTCGCCTTACCCGAGCCCCTGCCGGCGAGCAAGGGCCTTGCCCGCTCATGCTCACCGACATTCCGGCCTCCGGAGTCGGTGTAACCTCCGCTAAGGGAAGCCCAACACGGACGTGCCTGTCTTGTCGAGCAAATGAATTCGATAGGTTTTCTCGTAAAAGACTCCCGGAGCGACGAGCGATGCCCCGTCCCCTGAAGCAGCTCAATCCCTACGCCTCCTGGACCAGGCTGTTCGGCGCCACGCTGCGCCAGCTCCGGCTGAGGTCACCCGATGGCGAATCCCTCACCCAGGCCGATCTTGCGCGGCGGATCGCCTACTCGGGGGCCACCGTCAGCGCCGTCGAGCGGGGCACGCTTCGCCCCGAGGAAGCATTAGTCGAAGCCTGCGAACGAGAGCTCAATGCGGGCGGCGTCCTGCGGGCCTTGCTCCCATTCGTGAACGCTGAATGGGCGGAGCAGAGCAAGGGCAGGGGAGCGTCGCATCAACCCCATTTGCTCACCCCTGCGGAGGTTGCCTCTGACCCCGTGGCGTTCCGGAACCCCACCTACCTCGAGAACCTCCCGGACCAGACCCTCGAAGCCAAGGCCCTTGCTCTGCGCGCTGGTGCCTCCGATACCAGTCAAGGCGTCGTCGAAACGGTGCAACTCCAGGTCGATCGCTACTGCCGGGACTACCCCACGGTATCCCCGGTCTTGCTGGAACCCCGTGTTCGGCAACGCCTGCGGGAGTTGCACGAGCTGCTCGATGGCAGGCTCACCCTCCGGCAGCGAAGGGAGCTGCTCACCGCAGGGGGATTTCTCACGCTGCTGCTGTCGTGCCTCCAGTTCGACATGGGCCACAGCGAGGCGGCCGAGGAGAGCCGGGATGCGG
>DASXNO010000130.1:0-14939 GCA_036495025.1 Actinomycetota bacterium | reverse complement strand
CATACTGTCGCCGTGCGGATCGACCCGGAGGTGCGGAAGCAACGGACGCAGGCGGCCTTCAACGCCGCGGCCGACAACTTCGACGACTCCGCCCTGTCGTTCTGGGACCTGTGTGGCCGTCGTACCGTCGAGCTCGCAGGGATCCGGCCCGGCGACCGCGTGCTCGACGTCTGTTGCGGGGCAGGCTCGTCCGCGCTCCCCGCGGCGCAGGCAGCCGGCGACGCCGGCTCGGTCCTGGGGGTCGATCTTGCCGAACGGCTGCTCGAGCTGGGGAGGGCCAAGGCGAGGGAGCAGGGGCTCTCCACGGTGACCTTCCGGCGAGGGGACATGACCGACCTCGATGTCCAGGACGCCTCGTTCGACGCCGTCGTCTGCGTGTTCGGCATCTTCTTCGTCGAGGACATGGTGGCGGCCATGCGGGAGCTCTGGCGGGCTGTCCGCCCGGGCGGGTTGCTGGCGGTCACGACCTGGGGGCGGCGGGTACTCGAGCCGGAAACGAGGTCTACTGGAACGCGGTGGGCAGGCAGCGCCCGGACCTCCGGCAGGAGGTGCCGCCCTGGCAGCGCATCGTCAGGCCCCCCGGCCTGCGAGGCCTCTATGCGGAGGCCGGGGCGACGGCTCCTGAGATCGTCGTCGAGTCGTTCGACCACCACATCGACACCGACCAGTTCTGGACGATCGTGCTCGGGTCCGGCTACCGCGGTCCCCTCGAGGCGATGGGCCCCGAGGCGGCGGCGCGGGTCCGGGGCGAGGTCATGGGACGGCTGCGGGCGGATGCGGTCCGGGTGCTGTCCTCGGAGGTCATGTACTCGCGTGCACGCAAATAGGATGGGGGACCTGCCAACCCTTGAGGAGGGATCCGTGCCGAACTACTGGATCATCGTCGGCGGCCCCGACAACTTCGAGAAGACCAAGGAGCTTGGTTTCAGCATCCAGGGCATGAAGACCCGCCAGCGCAGGAAGGCGGAACGTATGGGCGACGGTGACCAGTTCGTCTGGTACATCACCGGCGACCAGGCCTTCGCGGGCTACGCCACCATCACCGGGGCCTCCTTCGAGGCCCACGATCCCATCTGGTCGTCCGGCAAGAAGAAGGACGAGGACTACCCCTGGCGGGTGCCGATCGGCAAGGCGGTGTCGCTCGCCCGCGACGGGTGGGTGCCGGCCGAGGGGCTCGCCCGCAAGCTCACGTACGTTCAGAAATGGCCGGCCGAGCACTGGCGGCTGGCCTTCCAGGGCAACGTCCACGAGATCTCCGAGAGCGACTTCGAGATCCTTCGTTCGGAGATCGACAGGGCCGCAAGCCAGGCGGCCTGAGCCCCCCCTGCTGCCCGAGGCTAATCTTTGCGAGTGACGTTGCAGTTTCCGCAACGAAAATCGCAAAGAACCTGCCAGAGGGTGACCGAGGGGAGTCGAACCCCCGACCTTCGGGACCACAACCCGACGCTCTAACCAGTTGAGCTACGGCCACCAAGCTAAGGACCCACGCTGCGCGTGCTCGATGGTAGCACCTGCCCCTGACCCGGCGGCAAGCAGCCAGGTAGCCTGCCGGGCATGACCGAGCGTGCCGACGTCGTCGTCGTGGGGGGTGGCATCATCGGCTGCGGGATCGCGGCCGAACTGGCTTCCCGGGGCGTGTCGGTGGTCCTGGTGGAGCGGTCGCAGATCGGCGCCGGTGCCTCCGGCCGCAACCACGGGCTGATCTTCCGCCCCGAAGAACCCGAGCTGGGCCACCTGGCTCGGGTGTCGCTGGGCATGTATGCCGCCCTTGCGGAGGAGAGCTCGATCGACCTCTCGCTGGACCGGACGTCGCCCGGGCTGCTGATTGTGGCCCGGGAGGAGTCGGACTGGCCGGCGGCAGAACGGGAGGCCGCGGCGGAGGCCCGCGCCGGCGCCGCCGTCCAGCGGCTCGACGAGGCGGCGCTGCGTGAGGCCGAGCCCGCCCTCGCTCCGGGGCATCCCGGAGCATTTCTCATCGACGACGGTTTCCGGGTCGACCCCGCCGCCCTCACCCTTGCCTACGCCGATCGGGCACGCGCCGCCGGGGCGCAGATCTGGACCAACACCGAGGTCAAGCAGATCCTTCTCGGCGCCGGTGCCGTCCGGGGCGTGGCGACCGATGCCGGGGTCCTCACGGCCCCCACGGTGGTGAACGCAGCGGGGCCCTGGGCGCCCAAGCTTGCCCGGACCTCCGGGGCGGAGTGCCCGGCCGTCCCGATCGGCGGCGTGCGGGGCTGGCTGCTGCTGACCGAGGCACGCCCTGGCCTGATGCACCATCTCGTCGTGTCGGCCGGCTGGCACCTCGCCCCGGGCGCCCCGGGGCCCGGCAAGGTGACCGTCGGCAGCCTCGCGGACGAAGCAACGACGAGGGACCGGCAATTGGGCTCGCTCGTCCAGCAAAACCGGGATGGCCGCATCCTGCTGGGCGGGTCCCGGGAGCACGCCCTGAGCGAGGAGCCCCTGGGGGCCGACGTTGGCCCCGCTGCCGGCGGCGAAGCCGATGGGGGTGCGGGCGTCATCGGGGAGATCGCCCGGCGCGCCGCGGCCCTCGTGCCGGCTCTTCGCGACCTCGGCGTCACGGGGGCCTGGTCCGGCGTCCGGCCCACCAGTCCCGACAGCTTCCCGATCATCGGGTGGGTCCCCGGCATCGACGGCCTCTTCGTCGCCGGTGGCCACGGGGGGGCGGGCGTCGTCCTCGGAGGAGGTAGCGCCCGCCTGGCCGCGCAGCTCCTCGTGGGCGAGACACCGTTCACCGACCCCACACCCTTCGACCCGGCGAGGTTCGCCACGGGCTCCGGCCGTTCGAGGGACTAGCGCAATCTACGGGGCTTCCGGCTACGTAGTAGTAGGGAGAACAGACTCCAAAAAGAACTAGTGGGTTTTGCGTTCTCATATTTTCGGCGCCTTCTGCCGATCATCAATAACGACAGCTGGGAAGAATCAGCCCGACTGGCCAGCGTCTACCTGAGCCATTGAGAGGGGAGTTCCCCGTGCCGGATCTCACTGCCGATACCTGTCCTACCTGTGGCCTCCCTGCCGAGGTCCTCGAGCGGAACGAAACCGAAGCCATCGCTCGCTGCATCCTCTTGCACGATTTCACGATCCCGATCAAAACCGTCACCCTCAACCCGCCAGAGGCGGTTCCCGTCGCCCCGGTGATCCCGTTCCGGGCGGCGAAGGCGTCGGCCCGGCCGGAGTGGGCGCGCCGCATGGCGTGGTTCGCCTTCGGCGCGCTGGCAGCCCTTCTCCTTGTGAAGGCCCCGGTTGCCGCCCTCGTGTTGATCCCCCTGAGCATCCCGCTCATCGCCATCGAATCGGCCCGCAAGTCGTGGCGCCCCCTCGCCCCCAAGGCGCGAGCCTCCCAGCCCCCCCTGACCGGCACGGACGAGGACGAGGGCCGCAAGGCCGCCTGACTGCCTGACTGCCTGACTTGACGCTGGGCGGCCACGAGGATAGTCCGCGATCGCGCGCATATGCGCGATAGAGGACCAACCTCCAAGTCTGCCCTCCGACGCCGCGAATTTCGAGCCGCGGCGCGCCCCCAACCGAGAAACAACTGAGCAACCTGCCCGCAACCCCCTGTGAATAAAAGCCCGGGGAGTGGTAGACTCACAATTGTCCGTTTTACCGAGAAACGCGGGAAACGGCCCCGCTGACTCAGCCAGCGGTGCAGATCTTGGTGGTGGCCTGGGAGGGGGCGGAGCCGACCCCCCCGTTCCCCTCCCCGATCCACCGATCTCGCGCGCCCGCTCCACCCGCTCTAAGGGCGGGAACGTCACGCAATTCCCCCCGCTTTGGCCAAAATCCTGTCTTTGGACCCTACTTAAGTTCATTACCCCGGTGTAAAAGCCCCAAAGATCGTGGTAAAGTCAGCGAGGCTGTCCGATCGGGTGGCCTGACGACCACGGCGGGAGCTGACGTGAGCACGACTGAGCCATCGTTGCGCCTGGCGGAGGAGACCGACGCCGCCTCCACCCTCATCGATTCCACCGATCCCATCGGATCCACCAAGGCCGATCAAAGGCTTCCTGGCCCTCCACCCCACGGCGGCAGGCTGACCGCGAGGCTCGCCCATCCCGACGTGCGGGACCGGTGGCTCGACAAGGTCGCCCACCTGCCCTCGGTCACCCTGACCGCCCGGGAGGTCGCCGACATCGAGTGCCTCGCCGTCGGTGCGTTCAGCCCGCTCGAGGGCTTCCTCGGCAAGGCCGACTACGAGTCCGTCGTTGCCGACATGCGGCTGGCCTCCGGACTCGTCTGGAGCTTGCCGGTGACCCTCGCCGCGACGGCTGACGAGGTGCTCGGGCTCAAGACCGGGGGCGACGTTGCCCTTCGGGACCCGCTGGGCGAACCGCTGGCGATCCTTCATCTCGAAGAGATCTACGCCTACGACCGTGAGGAGGAGGCCGAGAGCGTCTTCCGCACCTCCGACCCGGCCCACCCGGGCGTGGCGGGCCTGCTGGCGCAGGGGGAGTGGCTCCTCGGGGGCACGGTCACGGTGCTCCGGCTGCCGCGCGGCCGGCCGTTCGTCTCGTACCGCCTGACCCCGAAGGAGGTCCGGCAGGCAGTGGCAGACCGCGGATGGGGGACCGTCGTCGGCTTCCAGACCCGCAACCCGATCCACCGGGCGCACGAGTACCTCACCAAGTGCGCGCTCGAGCAGGTCGACGGGCTGCTCCTGCACCCCCTCGTCGGCGAGACCAAGGGCGACGACATCCCCGCCGACGTGCGGATGCAGGCCTACGAGGTGCTGATGGAGGGCTACTACCCGAACGACCGGGTGCTCCTGTCCGTCTTCGTTGCCGCCATGCGCTACGCCGGTCCGCGTGAGGCCCTCTTCCACGCCATCTGCCGGAAGAACTACGGCTGCACGCACTTCATCGTCGGCCGGGACCATGCCGGCGTCGGCAACTACTACGGGACGTTCGACGCCCAGGACCTCCTCCGGGAGTTCGAGCCGGAGGAGCTCGGCATCACGCCGATGTTCTTCGACCACTCCTTCTGGTGCAAGCCGTGCGGCGGCATGGCCACCGCGAAGACGTGCCCGCACGGCCCCGGGGACCGGGTGGCCCTCTCGGGCTCCGAGGTGCGCCGGCGGCTCGGCACGGGGGAGGAGATCCCGCCCGAGTTCTCGCGTCCCGAGGTGGCGGCCGTGCTGCACCGGGCACTGGCGCAGCGCGGCGACGGCTCCCGGGCCCAGAGGCCGGGCGGCTAGCCCCATGCCGCGCTTCGGGGAAGGGCAGTGGGCGCTCGGTTACACGGAGCCGCTGAACAAAAACGAGCGGACCAAGCGAGACGCCCCTTCCCTCGAGGTCCGCGAGCGGATCGACAACATCTACTCGAAGCAGGGCTTCCGCTCCATCTGGCCCGACGACCTGCGGGGACGGTTCCGCTGGTGGGGCATCTACACCCAGCGCCGGCAGGGGGTCCCCGGTGGCCGGACGGCGGCGGCGGAGCCGCACGAGCTCGAGGACGAGTTCTTCATGATGCGGATCCGTCTCGCGGCGGGCCGCCTGACCAGCGAGCAGCTCCGCACGATCGCCTGGGTCTCGGAGCGCTTCGGGCGGGACGTCGCGGACGTGACCGACCGCCAGAACATCCAGCTCCACTGGATCCGCATCGAGGACGTGCCACGGATCTTCGAGGCGATCGAAGGCGTGGGCCTCACGACCTGCGAGGCATGCGGCGACTGCCCCCGTACGATGATCGGGTGCCCGCTGGCGGGCGTCGACGCGGAGGAACTGTTCGATGCGACGCCCGCGCTCTTGGCGACGCATCAGCGCTTCGTCGGCGATCCCGAGTACCAGAACCTCCCGCGCAAGTTCAAGACCTCGATCGCCGGCTGCGCCCAGCAGTGCGCCCAGCACGAGATCAACGACATCGCCTTCGTCGGCGTCCGGCGCGACGACGGCTCGACCGGCTTCGACCTCTGGGTCGGCGGGGGTCTCGGTCCGAACCCCCACTTCGGCAAGCGCCTCGGCGCCTTCGTCGAGATGGACCTCGTGCCCGACGTCTGGGCGGGGATCACCGGGCTCTTCCGCGATTACGGCTACCGGCGTGCCCGCAACCACGCCCGCCTGAAGTTCCTCATGGCCGACTGGGGGCCCGAGCGGGTCCGGGAGGTCCTCGAGAAGGAGTACCTCGGGTTCAGCCTCCCCGACACGGAAGGCCCGCCACCGAGCACCTCGGCACAGCGGGACCATGTCGGTGTCCACGAGCAGCGTGACGGCCGCCTCTACGTGGGCTTCGCCCCCCGGGCGGGGCGGATCTACGGCCACCAGCTCCGGGAGGTCGCCCGCCTCGCCGACGAGTTCGGCAGCGGCCTCATCCGGCTCACGACCCAGCAGAAGGTGGTGATCACCAACGTCGAGCCGGGCGGCGTCGACCAGCTGGTCTCGGCCCTCGAGGGCCACGACCTTCGGGTGAAGCCCAGCGTGTTCCGCCGGTCGACGATGGCATGCACGGGGATCGAGTTCTGCAAGCTGGCCATCGTCGAGACGAAGCACCGGGCGGATTGGCTCTACCGGGAGCTGGAGGAGCGCCTGCCCGACTTCGACGAGCCCATCCGGATCAACGTCAACGGCTGCCCCAATTCCTGCACCCGCTTCCAGGTGGCGGACATCGGGTTCATGGGCTCGCTCACGACGGCCTCGGACGGGACGAAGGTCGATGCCTACCAGGTCCACCTCGGCGGCCACCTGGGGGAGGGCCGGGCCTTCGGTCGTAAAGTGAAGAGAGTGAAGGTCCCGGCGTCCGAGCTGGCGAACTATGTCGAACGGTTGCTGCGCCGCTACCTTGCCACCCGAGCGGACAGCGAGCCATTTCATCGGTGGGCGGCTCGAGCGTCGGAGGATTGGTTGCAATGATCGAACCATCGGAGGTTGGTGCCGAGGCGGCCCTCAAGGCGCCGGACACTCCCGGGCAGGCGGGCACACGGGCGGATCGCGGGTGCGTGATCTGGATGACCGGGCTGCCGTCGGCCGGGAAGAGCACCATTGCGGAGACCCTGGCGCCGGCGCTGAGGGCTCGGGGCGAGCGCGTCGAGCTGCTGGACGGCGACGTCGTGCGGGAGAACCTCTCCAGGGGCCTCGGCTTCTCCAAGGAGGACCGTGACATCAATATCCGGCGGATCGGCTTCGTCGCCGAGCTGCTCGCTCGCAACGGCGTGAAGGTCATCACCGCGGCCATCTCCCCGTACCGCTCCGTGCGCGACGAGGTGCGGGGGCTGGTGGGCGACCACTTCCTCGAGGTCTACATTTCGACGCCGCTCGACGTCTGCGAGGACCGCGACGTGAAAGGGCTGTACGCCAAGGCCCGGTCCGGTGCCCTGAAGGGCTTCACCGGCATCGACGATCCGTACGAGCCACCGCTCAACCCGGAGATCGAAATCGCGACCCAGGGGGAGACCCCGGAGGAGTCGGCCGCCCGGATCATCGACGTGCTGGAGGCGAGGGGGTACCTGGATGTTCCCTGAGGCAACTCCTGACGTCGGCGAGCTCCCGGATCTCGACGGCGCATCCGCCGAGTACATCCTGACCTGGGCCATCGAGCGCTTCTTCCCGGAAATCGCCGTGGCCTGCTCGATGCAGGACGCCGTCCTCGTCGATCTGGCCTGGCGGATCGAGCCGCGCATCGAGGTGTTCTTCCTCGAGACCGGGTTCCATTTCGCCGAGACCCTCGAGACGGCCCAGAAGATGCGCGACCGCTACAAGCTCAACCTTGTTGCCCTGCAACCCGGCCCCGATCCGGCGATCTACTCGAGGGACGGCTACGAGGCCTGCTGCGCGGCGCGCAAGGTGGCGCCGATGGAGGCGCACCTCCTGGGGAAGCGGGCATGGGCGTCGGGACTGCGCCGCGTCGAGTCCCCGAGCCGGGCGACGGCGAAGGCGGTCGAGTGGGACGCCAAGCGCGGCCTCGTGAAGGTGAACCCCATCGTGGCGTGGACCGACGAGGACGTCGAGCGCTACATCGCCGAGCACGACCTCATCGTCAACCCATTGCGACTCCAGGGCTACGACTCGATCGGGTGCTGGCCCTGCACCCAGGCGGGCAAGGGCAGGGAAGGCCGGTGGGCCGGCCAGGACAAGCTGGAGTGCGGGCTGCACCCTGCGCTGGCGGAGCCGCTGATGGTCTCGGAGTCCGCGCCGCGGCTTGACGTCAAGCTCGACGAGAAAAGAGCCGAACAGGTTTGACCGGCGAGTCCCCGACGCCTCGGGCCCAGCCGTTCTACTGCCCGTACTGCGGGGAGGAGGACTTCGTCCCGTCCGGTGAGCACGAGGGCGAGTTCCACTGCCGGTCGTGCAACCGCCGTTTCAGTGTGACCTACCTCGGTCTCGGCCCATCTCCGGTCGATGCGGTGGGTGGTGGGACGTGGCGTTCGGATACCCGGTAAGCCTCGACCTCGAAGGGCGCCGCTGCGTCGTCGTCGGGGGCGGGACGGTCGCCGAGCACAAGGTCCAGGGCCTGCTCGACGCCCGGGCCGCGGTCACGGTGGTCGCCGCAGCGTTCACGCCGGCCCTCCGGGAACTGGCGGCACGGGGCGAGCTGGAGCTGCTCCACCGGCCGTACGCCCGGGGCGACCTGGCGGGCGCCTTCCTGACCATCGCCGCCACGGACGACGGCGCCGTCAATGCCGAGGTCTTCGCGGAGGCATCGGAGCGCAAGGTCCTCTGCAATGCCGTCGACGACGTCACGCATTGCCACTTCGCCGCCCCCTCGATCGTGCGGCGGGGGGATCTCACGATCAGCGTCTCGACGGGCGGGAAGGCCCCGGCCCTCGCGAAGCGGTTGCGGCAAATCCTCGCCGCGCAGTTCGGGGACGAGTGGGGGGTGCTGATTGAGGTCCTCGCCCACGCCCGCGCCGCTGCGCTCGAAGGCAGCGGAGGGACCCGCGACGTCGACTTCGCCACCTGGGCGCAGCGCTGGGCAGTGGCGCTCGACGGCGACCTCGTCGGCATGGTCCGGGAGGGGCGAGCCGGCGAGGTGGCCGAGATCGTGCGGTCGGCGCTCGCGGGAGAGCTGCCGGCCGGCGCCGCCGCCCCGGGATCGGTCGCCATCGTCGGGGCGGGCCCGGGCGACCCCCGGCTGATCTCGGTGCGGGGCAGGCAGTTGCTCGACGCGGCCGACGTGGTCGTGTACGACCGTCTGGTGCACCCCTCGCTCTGGGCCGGCAAGGATGCCATCGACGCCGGCAAGGAGCCGGGCGCCCACCGCGTCGACCAGGCTCAGATCAACGAGCTGCTGGTGCGGCTCGCCCGTGAGGGCAGGAGGGTGGTGCGGCTGAAAGGTGGCGACCCCTTCGTGTTCGGCCGGGGCGCAGAGGAGGCCGAGGCGCTGGCGGCGGCCGGCGTCCGCTACGAAGTCGTGCCCGGCATCACCTCGGCGGTCGCCGCTGTGGGCGCCGCCGGGATCCCCGTGACCGACCGGCGGCTTTCGTCCTCGTTCGCCGTGGTGACGGGGCACTGTGCCACCGGCGAGGTCGACTGGGACCGCCTGGCGACGGCGGTGGACACGCTCGTCGTGCTGATGGGCCTCCGGCGCCTTCCCGAGATCGTCGAGCGCCTCCTGGCCGCAGGCCGGCCGGGAGACACGCCCGCCGCCGTGGTGGAGAACGGCAGCCTGCCAGGCCAGCGGGTGGTCGCCTCCTCCCTGGCCGAGCTCCCCGCGGCGGTTGGCCGGGCGGCCCTGTCCCCGCCGGCGGTCATCGTCGTCGGGGACGTCGTTCGGTTGTTTCGGGGGCCGGCGCAGCACGGCCCGGAGGAAAAGCTCGCAGGCGTTTCCGTGGCCACCACGGCCACCACGGATACCTTGGCCGACCTCGCCGGGGCCAAGCGCGTGCCGAAGGAGTAGGTTGAGTGGGCCGTGTGGGGTCGGGCCGGGGGCTTTGTCTGTGGGATCGCGCTGTGCCTGGCGCTGGTGTCCTGCAGCCAGAGGGCCAGCCGCCAGACCCTGCCCGCGGGCCCGCCCGTCGCGACGGTGGCGGCAGCCCCGCTCGTGCAGGCGCAACCGCTCGTGGTGCCACCGGCCCTCCTCGTCCCCGCGGTGCCGGCCAATGTCGTGGAGGGCGGCCACAAGGCCTCGAGCGATCTCGGCCCGGTGCGTCGGGTCGGTGATCTGCCGGGGAGCGGGGTGGGGCGGGCGGATAGGGTTGCGGCCCTGACGTTCGATGATGGTCCCGATCCCACCTTCACCCCGAAGGTCCTCGACCTGCTGGCGCAGTACCGGGTGCCCGCGACGTTCTTCATGATCGGCTGGGAGGCGGCGGCGTCGCCCGATCTGGTCAAGCGCATCGCAGCCGCGGGCAACGGTGTCGGCAGCCACACCTGGAACCACCTCGACCTCACCCGCCTGAACGAAGCCGGGATCGCGGTCCAGGTGGACAAGACCGAGGCGCTCCTGTCGTCCGAGACCGGCTGGAAGGTGACCTGCATCCGCCCCCCCGAGGGACACGAGGACCAGCGCCTGGTGCGCCGCCTGTCCCAGCGGGGCCTCAGCACGGTGTTGTGGAGCGCCGACACGCGTGACTGGACTCGTCCCGGCACCGACACGATCGTGCGGGGAGCCCTCGCCAACCTCTCACCGGGGGCGATCATCCTCCTTCACGACGGCGGGGGAGACCGCAGCGAGACGCTTGCGGCCCTCCCTCGGATCATCGAGAGCGTCCAGTCCCAGGGCTACCGGCTCATCCCGATCTGCCGCTGATCCGCCCCACCGACCAGGGCGAACGACGGTGCGTTCGTCTTGCAATTGGGGACCATCTCTGCGGGCATGGTTTTTGTCGCGGGGGCGTAACTGCCTCGAAATGGGAAAGAAACAGATGCCGTTTACCATGGCCATCTCAGGCCACGGCCCCGCTGGCCCGGACAGCCCCCAAGGATAGGAGGACCGTATGCCAAGGTGCCCACTCTGCGGCTCAGCCCATATCGTCGTCACCTTCCGCCCGCAGCGGCGCGGGCACTGTTTCGGCTGCGATCTGCAGTGGGGCCTTGACGGCGGCCCTGCTCCCAAGGCTGGCCAGCCCGACCCGCCTCCATCGGACTCCTCACGTGCAGCGGGTTCCGACTGAGCATCGCAACAAGCCGCTCACTCCAAGCTTTCACCCACTTCACCCCCCGGTTCTCGAAGAAATTCGAATCCGAGGGGTTGTTTTTTTCCGTGCCGGCCTCTAACCTAGCGAAACGCTACGTAGCGGTTTCGGAATCACGTGTCCGTCGGTGGGGGGACTGGAGGAACGGCATGGAACACGCAGAGGGCTACGACCGGCGGTGGTGGATCTTAGGGGTCCTCTGCCTCAGCTTGCTCATCATCGTGATGGACAACACCATCCTGAATGTGGCCCTGCCCACGCTCGTTCGCAAGCTCAAAGCGTCCGAGAGCCAGCTGCAGTGGATGGTCGACGCCTACACCCTGCTCTTCGCCGGGTTGCTCCTGACCATGGGCAACCTCGGCGACAAGTTCGGCAGGCGCACCACCCTGGCGGTCGGGCTCGGCATCTTCGCCGTGGGCTCTGCCCTCTCGTCGTTCGCGGGCTCGCCGTCGCAACTGATCGCCACCCGGTCGCTCATGGGCGTCGGAGCGGCGCTGATCATGCCGGCAACGCTCTCCATCCTCACGAACGTCTTCCCCCCGGAGGAGCGTGCCAAGGCGATCGGCATCTGGGCCGGCATCTCCGGTGTCGCCATCGCGCTCGGCCCCGTCATCGGCGGCTTCCTGCTTGTCCACTACTGGTGGGGGTCGATCTTCCTCATCAACGTGCCGGTGTGCATCTTCGCCCTGATCGTCGGGCGGCTCATTGTTCCCAACAGCCGTGACCTCGACGCGCAGGCTCTCGACCCCGTGGGCGCGGCGCTCTCGGTGGTCGGCCTGGTGACGCTCGTCTACGGCATCATCGAGGCTCCCGGCAAGGGCTGGACCTCCCCGACGATCGTCGGTTCGCTCGTGGGGGCCGCGGTGATCCTCACCGCATTCGTCCTGTGGGAGTTGCGCAGCGACCATCCGATGCTGAACGTGCAGTTCTTCAAGAACCCCAGGTTCACGGCCGCGAACATGTCGATCACGCTGGTGTTCTTCGCCCTGTTCGGGTCGGTCTTCTTCCTGACGCAGTACCTGCAGTTCGTCCTCGGCTACTCGGCCCTGCAGGCGGGCCTGCGGCTGACCCCCATGGCCCTCGTCCTCATGGTCATGGCGCCGGTCGCCGGACAACTCGTTGCCAAGGTAGGGACGAAGGCCCTGGTGGCGGTGGGCATGGCGATCGGTGCCAGTGGCCTGTGGTACCTGGCGCAGACGACGTCCACGTCCGGCTACTGGCACGTGCTCACGGGCCTGGTGATCATCGCCGTCGGGCTGTCGATGTCGATGGTGCCGGCGACGGAATCGATCATGGGGTCGCTGCCCCCCGGCAAGGCAGGGGTCGGCTCGGCCATGAACGACACGACCCGGGAGATCGGCGGGGCCCTCGGCGTTGCCATCCTCGGCAGCGTCCTGGCCTCGCACTACACGGCGACCATCGGAAAGGCGTTCAACTCCCTGCCGGGGCCTGCCCTTGCGGCCGCCAAGAGCTCCGTGGGCGGCGCCATCCAGGTTGGTCAGCAGATCGGCGGCCAGGTTGGCCAGGGCGTTGTGGCGGTTGCCAAGTCCACGTTCATCACCGCCATGAGCTCGAGCCTTGAGATTGCTGCGGCCGTTGCCCTTGGCGGAGCCGTCATCTCGGCGTTATGGTTGCCCAATCGTGCCCCGCATCTGGCGGGTCACGAGTCGGCACGGGCCGCGGAGCTGGAGCCAATCGCTACGGAGATCGCCACGGTCGAGGAACTGGCAGCCGAAGAACTGCTGGCCGAGCAGCTCGCGGCCGAGGGCGCAGAGGCGTGAGCCAGCCCGAGTCAGCACGAACCGTTGGCGTGGAGACTGTCGCAACCTCAGCAAGGATCGCCCCTGCGCACCGCGCGCCGGGGCGGCCGCGCAGCGCCCACGCCGACCAGGCCATCATCGACGCCATCGTCGACCTGCTCGTGGACCGGGGGTACCGGGAGGTGACGATCGAGGCGGTCGCGGCTCGCGCCGGGGTTGCCAAGACGACGATCTACCGGCGCTGGCCCTCGAAGGCCGAGATGGTCGTCGAGGCGATCTCCGCCTGCAAGAAGGACTGCCTCGAGGCCGAGCCGTGCACCGTGCAGCCCGTCTCCTGCTCGCTCGTCGGGATGCTGTCGATGCTCTCCAGCTCGCGCGTCGCCCGGATCCTCACCGGCCTCGCCGTGGAGATGGCCCATAACGAGGAACTTGCGGTGGCGGTGCGGGAGGGGCTGATGCGGCCCAATCGCGAGGTTGTCCTTGCCACGCTGCGGCGGGGAGTCGACACGGGGGAGATCCGCCCCGACGTCAACCTGGAGGTGGTGGCGGACCTCCTCGTCGGGCCCATCTTCTTCCGCCTCCTGGTGAGCGGCGCCGAGGTCACGCCGGAGCTGGCCTCCGACACGGTCGACCTGATCCTGCGGGGCCTCTCCCCCCGCTGAGGCCGTTGGTGACGGTCCCGTGGTGACGCTCCCTTGGTGAGGGTCCCCCCAGAGGGTCAGCTCGTCGTTGCCGCGGGCGGGCGGAACGTGGCGTAGAGCGCGAGGCCCGTCAGCACGGCACCGCCGACGATGTTGCCGATCGTGACCGGGATCTGGTTCCACCACCACCACTGGCCCACGGAGACCGGTGCCTTCAGCAGCATGCCGGCCGGCACCACGAACATGTTGACAATCGAGTGCTCGAAGCCAAGGGCGAAGAAGATCATGATCGGCAGCCACATCGCGGTGATCTTGCCGATCGTGGAGCGGGCGACGAAGGCCATCATGACCGCCACCGTCACCATCCAGTTGGCGAGCACGCCCTTCACGAGGGCGAGGGCCCAGCCGGTGGCACCGAGCTTCTGGTAGGCGACGGTCTTCGCAATGGCCGCCGCCTTGATCTGCGTAGCGACCGCCCCACCGCTGGTGTGGCCGAAGTTCGTCACTGCCCAGTAGAAGAACAGCGCGTAGAAGAGGCAGCCGGCGAGGTTCCCCACGTACACCCAGGACCAGTTGCGCAGCAGTCCGACGGGGGTCACCCGCCCCGCCGCCACGCCCATCGGAAACAGCGCGAAGTTGCCCGTGGCGAGTTCGAGTCCGAGCAGGACCAGCAGAACGAAGCCGACGGGGAAGATGACCGCGGCGGCGATCGGGGCCAGGGGTTGCGCCCGTACGGTGAAGGCCAGGGACGTGGCGATGCCGAGGAACGCTCCCGAGAGGAAGCCCCGGATCAACAGATCCTGCACCGGCAGGGCATCTTTCACCTCGGTGGCGGCGATCGCATCCGCCACCAGGTCGGCCGGGCGAACGTAGTCGAGGGGCAGCGTGGCGATGGCGGCCGAGGATGCCGGCGCCACCGGCAGGACCTGGGCCGGCGCGGGCACGGCCAGCGGGGTGTCCAGTGCCTCCGTGGTGCCGGCAGGCTCGCTGCCGTTGGGGCCGTCGGGGGCACCTGGTCGAAAACCAGATGCCTCTTCCAGAGGCTGGCGTCGCGTTGTGTCCATCGAGTCCCCCCTTGGGTCGGTGCCCGAATCACTGTCCAGATAGGGCACTGGATCGCTGCCTGGGAGTCTGGCAGCCAGCTATTGCGGGGGCGTTGCGGGCGGATTAAGAGTTGTCGACCGTTCCCATCATCTCGATTGCCGGTGGGATGCCCGGTGCCGCCTCAGGGGGGTCCTGGCAGAAATCGGCGAAGCAGTCTCCGTCAAAAAGTCTGCCGGAGACCCTTTTTGACGGAATCTAAGCCGTGACGCTCCCGACTAGAGGGTGGCGATCTTCGGGATGACCTCCCGGCCGACGATCTCGATGGGATCGATCCGCTCCACGCCGCGCAGGGCGCCGAAGGCAGCGTCGGCGCCGGCCTCCGCCAGAGCCGTGAGGTCGTCGAGCACC
>DASXNO010000129.1:0-6851 GCA_036495025.1 Actinomycetota bacterium | reverse complement strand
GTCCGGCGGGGTGGCACTGGAGGCCAGGCACTTCCGTGGTTGGGCGAGATGGAGTGGCACGTCCTTTGCGACGCCGGCCGTGGCCGGTGCTATCGCCGCGCTGGCGCAACGGGACGGGATCAGCGTCAAGGACGCCGCCTTCCGCCTGATCCAGACGGCGGGTGTGCCCCGCGTCCCGATCGCCAAGGGTGGCGGCGCCATCGTCGGCTGATCTCAGGGGATGTGCGCGGCCCGGAGGATAGTCCGCGATCGCGCACATACGCGCGATAGAGGACTAACCTCCGAGTCCGACCGCTGCGAGGCACGCCTACCGGCTGCCGCAGCCGTCAGACGACCGCTCTGCGCTCCGGGAAGTGGCAGGCGACGGGGTGGCCCAGGCCCGGGTCCGCGAGGGGCGGCTCCTTCTCGGCGCAGATGGCCTCCGCCTTCCAGCAGCGCGTCCGGAACCGGCACCCCGACGGCGGGTTCGCCGGTGAGGGGACGTCGCCGGCGAGCACGATCCGCTGGCGCCGCCGCTCACGGTCCGGGTCAGGGATCGGGATGGCCGACAGCAGCGCCTGCGTGTAGGGGTGCAGCGGGCCGTCGTAGACGTCCGCCCGGTTGCCGATCTCCACGATCTTGCCGAGGTACATCACCGCCACGCGCTCGGAGATGTGGCGCACGACGGAGAGGTCGTGAGCGATGAACAGGTAGGCAATGCCGTGGCGTCCCTGGATCTCCTCCAGCAGGTTGACCACGCCCGCCTGGATGCTGACGTCGAGGGCCGACACCGGCTCGTCGAGGACCAGCACCTTCGGCTCGAGGGCGATCGCCCGGGCGATGCCGATGCGCTGGCGCTGTCCCCCGCTGAACTCGTGGGGGTACCGGTTGCCGTGCTCGGGGTTGAGGCCGACCTGCTCGAGCAGGGACCGCACCCGCTCCCTGCCCCCGTCGTCGTAGCGGCCGTGGATCCGGAGGGGCTCCGCGACGAGCTCGCTGACCGGCATGCGGGGATCGAGGGACGCGTACGGGTCCTGGAAGACGATCTGCAGATCACGGCGCACGGGGCGCAGCTCTGTGGTGGACAGCTTCGTCAGGTCCCGGCCCCCGTAGAGCACCTCGCCGCTGGTCGGCCGCACGAGCTGCAGGATCGACCGCCCGGTCGTGGTCTTGCCGCACCCTGACTCCCCCACCAGGCCCAGCGTCTGGCCACCGAAGAGGTCGAAGGAGACGCCGCTGACGGCCTGCACCTGGCCGACCACACTCCGGAACAGCGTCTTGGCGCGGATCGGGAAGTGCTTGACCAGGTTGCGCACCGACACGATCGCGTCGCCACCACCCGCCGCCGCGGGGGCTTCCGTCGCGACGGTCGCTACCTCGGGCTCGGGGCTCATGTCTCCGGCCCCTGGGCCGGCACCGGCGGCGCAAAGGGCTCGTGCTCCCGGTGGATGCGCCGGCCGATGCGGGCGTTGGCGAGCGCCGGGACCTCCAGGTGGCGCAGGCATGCCGCCTGGTGGCCCGGCTCGATGGGTTCCAATGCTGGCTCGACCTCGTGGCAGGCAGCGATCACGAGCGGGCAGCGGGGGCTGAACGGGCACCCCGGGGGCAGGTTGAGGAGCGACGGGGGCGCCCCCGGCACCGGAATCAGTTGCTCGTCCCCGCCGGCATCCAGGCTCGGCAGCGCCCCGAGCAGGCCCACCGTATACGGCATGCGGGGCCGGTAGAACACGTCGTCGACCGTCCCGGTCTCCACCGCCTTCCCCGCATACATCACGACCACCCGGTCGGCGACGCCCGCCACGACGCCCAGGTCGTGGGTGATGAGGATCATGGCGGCGCTCGTCGCCTCCTGCGCCTTCTCCACGGTCTCGAGGATCTGCGCCTGCACCGTGACGTCGAGGGCGGTCGTCGGCTCGTCGGCGATGATGACGTCGGGGTTGTTCGCGATCGCCATGGCGATCACCGCCCGTTGGCGCATCCCGCCCGAGAACTCGTGGGGATAGTTGCGTGCACGCTCCGACGCATGGGGAATGCCGACGAGCGCCAGCAGGTCGGCCGCCCTGCGCTGCGCCTCCTTCTTCGAGATGTCGTGGTGGGCGAGGATCGCCTCGGCGAGCTGGGACCCCACCCGGTACACGGGGTTGAGGGAGGTCATCGGGTCCTGGAACACCATGGCGATCTCCAGGCCGCGCAGCTTCGCCATCTGCCGGTCGGGCAACCCGATCAGCTCGACGCCGCGGTACCGGATCGAGCCCGAGACCCTCGCCGTCTTCGGCAGCAGCCCCATGATCGCCAGGGCCGTGACGCTCTTGCCCGACCCGGACTCGCCGACCACGGCCAGCACCTCGCGGGGCCGGAGGGAGAACGTGAGCCCCCGCACCGCATGGACGACGCCGTCGACGGTCGGGAAGTCGACACTCAGGTCAGTGATGGCCAGCAGCGGCGCCTCGGCCGAAAGCTCGATGCCGGCGTCGTCGACCGTACCCGCCAGGAGGGCGTCGCCGAGGCGCTCCGGATCCGCTACCACGGCCAGGCCCGCCAGCCCCCGGCCCTCACGCCCGCACCCGCGTCTGGGTGGGGTCGAACGCGTCCCTGAGGCCGTCGCCAACGAAGTTGATGCTGAGCACGATCACGATGATGAAGAGACCGGGGAAATAGAAGAGCCAGGGCCGGGTGGTCGCCGCCTGCTGGCCCACCGCGACGAGCTGGCCGAGCGAGGTGTCCGGCGGCTGGATCCCGAGGCCGACGTACGAGAGGGCGGTCTCGGCGAGGATGGCGGCAGCCACGATCAGCGTGGCATTGACGATGATGGAGCCGACGGCGTTCGGCAGGAGGTGCCGGAAGATGATGCGCCGGTTCGACGCCCCGAGCGCGCGGGCCGCCTCGACGTACTCCTTCTCCCGGAGCGACAGGAAGACCCCTCGCACGATCCTGGCAACGACCATCCACGCGAAGGAGGCCAGGATGACGGCCAGGTAGACCCAGCCGTTGCTCTGGTTGCCGAACTGGTAGGCGATAGCGGCGGCGGCGGCATAGTAGGGGATCGTCAGCATCAGGTCGGTGAGGCGCATGAGGATGCTGTCGACCCACCCGCGGTAGAAGCCGGCGATGGCTCCGACGAGCGTCCCGAACACGGTCGACAACGACGCCACGAGCAGGGCGATGACGACGCTCTTGTTGGCGCCCCGCAGCACCCGGGCGAAGGTGTCGTGGCCGAGCTCGTCCGTGCCGAAGGGATGCTTGAGGCTCGGGCCGACGGAGAGGTCGTTGCCCTGGAACGTGTAGCTGTAGTGCCAGACCTTGCCGCCGAACAGCGCCAGCAGGATCACCGCCAGCAGCACGATGGAACTGCCGACGGCGAGCCGGTGGTGCAGGAAGCGGCGGAGCACCATCGCCCGGTGGCTGCGGGGCTTGACGGTGAACTCCCGCTCGGGCCCGGCCGGGAGCCCCGGCTCCCCCGCCAGCTCGCTCGTTCCGGCCGGCATCTCGGGGGCCGGGATCACGTCCGGATCCTGGGATCGAGGATGCCGTACAGGATGTCGGCGATGAGGTTGAAGGCGATGACAATGACGGCGGTCACCATCAGCCAGGCCAGCAGCTCGTTGACGTCGGGCCGGGTGATGGCCTCGATCAGCATCCTGCCGAGCCCCTGCCAGTTGAAGACCTGCTCCGTGATCACCGCCCCGCTGAGGATCGCCGAGATGTCGATGGCGACGTAGGTCGTGAAGGGGATGAGGGCATTGCGGAGGGCGTGCTTGATGATCACCGTCGCTCTCGGGAGACCCTTGGCGGCAGCCAGGCGGACGTAGTCGGAGTTGAGGACCTCGAGCATGGAGGCGCGCTCGAACCGGCTGTACGCCGCGTAGCTGATGCCGGCGAGCGCGATCGTCGGTAGGACGAGGTGCCCCGCGTAGTTGCCGATGTTGTGGAAGAAGCCTCCCGTGAGCCCCGGGGTCGAGTCGCCGATCGTGTAGATCCACTGGTGGCCGAGGAGGTTGTTGAGCCGGATGGCCAGGAACTCCTTCAGGAGGGCGGCGAACCAGAACAGCGGCAGCGAGTAGAGCAGGAACGAGACGAAGGTCGAGGCGTGGTCGAGGAGCGAGTACTGCCGCACCGCGGAGACGACCCCAACGATGACGGCGAGCACCACGGCCACGATGATGGCCAGCGTGACGAGCCGAGCGGTGACGAGCAGGTGGGTCCAGACGATGTGACGAACGGGCAGCCCGTCGTTGTTCGTCCCGAAGTCACCCCGCAGGACGTGGCTGAACCAGAACCAGTACCTGCCGAAGAAGCCGTCGTTCAGGTGGAGCTGCGCCTCCCGTGCCCGGATCACCGCCAGGGGAACATTCGGCCGGAGCCGGAGGTCCCCGAGCGGGTCCCCGGAGTTGATCCCGATGATGAAGGCGAGCAGCGAGGCGAGGACGAGCACGGGGATCGAGACGAGGATCCGCCGGAAGGTGAATCGAGCGACGTCCGTTGCTAGGCCCCCGGGCTCGGCCGAAGGCCACGGCCTACTTCGTGAGCGCCCACTGGTCCATGCTGTAGGACGGCCCCACGTTGGTGATGTTGTTGACCAGGTTCTTGTACTTGGTCTGGTAGACGAGCAGGGTGGGCTTCTGGAAGAGCGGCAGCGTGGCCATGTCCTTCCAGAGCAGGGCATCGACCTGGTTGTAGAGGTCGGCCTGCTTGTTGTGGTCGAGCTCGACGTCGGCCTGCCGGATGAGGGCGTCGGCCGCGGGGTCCGAGTACGCATCGTAGTTCTGGCCACCTGCGGTGACGGTCCCGGTCTTGTCCTTGACCTGGGTCTGGAAGATCGGGTCGTTCCCCGAGGGGTACGGGGTGTCGATCCAGGCGAAGATGATCATGTCGAAGTCACCGGAGGAGAGCGTCTTGCCCAGGCCGGTCGTGTCCTTCTCCGTCACCGTGATGCCGAGCGGCGCCAGGGCGTTGACGACGTAGGCCTCCTCCGAGTTGCGGAGCTTGTTGCCCTGGGTGGAGGCGATCCGGAGGGTGACCACCTTCCCTGCCTTGTTCTTCAGCACCGGGGGGGTGCCGCCGATCGTGTACCCGTTGCTGGTCAGCAGCGCCTTCGCCGCATCGACGTTGGCCTTGTCATAGGGGCCGGCGGATGCCGAAGGCGTGGCCGAAGCCGTGGCGGTGCCCGTCGCGGTGCCGGTCACCGGCCCGGCGGAGTTGTCCTTGTACTCGGGCTGGCCGGGCACGTAGATGTGGTTGTTGTCCGGGACGATGCCGGTGGCGAACTGCCCCACGGTCTTGGCGATCAGGTCGTTGCGGTCGATGGCCATCGCGATCGCCTTGCGCAGGTTGACGTCGGCCAGGAAGGGGTTGGACTGGTTGAAGTCCAGGTGCTCGTACGACAGGCCGGGACGCTCGTCCAGCTTCACGTTCGGCACCGCCTTGAGCTGGTTGACCAGGTCGAGCTGCGGCTGCGGGTAGGAGGCGTTGATCTCGTTGTTCGCGAGGGCTGGCTCGATCTGCGAGGAGTCCGTGATGAAGCGGAAGTCGACGGTCGCCAGGTTCGACGGCGTGCCCCAGTACGTCGGGCTGCGCTTGAGGATGAAGTCCTTGCCCGCCGTGTAGGAGCCGAACATGAACGGCCCGGCGGAGATCACGGTGTCCTTGTTGACGTTGGCGGCCAGCAGGCCCTTGTTCCACCCGATCTTGCTCATGATGTGGGCCGGCGCGATCGGGCCGAACAGGCTCCGCCAGTCAGCGAACGGGGTGGTGTAGGTGGTCGTCACCGTGTACTTGTCCGGCGAGTAGGTGATCTCCTTGATCTGCCGGTACCCGGCGTTGCTGGCCGCATCGAACGCGACGCCACCGACGTCGGTGTACTGCGGGAGGCCGGACTGCGCCTGCCAGTTGTAGACGAAGTCGTCGGCGTTGAAGGGCACCCCGTCCTGCCACACCGCCTTGTGGTTGATCTGGTAGACGACGACCTGCGGCGACGTCGACGTGAGCGTCACCGAGTCCATCAGGGTGGTGTCGAGGAACGGCTTGGCATTGGCGTCCACGTTGAAGACCGTCGGCCACACCCGGCCGATGATTGCCTGCATGTCGAACTCGTTGCCGTCGGAGGTCAGCACGTTGTAGTTCGTCGGCTCCTGGTCGAGGGAGTAGACGATCCCACCGCTGGTGTCGATGGCGCCCGTCGACCCCGGCGAGGCGGTCTTCTTGCTGGCGCAGGCCGACGCCAGGAGCGCCAGCGCCATCATTGATGCAACGAAGAGCTTCGGACTGCGGGCGCCCATGCTTCAACCTCCCTCACGACTGGCCCGTGAACAAACCTCGCGTTTGCACACCCTGGGCCGCTGAACAAACCGGGCCGTTGGACAACGAAAACAAACGAAAAGCTGATCCGCGACAAGGCGGAAAAAGCTGGAGCACGGAACCGGAGACCGTTGGGTTCCGGCCGGGGGCGTCGTCAAGGATGCGGGACAGACGCTCAACCCAAAGGTGCTCCTGGCTACTTGAGCCGGAGGGCCAGCAGGACCGTCGTGATGCCGAAGATGCACCCCAGGACAACGGTGAAGCGGTCGAGGTTGCGCTCGACTGCGGAGGACCCGGAGAGGCCCCCGCCCATGCCGCCGCCGAACATGTCGGAGAGGCCCCCACCCCGGCCCGCGTGGAGGAGGATGAACAGCACCAGGGTGCCCCCCACCAGGACGTGAATCAGGACGATGAGGTTGGTCAGCCTCAGCCAGTGCATGGACGCTCACCTGCGGATCTGCGTGTGGTTAATGCTGCCGAGTTTAGCATGCGCATTTCGCCACCTCCCCCATCTTCCGTCATGGTCGTTCTCGGACAAAATGCCTAGCTAATCGGGAGCGACGCCCTCAGGACGATCC
>DASXNO010000128.1:0-2725 GCA_036495025.1 Actinomycetota bacterium | reverse complement strand
TCCTCATCCCCTTTCGCTCTGCGATGGGGCGGCGTGCCGGGCTCCCTGCCGCCCCGCCCCACACGTCATCCTACGTCGGCTTTGCCCTGGCCTGGTCGCCAGGTTGGCCACCCCGAGGCCGAAGCCCGCCTGTCTGCCCGTGGGGGCCAGGGGATGGGCTGTCCGACGCAGAAGCGAGGTAAAAATGCCGCGTATACACGTGATTTTTACCTCGCTTCGGTCAGCTCCCGGCCGGCGACTCTGCGCCTCGGCGGGGCCTACCACAACCGTCGTATGCGGGGGCAGCGGGCGTCGACCGGGGGTGTAGGTCGAAATCATCCGGACGGTGAGGACAGCGAAATCTGCAACCATCATGATGGCCACCAAAGGGGTGGTCGAGCAACGTCCGCAGGGTCCCGGCCGGCTCCAATCCCAGCGCCTCGCACTGAAGGGGACGGAAATTGATGCCGAGCAGGGTGGTGCCACGCGGCGCCACCGGCACCGACGTCCAGCGATCGGTCAGCGGGCGGAGCGGTCGCTTGAACTGGACCTCCGACGCCACAGGCATGAGCAACCCGGCCGCGCCGAGGGTGCCGATCGCCCTGCGCAGCGTCCTGGCCGTCGGCCAGTCCCGACTACCCATCGTCACTCCTTCCCGGGGGTTGGTGGCGCTCCCGTGAGCCTACGCGCCGGGCGGCTGCCTGGAGAGACCATTTGCAAGTCCAGACTTATAAGTCTAGACTTAGCACATGGAGCAACAGGCATGAGAGGGGTGTGGCGGTGAGAAAGCGACTCGGCGCAACCGTCCGCAGCACATTGGCGTCGCTACGAACCCGGAACTTCCGGCTGTTCTTCATCGGCCAGACGATCTCCAACACCGGCAACTGGCTCACCACCGTGGCCCTGACGCTGCTGGTGCTCCACCTCACGCACAGCGGCCTTGCCATCGGGCTGATCACTGCCGCCCAGTACGGGCCGCTCCTGCTCTTCTCGATCAGCGGGGGCGCCATCGCCGACCGGCACAACAAACGAAACCTCCTCTTCGTCACCCAGGGCCTCGAGATGGCCGAGTCGATCACGCTGGCCTTCCTCGCGTTCCTGCACCACCCCCCGCTCGCCGCCCTGTACGCCACCGCCGCGGTCGGGGGAACCCTGCTGGCGCTCGACAACCCGCTCCGTCGCTCGTTCGTCACCGAGATGGTCCCCGAGGAGGACCGGGCCAACGCGGTCGTGCTCTACAGCCTGATCGTCAACGTCGCCCGCATCTTCGGGCCGGCCCTGGCCGGGCTGCTGGCGGTCACCGTCGGCTTCGGCTGGTGCTTCACGATCGACGCCGCCTCCTACCTGGTCGTCCTGGTCGCCCTCTGGATGATGCGGCCCGCCGAGCTGCGCCGCATCCCCGCCCGGCCCCGAGCCAGGGGCGAGATCCGCACCGGTCTGCGCTACGTCGCCGACCATCCCAACCTCTGGATCTCGTTCGTCATGCTGTGCGCCGTCGGGCTGCTCGCCTACAACTTCATCGTCACGCTGCCCCTGCTGGTCACCCGCTCGCTGCATGGCAGCGACGGCGCGTTCACGCTGCTCTACTCCACCTTCAGTGCGGGAGCGGTGGTCAGCGCCCTGGTCATCGCCAACAAGGGGCTGGTGCGCATCCGCCACGTCATCATCGGCTCGGCCGCCCTCGGTGTGACGATGCTCTGCCTGGCGAGCGTGCCCAGCGTCGGGTTTGCCATCCCGGCAGCGTTCGCCGTCGGGCTCGCCAGCATCCTCTACATGACCTCGACCACCGCCATCATCCAGGTCGAGGCCGATCCCGCTCTCCACGGCAGGATCCTCGCCCTGCAAACCTTCATCATCGGCGGCACGGCCTGCATCGGGGGACCGGTCCTCGGCTGGCTCGCCGACACGACCGGCGCCCGAGCTCCGGTCATCCTCGGCGGCGTCGTCGGGCTGCTCGCGGCAGGGTGGGGCCTCCTCATCGACCGCCGTGTCCTGCGCCGGGCCGCGTCGGCCGGCTCGGCGCCGCCAGGACCACTGCGCGGGCAGGCCGCAGCTTAGGAGACGGCATGGCCCAGGACCCGGATGTCGAGCAGGTGGCCGGAGCGCTCCGGGTGAGCATCGGCCTGCTGATGCGACGGCTGCGCCAGGCGCAGGCCGAAGGTGAGCTCACGTTGCCCGAGACGTCGGCCCTCGCCCGCCTTGACCGCGGCGGCCCCGCCACGCCAAGCGCCCTCGCCAAGCTGGAGCAGATCAGCCCCCAGTCGATGGGGGCGACCCTTGGCGGGCTCGAGGCGCGGGGCCTCGTGGAGCGACGTCCTGACCCGGAGGACGGACGGCAGGTGGTCATCTCGGCAACCGAAGCCGGGCTGCAGGCGCTGCGGAACCGGCGCAACGCCCGGACCGAGGCCCTGGCGCAGGCCCTCTCGAACGGGTTCACACGCTCGGAGCTCAACGAGCTCATGGCGGTCGCCCCGCTGCTCGAGCGACTGGCCCAGAGCCTCTGACGCCTGCGGCGGGCAGGGGGCAGAACCGCCAAGGGTGCGATTCGGCGTGGCTCGGGTACCATATCAAGCAAGCGTTATCCAGAGTCGACGGAGCGCCCCCGTCACGAAGAGCGTTCCTCAGGATCGGGCCCACCTTGGAAGAGACAGCGCCGAAGGATTCCTTCCCCCGCTGCCCCCACTGCAGCGAGCGGCCCGCGGCCGGCCACCACCCCTGCCCGATCGACCTCGAACTCGAGGGGTGC
>DASXNO010000127.1:0-8341 GCA_036495025.1 Actinomycetota bacterium | reverse complement strand
GGGGCCCAGGTAGACCCTGGTTAGGGCCTGGCGCCGAGGTGGGCGGTGTCTGCCCGGCTTTCTGACCGCAGGACCAGCAGAGACCGCAGGACTTTGCCAATTCCGCCCGCTAATAGGAGTGCCAACGCTGGGTCCGATCCGACAGGTGAAGCGGCGATCCGACGATCTCTGGGAAAGTCTTCCTGGACAGTAACACCCCGTTGTCCTTCGTGCTAGACCCTTTCCCAAATATGTCAACAAATGTGCTGATGAAACAGCACATTGCTCGTCTATTGTTTGCCGCTTCTGCCGTTCTCCCCCAGAATTTGGCCCTCGAATTGGGCGCCAGTGATGGTGTGCCGCTTGTGCCGAGCTTGCTCTGCGAGCCGGGGACGATTTGTTTGACGTTGTCGCGGCCTCGCCATCGGTCGCCACCTGACCGACCTCCGCACTCCCGGCCACAAGCCGAGCTGGCCTGCAGCTCCGATCATCGGCCGGTGATGTGGGCAGTCACCCGCTGGCGACATGCTCCCCAGGACGATCGTCTGAAATCTACGAACTTAGTAGATAGACAGGTATTGACAATGTTACAGAAACGGCGGTACCTTCCTACTCGGAAAAGAGTCGTTCCCCCTGCGGCTCTTGTCCGCCCACCCCGTCTCTGGCCGGCCCTTTTGACCCTCATGCGGCGCCTCGAGGCGCCTCGACCAAGGGAAGCCACGGACGTTTCGACCCCCCTGACGTCGCTGGAGCCTGGGCACCGTGGAGGTATGGGGATCCCTCCTGCAACCCGAACCCACGGCTGCGGCCACGGACCCCCACCAAGGCAAGGTATCGATCGTCCTCCCCTGCCTTGGTGGGTCTGACGCAGAGGGCCCGCCGAGCACCTCGGCGGGCCCTCTGTGCTTCAACGCCACACCGTCGGCTGGACGAGGGGCAGCTCGGCGCCGCACGTACCCGGGTAGCACGCGCGCACGGACGACGTCGCGCACGGACAAAGGACGGAGGGCGCCATGCAATGCAGAGGCAAGGCCAGAGGGTCGATGGCGAGCGTGACCCTGCGGGGCGACGTGGTCCCGCGCGTCTTGGTGATGCTCCTGTTGTCGGTACTCGTCCTCGGTTGGGGCGCGATGCCCACGTCGGCCACGGGGTCGGGGGATCGCGAGACCGTCGTCGGCGGATGGACGCACGGGGAGGTCGTCAGCACAGGCCTCTATCACAGCTGCGCCATCAAGAGTGACGGCACCGGCGCCTGCTGGGGCTACAACGTCTCCGGCCAGGCCACCGCACCGACCGGCACCTTCAGCGCGATCAGCGCAGGCGGCTCGCACACCTGCGGGATCCATAGCGACGGCTCCCTCGCCTGCTGGGGCTCCAACATCAATGGCCAGGCCACGCCGCCCACCGGCACCACCTTCAGCGCGATCAGCGCAGGCGGCTCCCATTCGTGCGCCATCAAGGCCGACGGCACCGCTGCCTGCTGGGGCCTCAACACCAGCGGGCAGACGACCATACCCGCCGGGCTCGGTACCATCACCTCGATCAGCGCCGGCGACTCCCATACCTGCGCGGTCAAGAGCAATGGCACCGCCACGTGCTGGGGCCTCAACACCGACGGGCAAGCCAGTCCAACGGCGACCATCGGCAGCCTCATCGCACTCAGCTCGGGGGGCTCGCATTCGTGTGCGATCAAGAGCGACGGCACTGCCGTCTGCTGGGGCCTCAACAACTACGGGCAGGCCACCCCGCCGGTTGGGTTGGGCACCATCAGCTCGATCAGCGCTGGCCACGTGCAGACGTGCGCGATCAAGACCAATGGCACCTCCGTCTGCTGGGGCTACACGGGCTCCGGCACCGCCCCCAAGGGGTTGACGACCATCCAGCAGATCAGCGTCGGCGGACTGCACGTCTGCGCGATCAAGAGCGACGGCTCGCTCACCTGCTGGGGTGACAACACCTACGGGCAGAGCACCCCGCCGGCCGGGTCGACCACCTTCACCGCGGTGAGCGCCGGCCTTTATCACACCTGCGCGATCCGCAGCTCTAGCAACGTCCCCGCCTGCTTTGGCGACAACACCTACGGGCAATCCAACCCACCGGCCGCGCTGGTCACCGCCTCCGCGATCGCCACCGGCCTCAACAACACGTGTGCCATCAAGGGCGACAGCACCGCCACCTGCTGGGGCGACAACACCTACGGGCAGAGCAGCCCCACCGGGACGATTGGCGCCCTGAACGCCATCAGCGCGAAGGGCAATCACACCTGCGCGATCAAGGCCAACAACCTCGCGGTCTGCTGGGGCCAGAACACCAGTGGGATGAGCGCCCCGCCCGGGGTCACCCTCTCGGCGATCAGCGTCGGCGGCTCGCACGGGTGCGGGATCAAGGGCGACAGCACCGCCACCTGCTGGGGCCTCAACACCTACGGTCAGACCACGGCGCCCGCAGGGGTCACCTTCACCGCGATCAGCGCCGGTGACAACCACACCTGCGGGATCAAGACCGCCGACAACACCGCTGTGTGCTGGGGCTACAACGGCGACGGGCAGAGCACCCCGCCCGCAGGGGTCACCTTCACCTCGATCAGCGCCGGTGCGTCAGACACGTGTGGGATCAAGGGGGACAGCACCGCCACTTGCTGGGGCTTTGGCATCTACGGGCAGGCCACGGCGCCGGCCGGGGTCACCTTCACGGCGGTCAGCGCCGGCTCCTCGGCCACCTGCGGCATCAAGACCGATGCCACGATGCTGTGCTGGGGCGACAACAGCTACGGGGAGGGCTCTCCGCCGTCGGGGCTCGGCACCCTCAGCGCCATCAGCACGGGCCTCTTCCACACCTGCTCGGTCCGGAGCGACAGCAGGACGGTCTGCTGGGGTGACAACTCCTCCACGCAGAGCACTCCGCTGACCGCCACCGTCAACCAGATCAGCGCCGGGACCAACAATGTCTGCGTGATCCGGAGTGACGACTCTGCCGCCTGCTGGGGCTCCAACAGCGACGGGCAGAGCACCGTGCCGGGCACGCTCGGCCCCATCACCTCGATCAGTGCCGGCGGCTCGCACACCTGTGCGATCAAACCCGACAACACCGCCACCTGCTGGGGTTCCAACGCCTACGGGCAGACCACGCTGCCGTCCGGGCTCGGCCCCCTCAACCAGATCAGCGCCGGCTGGGTGAACACGTGCGCGGTCAAGGTCAACAACACCGCCGCCTGCTGGGGGTACAACGCCTACGGGGTGAACACCTTGCCGGCAGGGCTGGTCACCGTCACCGCGATCAGCGTCGGCGGCCTCCATGCGTGCGCCATCAGGGTCACCGGAACCGTGGGCTGCTGGGGCTCCAACGCCTACGGGCAGGCCACCCCGCCGACCGCCACGGTCATCGCCATCAGCGCAGGCTTCTACCACACCTGCGCCATCCGCAGCGACGGTACCGCTGCCTGCTGGGGCCTCAACAACGTCAGCCAGACGGTGGTCCCGACCGGCACCTTCACGTCGATCAGCGCCGGGGGTTTTCACACGTGTGGGAAGAGGACCGATGGCACGACCATCTGCTGGGGTGACAACTACTTCGGGCAGAGCACGCCGCCGGCCGGCGGATGAGGCTAGCGCGCTCCCATGCTGCCGGAAACGCTTTGTTGACAGGGACGACGCCACCGTTCGTTTGGGACCATTGCCTCACGGAACGCTGCTGCACGCAGCCCATGCTGCACGGAAGCGCTGCTTCATGCCTGTCCATCTCATTGGGGAGCCTGCCATGCGCACAAACCCTGCAAGCTTCGACGCTCCACACGCCGAACCGTCCCTCAGGACTGCCGAGGTGGCTCGAGCCCTCGGTGTGAGCCCCAGGGCCATCCGCACCTGGGCGGACGAGGGCAAGATCGCCTGCTATCGCACCTTTGGCGGCCACCGTCTGTTCACGGCCTCGGAGGTCCGCCGTGTGCTCGCCAGCTGGAGCGGCGGGTCGGGGTCGTGCATCGACGAGTCCGGCGTGTTCGCGGTCGCCGACCGGCCGGACATCGACGCCGAACAGCTTTAGCGACGCCGCTCACGGGTGAACGAGGCCTGACGGCCTGAAGCGCCGGGACTACCTCGACTCCCCCCGGCCCGTCCGTCCCTGGTGAGCCCGGCCAGCCCAGACGATGCGGGCACTCGCCGGCCAGGCCCGGCGGCCCAGCGCCGCCCGGCCGTCGAGGATGCCGCTCCGGCGCGCCGCGAGCCGCCCGGCCAGTTTCCAGGTCGATGACGGCGCGCCCGTCTCCCCCACGCCACCCGGCTGCTCCCTCCCCAGGAACTCGTCCAGCGCGTCGAGGATGGCGTCCTCCTCCTCGGATGTGGGGTTGCCCCACACCCTGAAGATCTCGTAGCCGCGGGAGTCGTCGGCCTCGCTCACGGCCCCTCCCTCACCTTCCCCCATGCCTACAGCGGGATGTTGCCGTGCTTGCGCGGCGGCAGCGTCTCCCGCTTCGTCAGCAGCATCTCCAGGGCGGCGATCAGCCGCGGGCGGGTCTCCTCGGGCTCGATGACGTCGTCCACGTACCCACGCTCCGCCGCGATGAACGGGTTGGAGAACTTCGCCTTGTACTCCTCGATCATCTCCGCCTTGCGGCTCACGGGGTCGGGGGCCCGCTCGAGCTCCTTGCGGAAGATGATGTTGACCGCCCCCTCCGGCCCCATCACCGCGATCTCCGCAGTCGGCCACGCGTACGAGATGTCTGCCCGGATGTGCTTGGAGTTCATCACGAGGTAGGCGCCACCGTAGGCCTTGCGGACGATGACCGTCAGGCGCGGGACGGTGGCCTCGGTGAAGGCGTAGAGCAGCTTGGCTCCGTGGCGGATGATGCCGCCGTACTCCTGGTTGGTGCCGGGGAGGAATCCCGGCACGTCGACGAAGGTGATGAGCGGGATGTTGAACGCGTCGCAGAAGCGCACGAACCTGGCTCCCTTGGTCGACGAGTCGATGTCCAGGGTGCCGGCCAGGATCTTGGGCTGGTTGGCGACGATGCCGACGACGTGGCCGTTCAGCCGGGCGAAGCCCGTGAGGATGTTGCCGGCGAAGTGCGCATGGACCTCGAACAGCTCGCCGTCGTCGACGACGAGGCGGACGAGTTCCCCCATGTCGTAGGCCTTGTTCGGCGCATCCGGCAGCAGCTCCCGCAGGCGCGCCTCCCGGCGCTCGGGGTCGTCGCTGGGGGCGAAGTACGGTGGGTCCTCGAGGTTGTTGGCCGGCAGGAACGACATCAGGTAGCCGACCATCCGAAGGGTGTGCTCCTCGTCCGTGCCCACGAAGTGGGCGACGCCGGACTTGGTGGCGTGCGTCATGGCCCCGCCGAGCTCCTCGTGGGTCACCTCCTCGCCCGTGACCGCCCGGATGACCTCGGGGCCCGTGATGAACATGTGCGCCGTGTCCTCGCACATGAAGACGAAGTCGGTGATGGCCGGGGAGTAGACGGCCCCGCCGGCACAGGGGCCGAGGATCACCGAGATCTGTGGGATAACCCCGGAGGCCCGGACGTTGCGGTCGAAGATGTAGGCGTAGCCGGCCAGCGACGGTGCTCCCTCCTGGATGCGGGCCCCACCGGAATCGTTGAGGCCGATCACCGGGGCGCCGGTCTCCATCGCCAGGTCGAGGATCTTGCAGATCTTCTCGGCGTGCACCTCGCCGAGCGACCCGCCGAAGACCGTGAAGTCCTGGGCGAAGACGAACACCTTCCGGCCGCCGAGCATCCCCCACCCCGTCACGACGCCGTCGCCGTACGGCCGTTTGCCTTCGATGCCGAAGCCGTGGGAACGATGGCGGGCCAGCATGTCGGTCTCGTGGAACGAGCCGGGGTCGAGCAGCTTCTCGAGCCGCTCCCTCGCGGTCAGCTTGCCCCGCTGCTTCTGGCGGCTGATCGCGCCCTCGCCGCCGCCAAGCTCGGCCTCCGCCTTGCGGTTCCGGACCTCTTCGATCCGCTCGTCAACGCGGGAGCGCAGCGGCACGGGGGCGCTGTCTGGTCTGTCGAATGATGGCATCCCGACATCCTACTTGGGGGGGTCGTCGTCCACTCCTGCGGAGTGTCCGGCGACTGGAACGAGCAAAGGGGTCCAGCCAGCAGACGTTGACGCTTCCTCTTATGAGAGCTACTCTCTTATGAAAGTAACTTTCAAAAGGAGGTGGCTACCATGCTTCGTGATTCGCTCCCCGTGCAGCGCCCTGAAGGCTACGACCGGCGTTGGTGGGTCCTCGCCGTGTTGTGCCTCAGCCTCCTTGTTATCGGCATCGACAACACGATCCTGAACGTCGCCCTGCCCACGCTCTCCCGAACGCTCCACGCGACCAACAGCCAGCTCCAGTGGATCGTCGATGCCTACGTCCTCGTCTTTGCGAGCCTGCTGCTCACGACCGGGAGCCTGTCCGACCGCTTCGGCCGCCGCTCCGCCCTCGGCCTGGGCCTCGCCGTCTTCGGGTTGGGCTCCGTGGCGTCCGCCTTCGCCGGCAGCGCCAACGTCCTCACCGCCACCCGGGCCCTGATGGGCGTCGGCGGGGCGCTCATCATGCCGTCGACGCTGTCGATCCTCACCGGGGTCTTTCCGCCCGAGGAGCGGGGTCGTGCGATCGGCATCTGGGCCGGCGTCTCGGGCCTCGGCATCGCCATCGGGCCCGTCGTGGGCGGCGCCCTGCTCGGTCACTTCTGGTGGGGCTCGGTGTTCCTGGTCAACGTGCCGGTGGTCCTCGTCGGGCTGATCGCCGGGCGCCTCATCGTCCCCAACAGCAAGGACCCCTCGTCGCCCCGGGTGGACCCGATCGGTGCCACGCTGTCGGTCCTCGGCCTCGTCGCCCTCGTCTACGGCATCATCGAGGTCCCGACCTACGGGTGGGGCAGCGGCCGCATCCTGGTCGCCTTCGCCGCCGCCGTCGTCGTCATCGGCTCCTTCGTCGCCTGGGAGCTGCACATCGACCACCCGATGCTCAAGATCCAGTTCTTCCGCAACCCCCGGTTTACGGCGGCGAGCCTCAGCGTCATGCTCGTGTTCTTCGCCCTCTTCGGCTCCTTCTTCTTCATCACCCAGGAGCTGCAGTTCATCCTCGGCTACACGCCGCTGCAGGCCGGGCTGCGGCTCGCCCCGATCGCCCTCGTGATGGCCGTCGCCGCACCGACGGCGGGGCGGCTGGTGGAGAGGATCGGCAACAAGGGGATGGTCGCCCTGGGCATGGGCATCGCCGCCGTGGGTCTTGCCTACCTCGGGACCTCCACGGCAGGCTCGGGCTACGGCCACATCTTCATCTCGCTGCTGTTCCTGGGTGTGGGCATCGGCTTCGCCATCGCCCCGGCGACCGAGTCGATCATGGGGTCCCTGCCGGTTGAGAAGGCGGGCGTCGGGTCGGCCATGAACGACACGACCCGCCAGGTCGGGGGCGCCCTCGGCGTCGCGATCCTGGGCAGCGTCTTCTCGTCCGCCTACCTCGCGGGCATCGCCCCGGCGCTCCGAGGGGCGCCGGCCGCCGCGGCGACGGCTGCCGGGCAGTCCGTCGGCGTCGCTCTGGCCCAGGCGCAGCGGCTCGGCGGCAGCGCCGGCCAGGCCCTCAGGCTGGCGGCGACATCGTCGTTCGTCCACGCCATGGACCGAGCCCTGCTCGTCGGGGCGGGGATCGCGGCGGTGGGGGCGCTGGTTGCCCTCGTCTGGTTGCCAAACCGGGCGGCACCTCCGGCTGGCGACCCCGAACTAGAATTGGGGGACGATGAGGCCGAGGTTGTCACCGTCCCCTGAGGTAGCCACCGAGGGGGACAGACGTCCGGACAGAGGTCGCCCCGGCGGTCTGCGAGAACGCAAGAAGGCCAGGACCCGGGCGGCGATCCGCAAGGAGGCCATGCGTCTTTTCCGGGAGCAGGGCTGGGAGCAGACGACCGTCGAGCAGATCGCCGAGGCCGCCGAAGTGTCACCCAGCACGTTCTTTCGCTACTTCCCCACGAAGGAGGACGTCGTCCTCAGGGACGACTACGACGACCTGATGATCGAGTCGTTCCGGGCGCAGCCCCCCGAGCTGACCCCGCTGCAGGCCATGCGGAAGGCGCTCCGGGAGGTCTTTGGCAACCTGACGCCCCGGGAGCGGGAGGAGGAGAACGAGCGCCTCAGTCTCTCCCGTGAGGTTCCCGAGCTGCGGGCGGCGCGCCTCGACGAGCTGATCCGCACGATGCGGCTGGTCGCCGCCATCGTGGCCGAGCGGGTCGGCCGTAGCCCGGATGACCCGGCGGTCCGGGCCTTCGCCGGAGCCTTCATCGGCGTGGCGATGTCGACGATCCTCGCAGGACACAATCCCATCACCAAGACGTACGAGCAGTTCGACGATGCCCTGGCGCTCCTGGAGGCCGGCCTTCCCC
>DASXNO010000126.1:0-3122 GCA_036495025.1 Actinomycetota bacterium | reverse complement strand
CCGCCGGCAGCGTCCACACCATGGCCCTCACCTCCGCCGGCACCGTCTACACCTGCGGGCGCAACAACTTCGGCCAGCTCGGCAACGGCACGACCACCGACAGCCCCACCCCCGTGGCCGTCGCCCTGCCCGGCGGTGCCCTGGCGACGGCCATCGCCGCCGACGAGTACCACAGCTTGGCGCTCAGCTCGGCCGGAACGGTCTACGCCTGGGGCCACAACGCCTTCGGCCAGCTCGGCAACGCCACCACCACCGACAGCCCCACCCCCGTGGCGGTCGCCGTGCCGGGCACCGTCGTCCAGATCGCAGCCGGCTGGGCCTTCGACCTCGCCCTCACCTCCACGGGCGCCCTCTACGCCTGGGGCTACAACGGCAACGGCGAGCTCGGCACCGCCAGCGCGGACAGCTGTGCCGGCTTTGCCTGCAGCAAGACCCCCGTGCCGGTGTCGCTCGGCGGCGCCACGGCCAAGGCGATCGCGGCGGGCTGGGACCACAGCCTCGCCATCCGCTCCGACGGCACACCCCTGGCGTGGGGCCTCAACAACTACGGCCAGCTCGGCGTCGGCGACACCACCAACCGCCCGGTGCCGGTGCCGGCGCTCGGGGGCGTCCCCGTCAAGGCCATCGCCTGCGGCGGCGCCCACAGCCTTGCGATCCGCAGCTCCGACGGCACCGGCCTGGCGTGGGGCCTCAACAACCACGGCCAGCTCGGTGCCGCCACCACCGCCGCCTTCCTCACGACCGCAACCCCCCTCGCCTCCAGCGCCTCGCTGACCGCCATCGCCGCCGGCGCCTACCACAGCCTCGGGATCGCCTCCGGCGGGGCGCCGCTCGCCTGGGGGGACAACGCCGCCGGCCAGCTCGGCGACGGCACGACCACCGACCGCTCCAGCCCCGTGGCACCCCTGGCCCCCGCCACCTCCCCGGTGTCGGGCATCGCCGCCGGCTGGGCGCACAGCCTGTTCGTCAAGTGACGCCCCGCTAGGCCAGGTGCGAAACGCGCGTATGTGCGCGTTCTGCACCTATCCTCTGGCGTCGCCTCGTCGAGGATCTTCATCGTGAATGCCGCCCGGCAGCGGCCAGGGTGGAGTCGCTACCGGGGAGCTGCCCCGGTGCGCACGAAGGCGGGGAACGGGACCATCGGTCGCCCGTGCCGTGAGCTGCGCTCCCCGACGTCCACCTGTCCCTTTTGCCCGCCGGTGGGACCGGGGGACCACGTGCCGGCCCGGGATGAAGGTCATACTGCACCCCCAGGCTGTCCGCTCGCATCGAGCGGCTCGACCCTGGCAGCCCGGAATGCCAGCCCCTGCTGGGCATAGACTGCGGAATCCGAGATGGATAGGCCCGTCACCCTCACCGGCGTGCCCTTCCCGAGCCCCGCGGAGGGAGTGCCCGGGAACCGGACGGTGAGCGCCTCGGCCCCCTCCCTCCAGAAGCACATCAGCTCCATGCAGTACAGCGGCTTGCCGTTCTCATCGGCCTGCTGATGCCAGGTCTCGCGGTCGAAGACCGGCTCCGGCGGGTATGCCCCCATGAACGACAAGCCGGATGTGTCGATTGGCCACTGCATGTCTTGTTCCTCCTCTTTGGATCCGGGAGCCAAACTCTGCTGCAGCGGCGACGCTCATACCACCCGAGGAAAACGGGATCTTCCTTTGCAGAATCTCCCTGTTCAACGGGGAGATTCTCTTGGCGAGTAGACTCTGAGATGCTTCATCCGCGAGATGGGACCGAGGGGATGCCGGCGCAGATTCGTAGTGTCAGGCAGGAGCAGCTGCAACTCTCCGAGAGCCTGCGTGCGCAGGGAAAGACCTGGCCCGAGGTGGCCGATGCCTTCCGGCAACAGTACGGGGTGAATGCCCGCTGTGCCTTCCGCCTCGCCCATGGCTGGAGCCAGCGGGAGGCCGCCGACCGCTGGAACGAGCAGTGGCCGGCCGACCCGAAGACCTTCAAGAGCTTCTCTTACTGGGAGATGTGGCCGGGGCCCACCGGCCACATGCCATCGGTCGACGTGCTTACCAGGCTTGCAGAGCTGTATGAGTGCTCGGTGGCCGACCTTGTCGTCGACTGCGCGGACTTTCGTGGCCGAGATCCTGCCCACCGCGCCCTCGAGAGCCTCATACACCTTCCCGCCATCGTTGACCATTCCCCCAACGGGAACGGGCACGCGCCTGGCCACGCTGCGGCCTCAAGCAGCATTGCTGCGATGGTTGCTCAGGTTGAGGCGCTGGACGTGCATCAGGTGGCCCGAGCGGCGTTGTCATGGATCGGCGACGAAATGCCTGACCTCAATCGGCGCTCGTTGCTGCAGAAGCTCAGCGTCGGCCTCGCCCTCGCGGCCACACTGCCCCCGTCAGGCTGGATCGGCTCGGACAGAACCGGATCCAAAGTCGCCAATCCCGCCTATCAGGGGAACCTGACCGGCATCTGGCATAGCAGGTACACCTACTTCAGCTCAGGGAGGAATGGCGCGTTTGAAGCCGAGCACTACCTCGCTCTCCGGGAGGACGGAGAGCGGCTTGCCGGCCGTAGTCTCCCTGCCACCGATGGCTCGTATCTCGAGCTCGACCTCGCTGTCCAGGGATCAGTTGTGAGCGGAACCTGGGCGGAGCGAACCTCTCCGTCGGGCTACTACGGGGGGGCCACCTTCTACGGGTCGCTCCAGTTCCTCATCGACCCAACCCGCAGGGCCATGACCGGCAAGTGGCTCGGTTTCGACCGGCACTTCTTCTCTATCAACACGGGCGATTGGCAGCTCACCTGGGTTGAGGAATCCACGTCACCCGAGGCTCAACGCAGGTACCACCTCAAGGCCTGACGTCGGCTCTTCCGTCACCAGCGCGATTGGGCTGCTGCCCGGGCTGAGCCCCGAGGCATCTCCGCAAGCGTCCCGCCCGAGCAGCGGGCTCGCTAGGTGCGAAACGCGCGTATGTGCGCGATTTTCGCCTGAGGTCGGCCGGCTCCGCGAGCTCACAGCAGAGGGTCGTTGAGCTACACCCAAGACGTACGTCGCATTGTCCGGAGGACTGGGTAAAGCGCGAGACTGACGCCGAATGCTCCGCTGCAGCCACTGCGGCAAGGAGTTCTCCGAGTGGGCGGCGCGCTGCCCGTACTGCCGGGAA
>DASXNO010000125.1:0-3445 GCA_036495025.1 Actinomycetota bacterium | reverse complement strand
CGGGCTGCGCTCTCGGCCCTCTTCGCCGCTGCCGCTTCCTTCCTGGCTGCGTTCTCTACCTTCTTCGTTGCGGCGGCAGCCTTCCTGGCCACGACCGCGGCCTCCAGTTCGTCAGCGACAGCCCGCTCCCGCTTGAGCCGGAGGCCGCGAAGGAAGTTGGAAGCGATCATGTTGGCGGGGTCGAGGGCAAGGATCTCGACGTAGAGGGCCTCGGCGGCCTCGGCGTCACCCTTTTCCCGGAGGCACCGGGCAAGCCGGGTCATGGCAACCTTGCGATGTGGGTCCAGCTCCAGGAGCCGGCGGTTCACGTCCTCGGCGGCCGGTCCCCAGTCACCGACGCTGGCGAGCTGATCCGCCTGCCGCTGGAGTGGCGCCGCACCGGCAGGCACGCCGTTGTCGCCGCCTCCACCCAGTGCCCGTCGTGCCGCCTCCAGTGCCGCGAGATCCCTCTGGTCGTCCGCCATGTCATCCCGCCCGCCCTCTCTGCCGGTGTTACCTCACGCGCTTTCAGGCGCGCTGCAACGCCCCTGAGCATAACACGGCGTGAAACGGATCGGTTCCGTATCTAATTACGAATAACCACACCAACGCCTGCGCAGCTCGACAGGGACCTCGTTCACCCGTTCGGCGTGGCGTGGCCGAGCAAGCCGGCCGGCCAGTCCATCAGCTCCGCGCACGCTGCATACGTGCTTTCGAGGAACTCGGTGATGGCCTGCACCGGGTCCGGGGACTCCCGCACCGCGTCGTACCGGAGCACGAACAGCCCGGCTTCGGGGATCCAGGACGCGTCCTCCGGCCGGCACACCACGCCGTCGCAGCCACTCGGTTGGGGGTAGCCGTAGGCGTAGAACGCAGGGAACGGCATCCGCTCGTCGCCGGGCCAGAAGCCCGCGGAGATCTGTTCGGCGTCCTCGGAGTAGCGCATGATCGTCCCGGAGCCGGCCGGGGGTATCGCCGGCCGGCCCGAGAAGCGAGTGGTCGCAAGGTCGAAGGAGCCCCAGAAGAAGTGGACTGGGGAGGTCTTGCCCCAGAAGCGTGCCCGGTGCCGCTTCATGACGATGTCGATCCGGGAGAGGATCTCCCAGAACCGCCGAGCGTAGACAGGGTCGTAGGTGTGGTGGTGCCGGTCCTCGGGAAAGGGGATGGGGGTGGGGACCTCCTGGGGCAGCTCGGTGATGGCGACGGGCATCCCGAGGTGTTTCAGCGCCTCCATCACCTGCTGGTAGAAGTCGGCAACGTCCTGGCCGCTGAGCGCGATGCGCTCCACCGTCTCGTTGCTGGCTCGGAGGACAAGTTCGTGATCGATGAAGTCGAACTCGGCATCGAAGCACGCCAGGCCGTGGGGAATCGCCGACGTGGTCAGGCCGCGGGGCGTGAGATACAGGCCAACATTGGCCCACTCGGGCTCGAAGGGCGACTGCGCGAGGCGCACCTTCCCGACGACCTGCGAGTACATGTGCAGTGTGTCGAGGGTGTCGCGCCAATCCTCATACGGGAGAGCCGGCCACGTTTCCAATGACATCACCTCCAGGGCTCAGTCTGCCCCAAGCGACCGGATTCAGGCGACGATGTCGACCGGCGTCCCGAGGATCAAGTGGTGCAGGAGCGGGTCCATGTCCTTCGAGGCGAGGCGCACACAGCCGTTGGAGACGCGGGTGCCGATGACACTCGCGTCGGTCCACCCGTGCACGCCGAGCGTTGCCCCCAGGAACCCGGGGATGGGCCGTGGTGCGAAGCCCGAGAGGGCGAAGATGCCGGGCGTGTAGGGCGCCTGGTCGACCACCTGGCTGGCGAGGATGTAGAAGAGCCCGGTCGGCGTTGGCGTGGCGGGCTTGCCGACGGCCACCCGGTTGCCTCCCTGCCACTTGCCGGCGACGTAGTGGTCGATGCGGAACTGCGACACCGTGACCCTGAGGTAGTCGGTCGTCGATGCCACCTGGACGTCCGACGCCTTGAGCCAGCCCGTCGAGCCGTTGGGTTGGACGGGCACCAGGACGTGGAACCACCCTGGCTGCTGGTCGAGCACGAGGAAGGCCGAGGGCTGATCAATGCTGTTGTGGCCGGGCAGCGACGATGCCCGCTTGCCGGCGTCGGGGGCGCTGTAGACCTGGACGGTCGGGGGACCGTTGAGGTAGACGATGGTCGAGCTCGACGGGACCGGGTCTCCCGCGGGTGGCGGCCCCAGGGCACCCTGCGCCGGCCCGGGTTCGACCGACGCGCTGGCAGTCACCGTCGGCGTCGGTGTGGGCGTGTCGCTCGGGGAAACTGTGGCGGTGGGCGTCGTCACGATGGGCGTCGCCGCAACGTGGCTCGACCGGCGGGGTGGACCACCCCTGAGGGCCGGAACGGCGAAGGCCAGCGTGACGGCCAGCAGGACGACCACCCCCCCGATGAGCACGACCGGCGAGATCGAGCGTCCGCCGAATTTGAACATACGCCGAGGGTAACCCACGTCAGGGCGAATCGGGCGGACATCCGGCGAAAGTCCGATTCGAGAAATTGTCAGGCACCATCGGGGGCTGACTACACTGAGGGTCGGGGGGCAGGGAAAAGGAGTCGAGATGAAGCTCGGACTGCAGATTCCGTCGTTCACCTGGCCGGGCGGGCCCGCCGAGATCGGGCCCACGCTCGCCGAGATTGCCCGGACGGCCGACAGCGTCGGTTACGACTCGATCTGGGTGATGGACCACTTCTTCCAGATCAGGGGCGTCGGCGCCTCGGAGGAGCCGATGCTGGAGGCCTACACCACCCTCGGCTTCCTGGCTGCCCACACCGAGTCCGTGGGGCTCGGCACCCTTGTGACCGGGGTCACCTACCGCTACCCCGGCATCCTCGCCAAGACGGTGACCACCCTGGACGTGCTCTCCGGTGGCCGGGCCTGGCTGGGGATCGGCGCAGCGTGGAACGAGGAGGAGCACCTCGGGCTGGGCGTCCCGTTCCCGCCGCTCTCGGAGCGCTTCGAGCGCCTGGAGGAGACCCTCAAGATCGTCCTGCAGATGTGGAGCGGCGACGACGGACCGTTCGAGGGCAAGTACTACAAGCTGGCCCGGACGCTCAACTCCCCCCCGCCGCTTTCGGTGCCCCGGCCGCGGATCCTCATCGGGGGCGGCGGCGAGCGCAAGACCCTGCGCCTCGTGGCGCAGTACGCGGACGCCTGCAACTTCTTCACCGGCCCCGACGAGCTGCCGGCCAAGCTCGAGGTGCTTCGCCGCCACTGTGACGCAGTCGGCCGCGACTTCGACAGCATCATGAAGACCGTCTACTACGTCGTGGACGTCGGCGACAACGGCGAGCGCGTCCCCCAGGTGCTCGACGACCTCACGGCTCTGGCGGAGGCCGGCGCCGACGCTGCCTTCGGCGCCCTGCGCGGCGTGGAGCGGATCGATCCCATCGAGATCGTCGGCCGGGAGGTCATCCCGAAGATCGCCACCCTCTAGTCGGGAGC
>DASXNO010000124.1:0-15123 GCA_036495025.1 Actinomycetota bacterium | reverse complement strand
GCCGCCACCATGTTGATCCTCGTGCTCGCGGCGAACACGAGCTTCGCCGACTTCCCCCGGCTGGCGAGCTTCCACGCCGGGGACCACTTCCTTCCCCGGCAGCTCACGCGCTATGGCGACCGGCTGGTGTTCTCCAACGGGATCATGGCGCTGGCCGCTATCGCGGCGCTGCTGGTCATCGTCTTCAAGGCGAGCGTCAGCGCGTTGATCCCTCTGTACGCCATCGGGGTCTTCACGTCCTTCACGTTCTCCCAGGCGGGCATGGCCGTCCACCACCTGCGCCTGAAGGAACCCGGGTGGCGGACCGGCATGTTCATCAACGGCCTCGGGGCCTTCGTCAGCGGGGTGATGACCATCATCATCGCGGCGGTGAAGTTCAGCCAGGGGGCCTGGGTGATCCTCATCGCCATCCCCGTCATGCTCTCGGGGCTGCTGCGGGTGCACCACCACTACCAGGAATCGGGCCGCATCCTGCGTGATCCCCGGCGCCGGCCACCCCTCGACTTCCCCCGCCAGCGGGTGATCATCCCGGTCTTCAGCACCAGCGGCGACGACCGCTGCCTTCGCTCGGCCGTCGCCTACGCCCACCGGGTCTTCCCCACCGAGATCCGGGTGGCCCGCCTCGCCACCCCCGGCGCCGACTACGCCGACTTCCTGCGCCAGGACACGCTGTGCGACGAGGTCCGGGAGGTGGCGCTCTCCGAGGGGAGCCCAAGGGAGGCCCTGCTCGCCTATGTCCGCAAGGTACGCCGGGAGGTGGGTCCGGGGGAGGTCCTCAACGTCATCATCCCCGAGACCATCGCCAACTTCGGGCTTGGCTACATCGTGCGGGAGCGCCGGCTCCAGCGCCTCAAGGCGGCGCTGCTCGCCGAGCCCGACGTCGTCGTGACCAACCTCGTCCTCCACGTCGGCTACGAGGACCTCGAGCCCGGCGAGCGGGCGCAGCGGCGCAGGGGGCCCGGCGCCACCGCCATGCCCTGGCGCCACGTGGCGGTCGTGCTCGTGGCGGGCGCCCACAACGGAAGCGTCAACGGCCTGCGGTACGCCCGGTCCCTCGGCGCGGACGAGATCCACGCCCTCCACATCGAGACCGACCCGAAGGAGACCCCCAAGCTCCTTGCCGACTGGGACAAGGCGGTGGGCGGCCGGGTGCCCCTCGAGGTGGTTCCCTCCCCGTACCGCGAGATCGCCGGCCCTGCCTCCCAGTGGGTCCGGGAGAAGCTGGACGCCGATCCCCACACCTACGTCACCATCGTCATCCCCGAATTCGTCGTGCGGAAGACCTGGCACAACCTCCTCCACAACCACACCCCCCTCGTCCTGAAGCGGACGTTCCTGTTCGAGCCCTCCGTGGTCGTCGCGGCGGTGCCCTACCGCCTCGACCTGATCCCGGACGACGCCCCCGCGGAGGCAGTCCCCGCGTAGCTGGGCAGCCGCCCCGGCCGTCCGGTCGAATATTTACAAGTTCTTTATCAGCTACCTATACTGGGCTTGCGAACCATGAGCCCACTTTCCTCGTTTGATTGCAGGCCCCACGCCTTCTCGCTGGGGCTTGTATTTGCTCAGATAAATAGCCAGGGAGTCCGGTGAGGACCCGCCCCGGCGAGGAGCTGGACCCCCAAGCTCCCGAGGTGGAGCGGGCTGGTCCGGAGACCCAACCCCCGCCTTCCATCCGCAGCACCCTCCGCCCGCGGGTGCCCCAGCGCTTCCAGCGGCTGAAGCGCCTCGTCGTTGGAACCCCGCTCTCCACCGAACGCCTCGTCCACGAGCGCCTCGGCAAGCCGACCGCCCTGGCGGTGTTCGCCAGCGACAACCTCTCGTCGTCGGCCTATGCCACCGAGGAGATCCTCAACGTCCTCGTCAAGGCGACCGCCATCGGCATCTTCGCCATGGTCGTGCCGATCACCCTGGCGCTGCTCGGCGTCCTGGCGATCCTGCTCTTCTCGTACCGCCAGACCATCAAGTCGTATCCGCAGGGAGGTGGCGCCTACCTCGTCACCCGGGACAACTTCGGCCTGCTGCCGGCGCAGGTGGCCGGCGTGTCGCTCCTCACGGACTACATCCTCACGGTGGCGGTGTCGGTGTCCGCGGGCACGGCGGCCCTCGTCTCCGCCTTCCCGGCCCTCTTTCCCTTCCGGGTGGTCATCTCCCTGATGTTCATCATCATCCTCACCTGGGGCAACCTCCGGGGACTGAAGGAAGCGGGCCGGATGTTTGCGGTCCCCACCTACTTCTTCATCGCGATGATGGGCGTCCTGTTCGTCGTCGGCGCGTACCGCTTCGCCACGGGCGGCCTGCACCCGGTCGCCGCCAACCTCACGTTCGTCCACGACGAGCTGAAGAACGTGGGCCTGTTCGTCATCCTGCACGCCTTCGCCTCCGGAGGCGCCGCAGTGACCGGCGTCGAAGCGATCTCCAACGGCGTCCCCGCGTTCAAGGCCCCGGAGTGGCGCAACGCTCGCACCACCCTCATGTGGATGGGCAGCCTGCTCGG
The DNA here is from genome assembly GCA_036495025.1 of Actinomycetota bacterium. Taxonomy (GTDB): domain Bacteria; phylum Actinomycetota; class CADDZG01; order JAHWKV01; family JAOPZY01; genus JAOPZY01. The sequence goes on along the minus strand of DASXNO010000124.1, from coordinate 12,629 downwards.
CATCATGTTCCTCGGGCTGTCGGTGCTGACCGCCCGGCTGCACGTCGTCCCGGACCCGAAAGGCGCCAAGACCGTGCTGGCCCAGGTGGGCCAGGCCGTGTTCGGCCACGGCGCCATCGGCACCCTGGCGTATTTCATGCTGCAGGCGGCCACCATGCTGATCCTGGTGCTGGCGGCCAACACCAGCTACGCCGACTTCCCCCGGCTCGCGAGCTTCCTTGCCGCGGACCGGTTCCTCCCGCGCCAGCTCACCCGCTACGGCGACCGGCTGGTCTTCTCGAACGGGATCGTCGCTCTGGCGGCCTTCGCGGCGGTGCTGGTCATCGTCTTCCAGGCGAGCGTCACCCGGCTGATCCCGCTCTACGCCATCGGGGTCTTCACGTCCTTCACGTTCTCGCAGGCGGGCATGGTGGTGCACCACCGGCGGGAGCGGGAGCCCGGCTGGCGGCGAGGCATGGTGATCAATGCCTTCGGCGCGTTCGTCACCGCCGTCATGACGATCATCATCGCCTACACGAAGTTCACCGACGGGGCGTGGGTCATCCTCGTCATCGTCCCGGTGGCGCTCGCTGGCCTGCTGTCGGTGCACCACCACTACAAGGAAGCCGGCGAGCTGCTCCGGCAGGACTCCCGCCGCTGCCCGATGGACTACCCCCGGCAGCGGGTCATCATCCCCGACACAGGTGACGAGGCGAACATGCGCTCCGCCCTCGCCTACGCGCGGCGGGTGTTCCCAACCGAGATCCGCATCGTCCACCTCGCCTCGCCGGGGGACGACTACGTCGAGTTCCTGCTCCGGCCCCTCACGGGCGACGAGGTGAGGGAGGTCGTCCTCGCCAACGGGACGAGCTCCCATGCCCTCAAGTCCTACGTCAGGAAGGTCCGCAAGGAGGTGGGCCCGGGCGAGGTGCTGAATGTCATCATCCCCGAGACCGTCACCGAGCTCGGCCTCCGCCACATCATCCGGCAGCGCCGCATCCAGCGGCTGAAGGAGGCACTCCTGGCCGAGTCGGGCGTCGTCGTCACCAACGTCGTCCACCACGAGGGCTACGAGGACCTCGAGCCGGGCGTCCGGGCCGCCCGCTCTGCCTCCCTCCCCGGTGGCCGGCCATGGCGCCACGTCGTGGTGGTCCTCGTCTCGGCAGTCCACAACGCCAGCCTCGGCGGGCTCCGGTATGCCCGGTCCCTCGGCGGCGACGAGCTGCACGCCCTCCACGTCGAGACCGACCCGGTCGAGTCCCAGAAGCTCGTTGCGGAGTGGAACGAGCTGGTCCCGAGAACCCCTCTCGAGGTCCTCGCCTCCCCGTACCGCCAGATCACCCGGCCGGCCTTCGAGTGGGTGCGGGGCGTCCTCGACGCCGACCCCCACACCTACGTGACGATCGTCATCCCCGAGTTCGTCGTGCGGAAGTGGTGGCACAACCTGCTCCACAACCACACGTCGCTCGTGCTGAAGCAGGCCTTCCTCTTCGAGCCGTCGGTGGTGGTCTCGGCGGTGCCCTACCGCCTCGACCTGATGCCGAAAGGCTCTCCGGCGGTCGACCTGGTGGGGTCCGCCCGAGGGTAGTCGCCGTTCGCGCGCAGACGCGCGATCTGCGCCGAACCTTCCGGAGCACTGCCGCACCCTGCTCAACGCCGGCGGCTTTCTGCAGCAGCGATGATCCGGGCCATCCGGGCAACCAGGCGCACCGGGTCTCTCACCTGGATCTCCGTGATCGGAACGATCACCCACCCCTCGCCGAAGAGGTCGAGGTTGCGTTCGCAGTCGGCGGCCCAGTCGGGCAGCGTCGAGTGGTGGAGGTAACTGAGGGCCTCGAAGCCGACCGAGACCGGCGGCGGGTAGCCGACGTCGGGGTACTTCCACCGACCGTCCGAGAGTTGCACCGGGTACTCGAAGTACGGCTTCGGCAGCAGGCCGGCCGCATACCCGTCGAGAGTGATCTTCTCGAGCTGGCGCTGGAGGCCGCTGTCGATGTGGCGGCCCCTGCCCTGTCGCTCCTCCAGGAGCCTCATCAGGTCCCCAGCTCCGGCGCGACCCCGGACACCCTGCGCCTCGAGGCGATTGAGGAGCAGGGTAAGGGGCACCTTCCGTTTCGCGAGCACATGGTCGACGAGTGCCGGCCCGAGTCTGGGGACCTCGAGGGAGACGTCGAGCACCGTGCGGGCGAGCGACGTCACCGGGATCCCGTTTCGCTGCGTGCGGTCCACCGGCTGGAGGAAGGAGGTCCGGTGGATCTCGAACCCCGCCACTTCGATGTGCCGGCGTTGCGGAATGGTCATCTCGAGTCTCGGCGCAACCTCCGGCAGCCGCCAGAGCACTCCGGCCGCCCGGTGGGAAGCAATGGCGTCCGCGGCGAGGCAGCCGGCCATGAGGGCCTGCTCCCAGGTCTCGGGGGCTCCAAGACGCCGGTACACCCCGGTGGCCACCCGACTCCAGCCGTCGCTGCGGGTGAGGTGGCCCCACTGGCCTGGCGACAGGCCCGCCTCCAACGCTTGGCCACGGGTGAGGAGTCCACGTTGTGCAGCGGCAAGCTCATATAGGACATCGTTCATGCGTCCAGTATGAGGAGGGGTGCCGACAAAAAGCGGGCCATTTGCGAGGGTAGGAGCAGATCGCGCGTATGCGCGCGAACGGCGACTACCCTCCCCGAACCCGGCCCGGCCGGCCCTCCCCGACCCGGCCCCGCGGGCCGGGCCAAGGCCCTACGACTCGTCCAGGTAGCGGTCGAGCTCCCAGCCGGTGATCTGCTTCTCGTAGGCCACGACCTCCGCCCTCCGGCCGTCCACCAGCAGGTTGAGGAGCTGGCCCTGGAACGTGTCGACGAGGACGTCGTCGGCGAGCAGGGCGTCGAGGGCCTCGTCGAGGCCCCGGGGTAGGGACTCGAAACGGACCGAGTCGCTGCCCGCGGGGTCGAAGCCCGCCAGGTCCTCCTCCATCGGCGGCGGCAGCTCGAGCTGCTTCTCGAGGCCGTGGGCCGCCGAGACCATGAGGCCGGCGATCAGCAGGTAGGGGTTGGCAAGCGGGTCGGAGGCCCGGAACTCGACGGACGCCTCGGGCCCCCGGTACGAGCTCAGCCGGATCAACGCCCCCCGGTTGACGTGCGCCCAGACGACGGCGCCCGGTGCCTCCCCACCCGACGCAAGCCGCTTGTAGGAGTTGACCGTCGGCGCGGCCAGGGCCGAGAGCCCGCGGGCGTGGTAGAGCTGACCCGCAACGAAGGCGCGGCCCTCGTCGTCGAGGATCCCGTCGCCCTTGAAGAGCTTGCCGGCGACCCGCTGCTGCAGGTGCATCCCCGAGCCCGCCTCGCCCGCAAAGGGCTGGGGCATGAACGTCGCCCGGAGGCCGGCCGCGGACGCCACGCCCTGGATGACGCGCTTTGCCAGCACCAGGGCATCCGCCAGGGCGACGGGCCCATGGGGAGCCAGATCGAGCTCGTACTGACCGGGCCCGGACTCGAGGTGGCACCCGTCGACGTCGACACCGAAGGCGGAGAGCTGGTCCGCGGCCTCCCGCACGAGCGAGATGCCGGCGCTGTCGGCCTCGTTGAAGTACCCGGCCCGGTCGATGGGGCGGGTTCCGTCGAGGAGGTAGAACTCGACCTCGGCCCCGGCGGTGTAGCCCGTCGCCTGCTCGCCCAGGTCGTCGACCACGCGCTGCAGGGCGGTCCTCGGGTCGCCCAGCCAGGGCTGGCCGTCGGCCGTCATCACGTTGCAGACCGCCCTGCCGACCCGATCGTCGATACGGCGCAGCGTCTGGGGATCGGCCTTCAGCCGCATGTCCTTCTCCACCAGTCGGGAGCGGCCCTCGAGAGCCGAGCCGTCGAACGGCACGCCCCCGTCGACCGCCTCGAGGAAGAGGCGGGAGGGCACCTGGAACGAATGGCTGCCCCCGAACACGTCGACGAAGGTCAGCCGGACCCACGAGAGACCGTCGAGGATCTTGCCCCAGTGCGCGCCGCCGTAGGCGGGCGGGCGCCGCCCCGGCTCGGTGGCCATCTAGGCGCCCCTCCGCCAGAACGGCCGCCGCCCCGGCGCAGGGCCATGGGCGAGGAGCCTTATCACTGCCACGGTGATGTTGTCGGGGGCATCGCGCTTCAAGGCTAGCTCAATCAACGCTGCGGCTGCCTCCGACGGCGGGCGGGGTGCCTCGTCGTCGGAGGCCGGGCCCGCCGAAGCGATCGCGGCGATCTCGCCCCTGGCCACAACGTCCCAGATCCCGTCGGAGCACAGCACGTAGGTGTCGCCCAACTCGGCCGGCTGGCGGGTGAGGTCGATCTGCAGGACGGGGTCGGTGCCGAGCGAGCGGGTGAGCATCGAGCGTGCCGGGTGGCGGGCCGCCTGCTCGGCGGTGATCAGCCGCATCCGCAGCATCTCCCCGACGCGGGAGTGGTCGGCGGTGAGCTGCGATGCCAGGCCTCCGCGCACGACGTAGGCACGGGAGTCCCCCGCATGCGCGATGACGGCCTCCCTTCCGGCGAGGGCCAGCGCGGTCAGCGTGCTGCCCATGCCGCGGCGCTCGGCGTCCTGCCCGGCGTCGAAGACGGCGACGTTGGCCGCCCGCACGGCGGACCGCAGCCGCTGGTGGGCGGCCCCCGATCCTCCCGACTGCCAGGTCGTGAGCACCGTCTCCACCGCGAGACGGCTCGCGACCTCCCCGGCGGCGTGGCCCCCCATCCCGTCGGCGACGACGAACAGCGGGACGGCGTCGGTGTCCTCGGCGACGATGGCCCCGGCGAAGTCCTCGTTGCTGTCCCGCGCGCTGCCCGGGTCGGAGATGTAGGCCCACTCGACGAGCCCGGAGGCGCCCCCGGAGGCAAGCTGGCCGTTGCCGGCCTCCGGGGGTTCAACGGGTGCTTCCTGCTCGTCACCCGGGCACATGCGTTTCATTCTGCCCCAGGCCCCAGGTCGGGGCTAGGTCCTGGCTCAGGCCTCTGCGGGCACCTCCGGCACGACGGCCTCCTCCGGCCTGGGGATGGCGAGCTTCCCCTCCGGCGGGGGTGGCTGGTGGAACAGCTTCGTGCCCCGCATCCTCGGGTTGCCCAGGACCCAGATCAGGCCGAGGACGATCCAGAGGACCACGATGACCAGGGCCTTGACGGTGTCGGTCTGGGTCGTGCCTCCAGCCTTGATGGAGAGGTAGATGATCCCGAGGAGCTCGGAGACGTTCATGAGCAGGCCCAGGCCCGGGACGAAGAAGTGCTTGAAGAAGTGCTTGTCGTGCCGGCTGGCGAAGGCGATGATCGTGATCAGGCACGAGAGGCCGTACACGAGGAACGTGCCGGTGTTGGACGCCAGGGTGATCTGGGTCAGGTTGTCGACGTTGTGCACGCCGTAGATCCCCAGGAGCGCCGAGAGACCGGTGAGGATCCAGATGCCGCCGTGCGGGGTGGCGTACTTGCCGTGCAGCAGCCCGAGGATGCCGGGCATCTCCTTGTCCCGGCCCATGACGTAGGTGATGCGGACGCCGGTGTTCAGGCAGGCGAGCGTGGTGCCGATCAGGGCCAGCAACACCGTGGCCGCCATGATCAGGGCCAGGGTGGTGCCGGTGTGGCCCAGCATCCGGTCGCCGAAGACCTTCAGCATGTCGGCGATGGGAGCCCCGCTGGCACCAGCTGACGGGTAGCCGCCGGCGACGGCGCTCGACCCGCTGCCACTTGCCGCATTGGTGACGTCGCTGATGGCGAAGTTGGAGGCGAAGTACTCGAACAGGTAGCAGATGCCTCCCTGGATCAACAGGCTGAGCAGGATGCCTCGCCGGATGTCCTTCTCCGGCCGCAGGGCCTCGGCACCGAGGGCCGTCACCGATTCGAACCCGACCAGCAGCAGGATGGCGATCGTGGACTGGTAGAGGACGAACAACACGTTGTGCGGCACCAGGATGTGCCCGGCGTTCGGCTGCATGTAGGTGCCGAGGTGCGGGTGGTTGAGGCGGAAGAGGATGGCGACGATGCCGAAGGCAACGAGGGTGGTGATCTGGATGACGTTGACCAGGATGGCGGCGGTCGTCGAACCGCTCACGCCCCGGTAGGCGATGTAGCCGCACAAGAAGGCGAAGATGATGGCGACGAGGGCAAGGGCGGGGTAGCTGAGCGTCTTGCCGTTGGTGACCGTCGTGTAGATGTAGCTGACGAGGATGCCGCCGAAGGCGACCATGATCCCCGGATAGATCCAGTAGTACAGGTGGCTGATCCAGCCGACCGTGAGCTTCATGAAGCGGGCGAGCTTTCTATGCTGCGCCTTCTCCTTGTCCAGCAGGGCAGCCTCGGCGAAGTAGTAGCTCGACCCGGCCCCCGCGTCCGGGTAGATCCGGGCGAGCTCGCTGTAGCTGTAGGCGGTCAGGAAGGCGAGGACGAGTGCGAACAGCAGTCCGGTCCACATCTCGTTGGCCGTGGACTTTCCTCCTGCGCTCTGCGCGGCCTGGACCTGAAACGTCGTCCAGAGGAATGCTCCCGGAGCGATCAGCGCCATGGCATTCACCGTGACGCCGGTGAGCGTCAGGCTTCGCTTCATCTCCACTTCTTCGACGTCCGCCATTACTGGGCCTTTCTGCTCGGTGGTGCCTTCAGGACCCCCCGGAATGCACCAAGACTTCACACACCGTGCAGCCCCCCACCGCCGTTGCGGTCGAGGGACGGGCCAGCGCCTTGCCGTCCCATGGCGAAGATAGGGCCAAGGGATTTCGTTCTTGTATCTGCGGAGTTACGGTCTTGTTACGGTTCTTAACGTTTCCCTTAGAAAATTCTCATGTCTTGTTTCAGAGCTTTCGATCAGGGGAGGAGTGCGCAGTTGCGCATGGGGTCCCCCAGAAGTCTGCTTAGTTATCCGGAGCAGATACGGCAAAATCGCCTGAATTTTTGCCAGAATCAAACAAAACGTCGGGAAAAGAAAAGGGCCGCCGGCGTATGCCCGGCGGCCCTTGCCATCAGAACCTGGAGCGGCTTAGAGGTCGTAGTAGAGCATGAACTCCCACGGGTGGGGCCGGAGGCGGATCTGGTCGACTTCCTTGGTCCGCTTGTACTCGAGCCAGGTGTCGACGACGTCCTCCCCGAACACGCCGCCCTCGGTCAAGAAGGCGCGGTCCGCGTCGAGGGCATCGAGGACGGCCTCGAGCGAGCCCGGCACGTGCTTGAGGTTCTTGGCCTCCTCCGGTCCCAGCTCGTAGATGTCCTGGTCGACGGGGTCCGGGGGCTCGATCTTGTTGAGGACCCCGTCGAGGCCCGCCTGCAGCATCGCCGAGAAGGCCAGGTAGGGGTTGGCGGACGGGTCGGGGCAGCGGAACTCGACGCGCTTGGCCTTGGGGCTGTTGGAGTACATGGGGATCCGCACCGCCGCCGAGCGGTTCCGCTGGGAATAGACGAGGTTGATGGGAGCTTCGAAGCCGGGGACAAGCCGTCGGTAGGAGTTGGTCGTGGGGGCGCAGAACGCCAGGAGCGCCGGAGCGTGGGCCAGGAGGCCGCCGACGTAGTGCCGGGCCGTGTCGCTGAGACCCCCGTAGCCGGCGGCGTCGAAGAACAGGGGCTGGCCGTCCTTCCACAGCGACGAGTGCACGTGCATGCCCGAGCCGTTGTCAGCGAAGAGCGGCTTCGGCATGAAGGTCGCCGTCTTGCCGTGCTTCCAGGCGGTGTTCTTGACGACGTACTTGTAGATCATGACCTTGTCGGCCATGGCGAGCAGCGGGCTGAATCGCATGTCGATTTCCGCCTGGCCGGCCGTGCCCACCTCGTGGTGCTGGATCTCGACGTCCACGCCCATCTCGATCATCGTCAGCAGCATCTCGGAGCGGATGTCCTGGTTCTGGTCCATGGGGGGGACGGGGAAGTACCCCTCCTTGTACCGGGGCCGGTAGCCGCGGGCGCCGGGGTTGCCCGATCCCCAGACCCCCTCTGCGGAGTCGACGTGGTAGTAGCCCTCGTGCTGGTTCTGGTCGAAGCGGGCCTCGTCGAAGATGTAGAACTCGAGCTCCGGCCCCCAGTACGAGGTGTCGGCAATGCCGGTCGAAATAAGCCGCTCCTGGGCCTTCTTGGCGATGTAGCGAGGGTCCCTCGAGTAACTCTGGCGGGTGATCGGATCCTCGATGAAACAGTTGAGCAGGAGGGTGGTTTCCTCGCGGAACGGGTCGAGCACGGCGGTCGTGGGGTCGGGCATCAGCAGCATGTCGGACTCGTGGATGGCTTGGAACCCACGGATCGACGAGCCGTCGAACCCGAAGCCGGCGGCAAAGCTGTCCTCGGTGAGCTCGCTGACGGGCATCGAGAAGTGCTGCATGAGGCCCGGGAGATCGCAGAAGCGGAGATCAACAATTTTGACTCCACTGTCCTTGGCGAGCGCGAGGACGTCTTTGGGCGTTTCTGCCATGTCTACCTCCTGTCAAAACGGCCGGGTACACCGGAGCGTCAAAGCACCGGGCGTTGGCAAGATTACGTGCCTCCATCGTTCCGTGCAATGGCCGAGCCGGACGCGCCAGACGGGGCCCGAGGGCCCCGTCTGGGGATGAGGCGCGCGAGGCGCTGCTTCAGGAGCGGGTCAGTCCTCCCGGATTCCATCGCGTTGCGGGCACCGTTGCAGGCTCCGGCCTCCACGACCCGTTGCTCCCCGGCTGTGCGTGCGATGACCCGTTGCGGCTGCTGGCATACACCGGCTCCCGATGACCACCCGAGTCGTACCGGCGGGGTGAGGAGTCGTCGCTGTCGTCGTTGTCGATCTTGCTGGCGGAGTAGGCCATGAGGCCGACGAGCAGGGTCACCGACAGCGCCAGGCCCGCGTAGCCCAGGTCTGCGGGCCAGACCGGGCCGCCGTGCTGCTCCCGCAGCAGCAGCGTGGTGTTGCGCACCATGGCGACGTTGCGCTCCGGCACCGCAGGGATGGCGGGGGCGTGGATGAACGGGTCGGCCGGCAGGTAGATCGGGGCCGCCATGTTCCATTTGCCCTTCACCAGGGCCACCATCGACTTCCAGTGGTCGCCGGCGATGGGGATCGGGGTCGACTCGGTCCAGACACCGGGCGACGTCTCCTTGAGGAGCACCCGCTTGGTGCCGCCCCCCTGCCACGACGCAACCCCGAAGAAGATCGCCCCCTCGGCTGCCGAGTTCGGCGTCACCTGCACGCTGACCGTGCCGGTCTTGCCGTCGGCGGACGGCGTCAGCTTGATGTCGGTGTGCACGTTGCCGACATCGCGGGGCAGCGGGATGAAGAGGGCGGCGAGCAGCACGGCACCGGCGAGCGCCAGGGCCCCCACCGGGATGGAGCGCTTGCCCCGGTGGAACGCCTTGCCGAACCCGGCGCCGAGGACGGCGGCTCCGAGAGCGGCCGGCAGCGCGAGGGCGATGGTGGGCAGGATCAGCTTGCCCGAGTTGGGTCCGGCCGGGAACCATCCCGAGACGCTGTACCAGATCGACTCGCCGACCAGCCCGAGGGTGCCGACGAGGGCGCCGGCGACGAGCCCGAACTTGAGCCGGTCCTGGGTGCCGACCCACCAGGCGGCGGCCTCGACGGCGAGGGCCGACGGCAGGTACAGCGGGAACATGGCGAACTCGTGGTGCAGGCTGGCGACGAGGGCGCTGACGACGGTGCGGATGACCAGGAACGCCACCGCCGCCTTGACCGCTCCCCACCTGCCGAGCGCGATGCGGGCGAACACCAGGGCGAAGCCGGCGGCGGCCATCGTGAGGATGGGGAGGTAGATCGGGTTGAACTGCGGCACCCGGAAGTCGAACTCGCCCTGGTAGGTCGAGGCGGCGGTGAGGATCGCGCCGCAGGCGACCACGATCCAGAAGCGACCGAACGGCTTGGGCTTCGAGAAGGGGAGTGCCTCGGCGAGCAGGAGGATGACGGCGAAGGTCCCCATCGAGCCGCCGGTGACGAGCTGCAGGTGGGTGGGGCTCCACAGCGTGACATCGAGGCCGTAGGCCCAGTGCCACAGGTTGTCGAGCGGGAAGGCGGCGATGGCGGCCAGGCCCATCACGCCGAGGAGGAGGCCGCCGTAGGGCACCCGGAGGTTGCCGAAGCGGAGCTTGGTCGGCGCGTCCTGGGCGGTGGCGAACGCGATCGAGATCACGGAGGCGAAGATCAGGCCCCCGAGCCCGAACAGGATGGTGACGTGGGGAGGGGTGAAGAGGGTGCCGATATCACGGCCGAAGTCGACGTGCCACGAGACGTCCCAGTACAGGCCGATGGCCGCGACGAGGAGGAAGAGCAGGCCGGTGAGGATCCCGGCCATCGCCCAGCCGGCAATGCCGGTCAGGCGCTCGAGGGAGTCGCTGATCGAGTCGAAGAAGTATCGGACGGGGTTCTTCTCGTCGCTGTGGCCGAAGGCGTTCAGGAGCAGCGAGCACACCATGTAGAAGGCAAGGGGGATGCCGAGGACCAGCCAGTAGGTGCTCGGCCAGTGCTCGTTCTTCCCATCGGTCGTTGCCACGGATTGCGCCACCACATGCAACATCGGGTGCAGCATGCCCGCCTCCTCTCGTCCCACCCACCCCGGAAACCCACCCTGCAACATCGGCATCGTAGCATGTATCACTGTTCGATGTCACATAGGTCCTGCGATACGAGTGATCTTCCCGGTCCGGCGGGGGCAGAGGGGCACCGAGCGTCCAACCTGAAGAAACCGTAACGGCCGCGAACGTATTTCTTGGGCCCCCCACGGGTCATGCTAGAAGCAAGGTGCTCCCGGGGGGGTCCGGCTCGCGCGTCGGAGGTGGCGCGCGCTCGAAGACCCCCTCCGGACGAATCGGACGCAGGAGGCCGGAGTGGGGAGGATCGAGGCGATACGGCGCAGCCGGCGCCGGCTCGCGCCGGTCCTGCTGCTGGGGGTCCTCGCACTCGCCGCCTTCACGCTTGGCGGGCTCTCCGCCGGCACCACCGCGGCGTCGGACCCCGCCTGCCGATCGGATCCCAGCGCCGGCGTGCACGACCCCAGCCGGCTGACGATCAAATCGAGCTGCGCCGTCGTCACCGGGACGATCGTCTCCCGCAACAGCTCACGATCCCAGGAGACCGACGGTGACTGGAGCTTCGACATCCAGGTCGATTCGTCGCTCCAGGGCACCTTCCCGACCACGATGCATGCCGAGATCGTCCCCCAGGACTCCCTCACGCCGCCGCCCCTCGGCACCCATGTCCGCCTCGTCGGGCCGTGGGTCTTCGACACCCAGTCCGTGACCGGCAGCCCTGAGGAGATCCATCCCGTCTGGTCGGTGGGGGCGGTGTGCACGAGCTGCCCGGTCGCCGCGGCCCCGCCGGGAGCCCCCGGGCTGCCCAATGTCACGCCGCACAACGGCGGCGTCAGCCTGAGCTGGGCGGCCCCCGCCAGCGACGGCGGCGCACCGATCACCGGGTACGTGGTCACGTACTCGCCCGCCCGGCCCTCCGACGGGAGCACCGAGTCCGCCGGATCCGGGGCCTCCACGTCGGTCACCCTCAACGGGTTCACCAACGGGACCACCTACACCTTCGGCGTCTCGGCCATGAACAGCGCCGGCCGGGGCCCCGCCGGCCCGTCGGCGTCCGGCACGCCGTTCACCGTGCCGGGCGCTCCGCAGTCGGTGCAGGCCACGGCGTCCAACGCGGGGGCAGCGCTCACCTGGATGCCGCCGGCCTCGAACGGGGGCCAGAGCGTCACCGGGTACACGATCACCGCCTCGCCGGGCGGCGCCAGGGTCACCGCCGGCGCCTCGGCCACCCAGTCCGGGTTCTCCGGGCTCGCGAACGGCACCGCCTACACCTTCGCCGTCACGGCCGCCAACGGCGCGGGCACCGGCCCCCCGGCCACCTCGAACGCCGTGACGCCCGCGGCCCCACTCCCGCCCCCGCCGCCACCGGGGCCCCCGGCCCCGCCCGGACCGCCGCCGAAGCCCACCGGACCGGCGCCAAAGCCGCCGGCGCCCGCTCAGGGCTTCTGGATGGCCTCCTCCACCGGCGACATCTATCCCTTCGGGGCTGCCCAGGCCCTCGGCTCCACGGCGGGGATCCATCTCAATCAGCCGGTCGTCGGCATCGCCCCCACCCCCTCCGGCAACGGCTACTGGATGACGGCGACCGACGGCGGCATCTTCAACTTCGGCGATGCGGCCTTCTTCGGCTCCACCGGCGCCATCCGGCTCAACAAGCCGATCGTGGGCATCGCCGCCACCCGCTCGGGCAACGGCTACTGGCTGGTCGCGTCCGACGGGGGCATCTTCTCCTTCGGCGATGCCCGGTTCCTCGGCTCGACCGGCTCGATGCGGCTCAACCGGCCCATCGTCGGCATGACCCCGACCCCCTCGGGCAACGGCTACTGGCTGGTCGCCTCCGACGGCGGCATCTTCGCCTTCGGTGACGCGGCCTTCCAGGGATCGACAGGATCGATCCGTCTCAACCAGCCCATCGTCGGGATGGCCGGGACGGCATCGGGCAACGGCTACTGGCTGGTCGCCTCCGACGGCGGGATGTTCAACTTCGGCGATGCGGCCTTCAAGGGCTCCGCCGCCGGGGCAGCCCCGACGCCGGTCGTCGGCATGGCGGCCACCCGCAGCGGCAACGGCTACTGGCTCGTCGCCGCCGGGGGCCAGAGCTTCGCGTTCGGCGACGCCGCCGTCGGGGGCACCGCGAGCACGAGTTCGCCGATCGTCGGGGTCGGACGCCTCCCCTAG
>DASXNO010000123.1:0-5875 GCA_036495025.1 Actinomycetota bacterium | reverse complement strand
CCCGGATCCGGGAGTGGCAGACGGCGGAGTGCGGCTCCATACGCCGCCTCGTCGAAACCTCGCTCCTCGGCCAGGATGCGCCGGGTGAAGTAGGCGAGGGTGAGCGTCAGTTGCTCGAGCACCTCCGCACGGTCGATGCCGTGGCCCACGAGGTCCCGGGCGACCTGCCACACCTCCGCCGGGGTGTCGTCGGCGACCTGGTTGGCGATGACGGATTGGAGGGCGGCCCAGGCGGGCCGTTCCTCGTCCGGGTCCGCCTCCTCGAAGAACAGGGCGCGTTCCTCGGGGTCGTCCAGGTCGATCCCGGGCGGAACCTCGCCGAAGAGAAACCGCGCCTTTGCCTCGTCCATGCTGCAACCCTAACGGGCTGCCCGTGGATTTCGGAAGCCTTGGGCCAGGTCGTCGATCGCCCGCCCGCAGAACCCTCGCTGTCTGACCCGGGCCGCCTACGGCCCTCCGAGCGCCTCCTCGACTGCCCGGCCCACGAGCACGCCAGCGAGGTGCCGACGGAAGTCGGCCCCGGCATTGGTGTCGGAAGGTGGGTTCGTCCCCTCGGCTGCCATGGCGGCGGCCGCCGGGATGGCTTCCCGCCCCGCTCCCGCCAGCGCCTCTTCGATGGAGGTGGCCCGCAGCGGTGTGGCGCCCATGTTCGTGAGGGCGACGCTGGCGGTGCCGATGCCCCCGTTCGAGCGCTCGACGATTGCCGCCACGCCGACGATCGCCCAGTCCTGCGCCCGGCGGTTGAACTTGAGGTAGGACCAGCCCGATGTGGCGCCGAGCTTCGGCACCCGGATCTCGGTCAGGACCTCACCCGCTCCGATCGCGGTCTCGAAGAGCCCCTTGAAGAAGTCGGGGGCGGGCACCACCCGCGTCTGCCCGCCGGCCCCCGTCAGGACGAAGCCGGCGCCAAGCGCGAGCAGCACCGCAGGGAGGTCCGACGCGGGGTCGCCGTGAGCGACCGAGCCCCCGATTGTCCCCTTGTGCCGGACCTGCGGGTCGCCGATCAGCCCCGCCGTGAAGGAGACGACCGGGCAGCCGGCCTCGAGGACCTCGCTGCGGTGGACGTCGTGGTGCCTCGTGCCCGCCCCGATCCGGATCTCGTCGCCGTCCTCCTCGACATAGGAGAGCGCTGCGATCCGGCCGATGTCGACGAGGGCCGAGGGCCGGGCGAAACGGAGCTTCATCATCGGGATCAGTGAATGGCCGCCGGCGAGCAGCTTGGCGTCAGGCCCGTAGCTGTCGAGCAGCGAGAGGGCGTGGTCCACCGAGTCGGCGACCTCGTAGTTGAACTCCGCGGGAATCATGCCCGATCTCCCTTCTCGCCCGATGCGTCCTGGATGGCCCGCCACACCCGTTGCGGCGAGACCGGCATCTGCAGGCCCGTGACCCCGAGCGGGGCGAGGGCATCGGCGACGGCGTTGAGGACCGCCGGTGGGGCGGCGATCGTTCCCGCCTCGCCGATGCCCTTCACCCCCATCGAGTTGGTCGACGACGGCGTGACGGTGCGATCCAGCGTCGCCGACGGTATCTCCATGGCCGAGGGCACGAGGTAGTTCATCATCGAGCTGGTCAGCAGGATGCCGTTGTCGTCGTAGACCGCCTCCTCGTACATCGCCTCGCCGATGCCCTGGGCGATGCCGCCCTGGACCTGCCCGTCGACGATCATGGGGTTGACGACCGTCCCGCAGTCATCGACGGCGACGTACTTCAGGAAGTCGACCTTCCCGGTCTCCGTGTCGACCTCGACCGCGCAGATGTGCGCCCCGGAAGGGAACGTGAAGTTGGGCGGATCGAACGTGGCCGACGCCTCCAGGTTGGGGTCGAGGCCCGGCGGGAGGTTGTGGGCCTGCCAGGCGGTGAAGGCCAGCTCGGGGATGGTCCGGGTCCGGTCGGACGCTCCCTTGATGCTGAAGCGCCCGGACTCGTAATCGAGGTCGGCCTCGGCCACCTCCAGCTCGTGGGCCGCCAGCTTGCGGGCCTTGTCGACCACCTTCACGGTGGCCATCTTCAGGGCGACGCCACCGACGGCAAGGCTGCGGCTCCCATAGGTGTCGAATCCGAGCGGCGACACCGCGGTGTCGCCGTGGAACACCTCGACGTCGTCGAAGGCAACCCCGAGCTCGTCGGCGACGATCTGCGACCAGGTCGTCTCGTGGCCCTGTCCGTGGGGCGACGTCCCGGTGAACACCTCGACCTTGCCGGTGGGCAGCACCCGGACGCTGGCCGAGTCCCATCCCCCGCCGGCGTAGCGGATGGCGCCGAGCAGGCTCGACGGGGCCCACCCGCAGTTCTCGATGTAGGTCGAGACCCCGATGCCGAGCAGCTTCGGGTCCCCGCGCTCGACGCGCGCCTTCTGCTCCTTGCGGAGCTCGTCGTACCCGGCAAGGTCGAGGGCCCGGTCGAGGGTCGCCTCGTAGTCGCCGGAGTCGGCCTGCAGGCCCGACACCAGCGCCGTCGGCTCGGAGAACGGGGGGATGAAGTTCAACCGCCGCACCTCGGCCGGGTCTTTGCCGACCCGGCGGGCGAGGGCATCCATCGCCCGCTCGATGGCGTAGGTGGCCTCGGGACGGCCGGCACCGCGATAGGCGTCGGTGGGGGTCTGGTTGGTGAAGACGCCCGCGTACTCGAACCAGTAGGCGTCGGCCCGGTAGCACCCGCCGTAGAGCCAGGCGCCGAGCATGGGGATGCCGGGGCCGATGAGCTGGAAGTACGCGCCCATGTCGGCGATGAGCCTGGCCCGGATGCCGAGCAGCTTGCCGTCCTCGGTCGCCGCAAGCTCCATGTCCTGCAGGACGCCGCGGCCGTGGATGGTGGCGAGGTAGTTCTCCGACCGCTCCTCGATCCACTTGACCGGGCGCCGGAGCCGCCGGGCGAGCGCAAGGCAGAGCGCCTCCTCGGCATAGATGTCGAGCTTGGACCCGAACCCGCCGCCGACCTCCGGCGCCACCACCCGGAGCTTGGCCTCGGAGATGCCGGTCACCATCGCCAGGGTCACCTTGGCGACGTGGGGGATCTGGGTGGCGGACCACATGGTGAAGTCGCCCTGGCTGACTCCCGGCTGCGCCAGCACGCCGCGGGGTTCCATCGCGTTGGGGATCAGGCGGGGGTGCCAGTACCGCTCGTGCACGACCACGGGGGCGTTCGCGAAGGTCCCCTCGACATCCCCGACGCCCCCATGGGACCAGGTGAAGCTCTTGTTGGTCCCGAGGTCCTCGTGGACCAGCGGCGCTCCTTCCGCCAGCGCCGCCTCGACGTCCGTCACGGCGGGCAGCGGTTCGTAGTCCACCTGGACCGCCTCGGCGGCGTCGACGGCGAGCTGCCGGCTCGTGGCGACGACGACGGCCACGGCGTCGCCCATGTAGCGCACCTTGTCCTTGGCGACCGGCCAGTGCGGGGGCATCTTGATGTCCTCCGTCACGGGCCAGACGCAGGGCAGCGGCCCCGCCCAGTCGGATGCCAGGTCTTCGCCGGAAAGGGCCGCGAGGACCCCCGGGATCTTCCTCGCCTCCGAGACGTCGACCGCCTTGATGCGGGCATGCGCGTACGGGCTGCGCACCACCGCCATCCACACCATCCCCGCGACGACCAGATCGTCCACATAGCGGCCCTGGCCGGTCAACAGCCTCGGGTCCTCCTTACGGAGGACGCCGCCGCCTACATACCGCTGGAGTGCCTGCACCATCTTCGTCTCCCTCCCTGTCGGAGCGTTCGTGGTTTTCGTGGTTTGGGCCGTGGCCGTGACGTGGTCTCGGCGATCCTCTGGCCGACGCTGCCTAGCCCTTGCCTAGCCCTTGCCTAGCCCTGCCTAGCCTCTGGGGGCCTCGACTTCCGCAGGGGCTTGGCCGTTGGTCGCGGGAACGGCCGCCAGGATCGACCGGACGATGTTGGTGTAGCCGGTGCACCGGCACAGGTTGCCCTCGAGGGCCTGGCGGACCGACTCCTCCGAAGGGTGGGCGTTCTTCTGCAGGTACCCCACCGCCGCCATCACCATCCCGGGGGTGCAGAAACCGCATTGCAGCCCGTGGTTCTCTTGAAATGCCCGTTGGACGGGGTGCAGCTCACCATCGGTGGCGATCCCCTCGATCGTGGTCACCTCGCGGCCGTCGGCCTGGACGGCCAGGAGGGTGCAGGACTTCACGGACTCACCGTCCATGAGGACGGTGCAGGCCCCACACGACGACGTGTCGCAACCAACTTTGGTACCGGTCAGGCCGAGGCCCTCCCGAAGAAAATAGACGAGGAGCGTCCGGGGTTCGACCTCCGTTTCGTAGGGAAACCCGTTGACCTTCAGCGAGACGCGTTTGGTCCCCATCCGACCTCCCTTCTTCTCACAGCAGACGGCTGCATGCCCAGAGCGTTGGGGGGTCGGCGAGTTGAGGCAGGGCGTACGCGACTGACAGGAGTGCCGCTCGGCGGTAGTGCTTCACCAGTCCGGCCCCTTGGACGGCGTGCTGCAGCTTCGGCGAAACACGAGCGTAACACTGGGTTTCCTGGAGGGGAACGGGCCCGATCTGTGCAAAGGGCGTGGAACCGGCCTTGAGAGTCCTTCGGTTTTTGAAGCTGTGCCCGGTCAGGTCGGTCAGCCCTCACTTGGGTCACGCGGCAGCGGGGGCCACGGAGGACGAGATACTCTCCGTGACCCCCGCCAGGTGCTCGGGTCGTTGGTGGCGCTTACGCGGCCTTCTCCATCTCCGGCGTGTACTCGCCGGAGCGGGCGATGCCGTTGAGGCGGACCCGGTGGTACAGGGCCTTCTGGGCGTCCTCGACGTTGGCCTCGTCGCCCTTCCACGTCGCCAGGGCCGGGTCCTGCAGGGCTCGGCCGTAGGAGAAGGAGAGGCTCCACGGCAGCGGACCCATCTTGCTCATGGCGTTGAGGTGCTCGGTGGCCACCTCGGCACTCTGGCCACCCGAGAGGAAGGCCACCCCGGGGACTGCGGCCGGGACGGTGTTGAGCAGGCACCGCAGCGTCTCCTCGGCGACCTCCTGCACGCCCGCCTGGCGGGACGCCTTCTTGCCGGCGATGACCATGCTGGGCTTCAGCACCATCTCCTCGAACCGCACACGCTGGCTCGCCAACTCGTCGAAGACGGTCCGCAAGGTCTCCGAGGTCACGTCGTAGCTGCGCTCGATCGAGTGGTCGCCGTCCATGAGGACCTCGGGCTCCACGATCGGCACCAGCCCGCCTTCCTGGCAGAGGGCGGCGTAGCGGGCGAGCGCATGGGCGTTGGTGGCAATGGCGTTGCGGGTCGGGCGGCCGTCGTCGGCGATGGTAATGACCGCACGCCATTTGGCGAAGCGGGCGCCCATGTCGACGTACTCGGCGATGCGCTCACGCAGCCCGTCGAGGCCCTCGGTGATCGTTTCTCCCGGGGCACCGGCGAGCGGCTTGGCGCCCGTGTCGACCTTGATGCCCGGAAGGACCCCACTCTTGTGCAGGACGTCCGGAAAGGGCGTGCCGTCGGCGAGGCCCTGGCGGATGGTCTCGTCGTACAGGATGACGCCGCTGACGTAGGTGGAGAGGTCGGGTGTCGTGAGCAGCAGGTCCCGGTAGGCCCGACGGCTCTCGAACGTGGACTCGATGCCCAGGGCAGCAAAGCGCTTCGAGATGGTGGCGACGCTCTCGTCCGCAGCGAGAATGCCTTTGCCGGGCGCCACCATGGCTTGTGCGGTTGCAGCGAGATCGTGGTCGCTCATGTCCGTTCCTATCTCTCGGTACTGCCACGGATCGGGGAGTGTGGGGAGCGACATTTCGGAAGAATGCGAATATCTCCACGCCGCGTCGCCCAGCGGTCAAATATCCTACCCGGCCACCGGGCTCGCGACCACAGGATGACCGTGGGCGGTCGTCGCCCCGCCAGCCCGGGATGTGGCTCCC
>DASXNO010000122.1:0-1680 GCA_036495025.1 Actinomycetota bacterium | reverse complement strand
GACCCGGCCGCCAGACGTGCCCCGAGGGCGAGCGCCACGACGATACCCGTCGCCGCGGCCGCCACGACGATCACCACGAGGGCCCGCAGGTCGGCAGGGGAGATGAACATCCCCCGGGCCGCCGCGATCGCCCCGACGGCGGCGGCGCCCACCGAGACGACGGCGATCCACGCCAGGTTGGCGGCGAGCGACCGGCGCTTCAGCAGGTGGACCCCGAGTCCCCCGGCGCACCCGACGACGAGCCCCGCACCCCCGGCGAGCCAGGCGAGGTGCAGTGCGTCCCGCGGAGGAAGGTTGACGGCCGCGCCGGCGAGCGCGGCGGCGACCGCCCCCAGGACGCAGAACGCGACGAGAAGGACGAGGCGCCGCATGCTCAGGCCTCGAATCGGTAGCCCACGCCCCACACCGTCTTCAGGTGGGTGGGGTGGCCAGGGTCGGCCTCCAGCTTCTGACGGAGGCGGCGGACGTGCACGGTCACCGTGGAGCTGTCGGCGACCTGGAAACCCCAGACGCGGTCGAGGAGCTGCTCGCGGGTGAAGACCTCGCGGGGATGCCGGGCGAGGAATGCCAGCAGGTCGAACTCGAGCGCGGTCAGGGTGAGCGGGACCCCCCGGGCCTCGGCCTCGCGGGTGCGGGGATCGATCCTGATGTCGCCGGCGACCAGCGGTGCCGAGTCCTCGGGCGCCGCCACAACCCCGGTGGAGCAGCGGCGCAGGATCGCCTTGATCCTCGCGGTGACCTCGCGGGGTGAGAAGGGTTTGGTGACGTAGTCGTCGGCCCCCAGCTCGAGACCCACCACCCGGTCGGCCTCCTCGCCGAGGGCGGTCAGCATGATGATCGGCACGTCCAGCTCTGCGCGCAGGCGCCGGCAGAGCTCCAGGCCGGTCATGCCGGGCAGCATGATGTCGAGGACCGCAAGGTCCGGAGGCTCCGCCAGCGCCAGCTCCAGGGCGGCAAGCCCGTCGTCGAGGCAGGTCACCTCGTAGCCCTCCCGGCGGAGGTAGCGGGTGAGCACCTCCGCGACGTTGGCGTCGTCCTCGACGACCAGCACCGTCGTGGCGGCGGCACGCAGACCGGGATCGCTCATCATCTGGGATCGCTCATCTGGCAGCCAGCTTACGGCCCGTTTCTGGGCCCCGGGGCAGTACCGTGCCTGCATCTCAAGAGTTTCGCGAACGGTAAGAGTTTTGTAAGACACCAGGGGGTCGCCTCGGGTAGGTTCGCATCCATGATCGATGTCATCCTCCCGGTGCTCAACGAAGCCGAGGCGCTCCCCTGGGTGCTCGGGCGCCTCCCGCACGGGTTCCGCCCCATCGTCGTGGACAACGGTTCCACCGACGGCTCGGCGACCATCGCCCGGGATCTGGGGGCCGAGGTGGTCGTCCAGCCGGTGCGCGGCTTCGGCGCCGCCTGCTGGGCCGGACTTCTCGCGGCCACCGGCACGACCGTGTGCTTCATGGACTGCGACGGGTCGCTCGACCCGCAGGCGCTCCCGTCCGTCACGGAACCCGTCGAGTCAGGCACCGCCGACCTCGTGATGGGACGCCGCCGCCCGGGCCGGGGGGCCTGGCCGCTGCACGCCCGGCTGGCCAACTTCTACCTGGCCCAGGCCGTCTCACGGCGGTGTGGGGTCGCGATCCGCGACCTCGGACCGATGCGGGCCGCCCGGCGCGACGACCT
>DASXNO010000121.1:0-14516 GCA_036495025.1 Actinomycetota bacterium | reverse complement strand
GACCGGCTTCCACCACTAACGGCAGCCCGGCGGCGCGAGGTCGGTACGGCCAGGTGTGAACCGTGAAGGATTTTTGTCCCTGGAGGACGCTTTTCCTTCACGGTTCACAACGGCAACGCATGAGAAAGCCGGGCCCGAGGGCCCGGCTTTTCTCTAGAGGCTACGAAAGGCTCGTTGCTACACGCACAAGCTGTGCGCGTAACCAGCAGCGATGAGGCTGACGCCCGCATTGCAAGGAGCGAGCACGTTCACCGGGGCATTGCTGTCGATGAAGGCATTGTTGCCGAGTTGGCCACTGGCATTCCAACCCCACGCCAAGACCGCCCCTCCGGGGGTCGTAATGGCCAGGCTGTGCTGCCAGCCTGCCGCGATGTCACTCACACCTCCTGCGCCCGCCACTGCCTGCGGTGCGCAAACCGCTCCCAGGGCACATGGTGCCCCGAGCTCCCCCTTACGGTTCCAGCCCCACGACCAGACCTGCCCGGTCGTGTCGAGAGCCAGGCTGTGGAGGCCGCCGCCTGCGATGTCGGTCATAGCAGGAATCCCCGCCACTGCCCCCGGGACGGGGCCCCCAGCGTTGGCGCACTGACCCCAATTATTGAGGCCCCAGCACAGGACCCCCCCGGTGTTGGTCAGTGCCAGGCTGTGGTCGGCACCGGCCTCGATGGCAGTGACGTTGGCGTTAGCGGGAGCCACAGCCTTGGCCGGCACCTTGGTTGCCCATGGACCTATCGGCCAGCCGGCCCCCTGGCCCAACTCGCCCTGAACGCCGTTGTAGCCCCAGGACCACACCTGCCCAGTGTTGTCCAGAGACAGGCTGAAGTTCGACCCAGCCGCGATGTCGATCATAGGGGGAGTGCCGGGCGGAAATGCCACTAGCACTGGCACCGCGCTATTGGGACAGACGGGTGCACCCCCGGGGACGCAGCCAGCGGGGTTATTGCCCAGCTGACCAAAGCCGTTGAACCCCCAGGCGTAGACCGTCCCCGTCGTGTCCAATGCCAGGCTGTGGTCCCAGCCGGCAGAGACCTCACTGATCCCGGCCAGAGCGCTCCCGGGGCAGGCTGCTGGCGCAGGGGCGCACACTTGCACGGGGACAGAGCTGGAGACCGGGGCACCGTTATTGCCCAACTGGCCGAACCTGTTGCGACCACAAGCGAAGACATTTCCTCCGACCACACCCAGGCTGTGGAAGGCGCCGGCCGCAATGTCGGTCACCCCCGCGTTGGCGGGAGCCACGGCTGCAACAGGGGCGGCCTGGTTGCCGCCGGGAAGAGCTGCTCCGTCGCAAAGCTGGCCAAATGCGTCTTGGCCCCAGGCGAAGAGGGGGCCGGGCGCTGCCGCCTGAGCTGCGGTCGCCATCAGCGAAAGGCCGGCGATGGTTGCTGCCATCCAAACCGCAAGCAGTATCGTGAGCCTGCGGGGGCGCCATCGATCAGCGCGCGTGCGCATTAAATTCACGTTGATCTCCATTCCTTTAGGGAGTCGCGGGGCGAGGTCCCGCGCCGAAGAAAAGGGACGATTCAAGTCGCGAGCGATGCTGTTGAATATCCTGCTGGCGTCTACATGGCCACACCTCCTCTTGACTACTGGAAATATGACCCTGCTCTCCGAATGTAACGGCATCCTGTTTCTTATCTGAACCTTGTGGGAAATCCACGCGAATTTATCTGAGAACGTGAATAGACCCTTAGGTAAGGAAAAGAGGGAGCGCTACTAGCGGGCCTTGTTCTGGCGTGCCTAGCGGACGAGTCCAGGGGAGAGCCCGGGGCCCAGTCCGGGACCCTTCTCAACCGGCCTGCGTATTACAGGGCGTTCGGGTTACTAGAGCAATTGTGCGAAACCCCGAGAACGGAGGGTGAGGCTTCGTTCACCGAGCAGCTGGGATTCGCACGGCTCCACGACCGGCGAATTGCTGCTGAGAAAGCCGGAATCATCGCCTCACGATATGGACCGGGACCGAGCGTGCGGAAGTGTGGAAGAAATAGCGCGTGTGCGCGTGATTTCTTCCACGCTTCCCGAGCGCTGGGCTTGCGTCAGGGCTTGCGGGCGATGAGCAGCAGTTCGGGGTGCTCGAAGGTCGGGACCTCCGGGCCGTACGCGCCCGGGGACACCCCGAAGACGGCCTCCGGGTTGAGGCCTGCGCCGTTGGCGATCCACTCGAGCTCCCGCGGGGTGTAGCAGGAGTTCCAGATCTCGAAGTCGGCGGTCTGCCCGCCGGCCCCGATCACCCCCTCGACCCTTGCCTTGAAGAGCATCTTCACCGGGTCGAACTCGCCCGTGACGGGGCCGCCGAGGCCCTCGAGGTGGTTGAGGGCGTAGAAGACGTTCGCCGCTCCCAGGGCGAGTCGCCCGCCGGGCTTCATCGACCTGCGGATGTTCCGGAGGATCTGCAGATCGGGCAGCCCCAGCCCAAACGCCCCCTGGCAGAGGCAGATGACGATGTCGAACTCGCTGTCGAAGGGCAGTTCCCTCGCATCCATCGGGAAGAACGAGGGTTGCAGCCCCGCTTCGGCGGCTCGCCGGTGGGCGATGGCGATGAACTCGGGCGAGATGTCGATGCCCAGCACCTGCAGGCCCCGCCTGGCGAACTCCAGCGAATGCCGGCCCGGCCCGCAGCCGACGTCGAGCAGGCGCTCGCCGGCGGTCGCGCCCAGCGTCTCGGCGATGAACTCGACCTCCTGCTCGGTGCCCATCGTGAAGGAGTACTGGAGGTAGGCCTCGCCGAGGTGGCGGGCGAGGGGCACCCACCAGTCGGCGGGTGCGGGGGGGATCTGGGTCACGAGCCCGAGCCGCCCTCCGAGCCCGAGCCCGAGCCGCCCTCCTGGCGCTCGGCCCACCACTGGTCGAGGCGGGCATAGGCTTCGGGCTCCGGGATCTCCCCCTCGTCGAGCCGGATCTCCATGAGGTGGTCGAGCGCCCGGCCCACGTCCCGGCCGGGGCTGATCCCCAGGTGCTCCATGACCTGGTTGCCGTTGAGGGCGGGACGGAGG
Organism: Actinomycetota bacterium; assembly: GCA_036495025.1. Taxonomy (GTDB): domain Bacteria; phylum Actinomycetota; class CADDZG01; order JAHWKV01; family JAOPZY01; genus JAOPZY01. The sequence continues at coordinate 11,523 of DASXNO010000121.1, read as the reverse complement.
GCCATCAGCTCCTCCTGAGCGGCGAGCTCCCGGATGCGCGCCTCGAGCTCGTCGATGCGAGCCGAGAGCTCCGCAGCCTTGCGTGGGTTGCGGGTGGTGCAGTCGGATCGGACGAGCGTGTTGAGCTTGCCGAGGAGGGCCCCGGCGTCCCTGACGTAGCGGCGGACCGCCTTGTCCGTCCAGCCCAGGCGGTAGCTGTGCAGGCGCAGGTGCAGGTAGACGAGCTGGCGGACCTCCGCGATCGTGTGGGACGGGTACCGGAGCGCCCTGAGGCGCGCCTCGGCCAGCTCGGCCCCCACCACCTCGTGGTGGTGGAACGTCACGCCCTCGGGGGTGAACTCCCGGGTCCTCGGCTTTCCGATGTCGTGCAGGAGGGCGGCGAGGCGCAGCACCAGGTCCGGACCCTCCGGCTCGAGGGCGATGGCGTTGTCGAGGACGGCCAGCGTGTGGGTGAAGACGTCCTTGTGCCGGTGGATAGGGTCCTGCTCCAGCCGCAGCAGGGGGAGCTCGGGGATGAACTCGGCCGCCAGCCCGACCTCGGTCGCCAGCGCCAGCGCAGCGGACGGTGACCTGCCGAGCACCAGCTTGGAGAACTCCTCCCGGATGCGCTCCGCCGAGATGATCGCCAGGCCCCCGTGCAGCTCCCGGATGGCGGCGACGACGCCCGGATCGATGGTGAAGTCCAGGGTCGAGGCGAAGCGGAGGGCGCGCAGCATCCGCAGCGGGTCGTCGCCGAAGGCCACCTCGGGGGAGAGGGGGGTCCGCAGGCGCCCCTGGGCGAGGTCGTCGAGGCCGCCGAACGGGTCGATCAGGGCGACGTCCGGCAGCTCGATCGCCATGGCGTTGACGGTGAAGTCCCGCCGGGACAGGTCGGTCTCGAGATCGGTGGCGAACGCGACGGTCGGGTTGCGGGAGCCGGGTTCGTAGCGCTCGGTGCGGAACGTGGTGACCTCCACCCGGGTATCGCCGCGCTGGGCAGCCACGGTCCCGAACTCGATGCCGGTGGTCCATACCCTGGCCTTGCCGCCCTTGCCCGCCCAGCGCTGCATGATCTCGAGCGAGCGGTCGGGGGGTGCCGGCGTGGCGAAGTCCAGGTCCGGGGGGGTCGCACCGAGCAGGGCGTCGCGCACCCACCCGCCAACCAGGTAGAGCGGCCAGCCGGCGGCCCTGAAGGCCTCGGCAAGGTCGAGCGCGATGGCAGGGATCGGCCCGGGGGCGGAAGGTCGGCTCATGGATCTGGCTGCCTCGTTCATGGTGCCAAAGCTCTTTCGTTTGGTCGTGACGTCAGGCGTGGCGGTGGAAGGCGACCGCCCGCTCGAGGGCCGCCACCGCCGCAGGAGGATCCGGCGGCGGGATCCCCTGTCCGTCCGACCCGGCACCGCCTGCCATCGCCCCCAGCGTGGCCAGCACCGACGCCCCCAACGCCTCCAGATCGTACCCTCCCTCGAGGGTCAGCAGGAGCCGGCCCTCGCAGAGGTCCGCCGCGGCTTCGACGAGCAGCGAGGTCATCGCCCCGAAGCCCTCCGTGCTCATCTGCATCATCGCCAGGGGGTCCCGGGTATGCGCGTCGTAGCCGGCCGAGACCCAGATGAGGTCGGGGCGGAAGCCGGCGAGGGCGGGGACGACGATGCGCTCCATCGCTTGGAGATAGACCCCGTCGCCGGTGCCTGCCGGCAGCGGGATGTTCACCGTGGTGCCGCTGCCCTCTCCCTCGCCCGACTCCTCGAGTGCGCCGGTGCCCGGATACCAGGGGTACTGGTGCAGCGAGACATACAGCACCGAGGGATCCTCCCAGAAGATGTCCTGCGTGCCGTTGCCGTGGTGGACGTCGAAGTCGACGATGGCCACCCTGCCACCCGGCGCCAGCGTCGCGGCGTGGGCCGCCCCGACTGCCACATGGTTCAAAAGGCAGAACCCCATCGCCTGGGTGCGGGTGGCGTGGTGGCCGGGCGGACGGACGAGGCAGACCGCAGTCTGCCCGGTGGCGAACGCATCGTCCGCAGCCCTGCAGGCGGCCCCCGACGCCCGGCGAGCGATGTCGAAGGACTCCACCCGGGCATAGGTGTCCGGATCGATCATGCCCCCGCCGCGCCGGCAGAAGCGCTCCAGCCGCTGGAGGTAGGCCACGTCATGCACCCGGGCGAGCTGCTCGTCCGCAGCGCAGGGCAGGTCCGTCACCGGGGTCAGGCCGGCTCGTGCGACGGCGTCGAGGCAGGCACCGAGCCGCTCGGGCCGTTCCGGGTGGTCCGCGCCGCCGTCGTGGGCCTCGGACGTGGGGTCGGCGTAGATGACAGGCTGCAACGGTTCCTCCCTGCACGTTGGTGCCCCACGAACAACCCCGGAGAAAGCCCCCCGGAGAAAGCCCCCCGAGGAGGGGCCGAGGAATATTCTCCCCCTATGCAGACACAGACCGTCGTCTCGGCCGGTGGCGTCATCCTCGATGAGGCCGGCCGGGTCGTGCTCACCGCCCGGCGGACCTTCGGCGGCGACCTGCACTGGGGCCTTCCCAAGGGGGAGGTGGAGCCTGGGGAGACCGTCCCCGATGCTGCCCGGCGGGAGGCCTCGGAGGAGACGGGGCTCGAGGTCGAGATCGTCTCGCCCCTTCCGACGATCGATTACTGGTACGTCGACAAGACCCGGTCCGCCCGGGTGCACAAGTTCGTCCACTACTTCCTCATGCGGGCCACCGGAGGCGATCCGAACGGGCACGACGGGGAGACCGAGGAGGTTGCCGCCCTCGACCCGGGCGAGGCGCTGGACCGTGCCTCCTTCAAGTCGGAGCAGGAGCTCATCCGGGCCGCCCTGCGGACCGGCTAGCTCTGGACAGGCGAGACGGCTAGCGCCGTCGAGGTTGGGCATGCAGGTCGCCGGGTAGAAACCAAGTACAGGCACAGAGCAGGACCAATGCCACCGAGCGTGCCCAGGGAGGTGCCGTATGGCGACGAGACAAGAGCAGCTCGACCCAGAGGCAGACCAGCAGGTTTCGGTCGGTGAGGGAGTCGCAACAGATTTCCCGAAGGTAAAGACTCCCGACCAGTCCGACATCCCCCACCACGCGGCTGCGGACCCCACGCAGCCGACCCCGAAGCATCCCAGTGAGGGGGCCGAGTCGGAGACCGAGTAGAACCGCACAACCCTCAGAACCAGAACGCGCCCCGCTCGGGGCGCGTTCTGTGTGTTTCGGGACCTTACGTCTCGGGATCCGGTACCGGGGCGGGAGGCTCGGGCCCGACGTAGTGGCCACTGGGCCGGATCAGGCGGTTGTCGGCCGACTGCTCGAGGATGTGGGCGGTCCATCCCACGACGCGGCTGCAGGCGAACGTCGGGGTGAACAGCGTGTCGGGCATGCCGATCATGTTCATCACGATGCCGGCATAGAACTCGACGTTGGGGTAGAGGGCCCGGCCCGGCTTCAGCTCCTCGAGGATCTCGACGGCCCGCTTCTCGATGAACTTGGCGAACTCGACCCGCTCACCGTCGAGGCGCTCGGCGACGCCGCGCAGCAGGGTCGAACGGGGGTCGTCGGTCTTGTAGACGCGGTGCCCGAAGCCCATCAGGCGCTGACCGGCGAGCACCCGCTCCCGGAGCCACGCATCGGCGTTCTCCCGGGTCCCGATCTCGGCCAGCATCTTGAGGGCCAGGCTGGGGGCGCCGCCGTGCAACGGCCCGGACAGGGCGCCGAGGGCTCCGGTGATCGCCGAGCCCAGGTCGGCGCCGGTCGAGGTGATGACCCGGGCCGAGAACGTCGAGGCATTGAGACCGTGGTCGATCGTGAGCATGAGGTACTGCTCGATGGCCCGGGCACGCTCGGGAGAAGGCACCTCGCCGGACAGCATGTAGAGGTAATTGGCCGCATGGCCGAGCTCGGGGTTGGGCTCGACCGGCTCGAGGCCCTGGTGCAGCCGGTAGAGGGCGGTGACGAGCGTCGGGAAGATCGCCACGGTCCGCAGCGCCTGGTGGCGGAGCTCCGAGCGATCGATCTCCAGCCAGGTCTTGAAGTCCAGCTCGCTGCACACCAGGCTGTAGGCGGCCTTGGCGGCCTGCAGGGGCACGAAGTCCTTCCCCAGACCGGCGATGCCCGGCAGCAACGGCTTCACCGCATCCGGGATCCCACGGAGCGGGACCGTCTCCTCCCGGAACGCTTTCGCCTGGGCCGCCGTCGGCAGCTGTCCCTCGAACATCAGGTGCCAGACGTCCTCGAAGCTGCGCTTCTCGGCCAGGTCGACGCCGCTGTACTGGCGGTAGTGGAAGAAGCCCTGCTGGCCCCGGACGTCGCCGATCTCCGTCTCGGCCACCGCCAGCCCCTCGAGCCCCTTCGGCACCTCGCCGGCGTACCGGTCGGCCGGCAGGATCCGGGCCTGGCGCATCAGGTCCCGCATCGTCACGATGCCGACGAGCGCCCCGTCCGACACCACGGGGAGGTGCCGGTACCCCCGCTCCGAGATGGTGCGGAACGCGTCGGCGATGGCGGTGTCGGGGCCGATTGTGTCGACCTCCTCGTGCATCCACTCCTTGACCGGCGAGCGCGTCCAGTCCGAGCCGTACCGCGTGGCGGCAAGCCCGACCAGGTCGCGCTCCGTGAGGATGCCCACGACCTTGCCGTTGTCGAGAATCACGACGGATCCGACATGAGCGTCGTTCATGAGACCGGCGCAGGTGGCCACGGAGTTGGTGGGGTTCGCCGTGACCACGGGCCGGCTCATGATGTCCTCAACCGAAGGTGGTGCCTTGGTTGTCGCGTTCGCCATGTCGTCGATCCTCCCTGATGATGGTTACCCTGGATACCGGGACGTGGGGGTGGCAATCAAGGACCACGCGTCCAGAAGTGGCATCAATCAACTGTATCGGTTTGTGCGCCGCTCGCCCCCACGGCCACCCGGGAGCCGTCCCAAGGGCCGTCTCAGGGGCCGTCCCGGGCGGGTGCGTATGGTAAAACGCCCCATGGCGGTCCCGTCAATTCCGGGCCTTCTGACGTTGCCAGCGTTGCCGGCAACTTCGAGATGCCCAGGGAAGATGACCGGCAGGTCCTGAAGGAAGGAGCGTGGTGGAGCCGGTTCGTTACGCGGTGGCCGTGGACGTCATGCCCAAGGACGGCATCTCCGACCCCCAGGGTCAGACGATCGAGCGTGCGCTGCCCTCCCTCGGTTTTGGCGACGTCCGCGACGTCCGGGTTGGCAAGCGCATCGAGCTCGTTGTCGAGGCGCCCGACCCCGGGACCGCCGAGGCCGTCGTCCGGGCGGCATGCGTCCGGTTCCTCGCCAACCCCGTGATCGAGGACTTTGCGATCCACGTCTCGGGGCCGGAGGCCGGCTGACCCCATGGTGGCCCCCCTGAGGAAGGCCCAGCGGGCGCCGAGGGTGGCGATCGTCGTCTTCCCGGGCTCCAACTGCGAGCAGGACGTCCTCCGGGCCTTCGGCTGCATGGGCGTGCGAGCCGAGTACGTCTGGCACCATGCGACCGACCTCGGCGGCTTCGACGCCGTCGTGCTGCCGGGCGGGTTCTCCTACGGGGACTACCTGCGGACGGGGGCCATCGCTGCGTTCTCTCCGGTGATGGAGGCCGTCCGGGACTTCGCAGCCGACGGGGGGCTCGTCCTCGGGATCTGCAACGGCTTCCAGATCCTCTGCGAGGCGGGGCTGCTCCCGGGCGCCCTCCGCTGGAACGCCGGCCTCAAGTTCATCTGCCGGCCCGCCACGTTGCGCGTCGAGACCACCGACAGCCCGTTCACCTCGGCGGCTTCCCCCGGCCAGGGCCTCCAGATCCCGATCAACCACTTCCAGGGCAATTACTACTGCTCCCCGGAGCTGCTCGACGAGCTGACGGCGGAGGACCGCATCGCGTTCCGCTACGCCGCCAACCCCAACGGCTCGGTGAGCGACATCGCCGGCGTGCTCTCGGCCGGCCGCAACGTGCTGGGGATGATGCCCCATCCCGAGCGGGCGGTGGACCCTGCGGTCGGGGGGAGGGACGGCAGGGTCATCCTCAACTCGATGCTCACCACGTTGCAGAGCCTCTCCACCGGCCTCCGGTGAGCGACGCACCGGGGGCCGTCGTGAGCCTTCACCGCCAGCTCGGCCTGACGGACGACGAGTACGCCCGGATCGAGCAGATCCTCGGCCGCAAGCCGAACCATGCCGAGCTGGCGATGTACTCGGTGATGTGGTCGGAGCACTGTTCCTACAAGTCGAGCAAGATCTACCTGCGGACCCTGCCGTCCCAGGGCCCCAACGTGCTCGTCGGGCCGGGGGAGGGGGCCGGGATCGTCGAGGTCGACGGGGTGGCCGTCGCTCTCCGGATCGAGAGCCACAACCATCCGTCGTTCATCGAGCCGGTCCAGGGGGCGGAGACGGGCATCGGCGGCATCGTGCGGGACATCCTCTCGATGGGGGCACGCCCGATCGCCCTGCTCGACCCGCTGCGATTCGGCCCGCTGCCGGTCGAGGCCAGGGCGGAGGCGGCCGTTGCGGAGCGCAACCGCTTCCTGGTCGAGGGGGTGGTCACCGGGATCTCGACGTACGGCAACTGCATCGGGGTGCCGACCGTCGGCGGTGAGGTCGTCTTCGACCCCTGCTACTCGGGGAACCCCCTCGTCAACGTCATGTGCATCGGGGTCGCCCCGCTGCAGCGGATCATGCTGGCGAGGGCCCACGGTCCCGGCAACGTCGTCCTGCTGCTGGGCTCCAAGACCGGCCGGGACGGTATCGGCGGCGTCTCGGTGCTCGCATCCTCGGCCTTCGAGGAGGGCTCGACGGGGGCCAGCGCCAAGCGCCCCAGCGTGCAGGTCGGCGACCCCTTCACGGAGAAGCTGCTGATCGAGGCCTGCCTCGAGCTGATCGAGCGGGGGGTGGTCGTCGGCATCCAGGACCTCGGCGGCGCCGGCATCTGCTGCGCCACCTCCGAGTCCGCCGCCAACGCCGGCACGGGCATGCGGATCCATCTGGAGCGGGTACCCCGCCGGGAGCGGGGGATGGAGCCCTTCGAGGTCCTCACCTCCGAGTCCCAGGAGCGGATGCTCATCATCGTCAAGCCGCAGGATGCCGAGGAGGCGCTCGCCACCTGCCGGCGATGGGGCCTCGGCGCCTCCGTCATCGGCGAAGTCACCGCAACCGGCCAGCTCGAGGTCTTCGAGGACGGGGTCTGCGTCGCGGACGTCCCGGCAGCCTCGCTCGGCGATGGCCCCGTCTACCATCGCCCCGCCGAGCGACCCGGCGAGCCACCTCCGGTCCCCGACACCGACGTGGCACCGCCAGACGACCTCGCGGCGGCGGTCCTCGCGCTCGCCGGGGATCCCAGCCTGTGCTCGAAGCGGTGGGTGTGGGAGCAGTACGACCATCAGGTCATGCTGGGCACGGTCACCGGCCCGGGGGGCGACGCCGCGGTGCTGCGCCTGCCCGGCGCCCGCAAGCGCATCGCTGTCACCGCCGACGCCAACGGCCGCTGGTGCGCGGCGGACCCCTATCTCGGCACCTGCCACGCGGTCGCCGAGGCCGCCCGGAACCTGGTCGTCGTCGGGGCGGAACCGATCGCAGTCACCAACTGCCTGAACTTCGGCAATCCCGAGCGGGCGGAGGTGATGTGGGCCTTCTCGGAGTCGGTCCGTGGCCTCGGCGATGCCTGCACAGCCCTCGGCACGCCGGTCACCGGGGGCAACGTCTCCTTCTACAACGAGACCGCCGGCCGGTCGATCGACCCGACGCCCGTCGTGGGCATGGTGGGCGTCGTGGTGGACGCGGGTCCGCCGGGGACGGGCTTCCGCCGTGCGGGGCACCTGATCGTCCTTCTCGGCGAGACGTTGCCCGAACTCGCCGGGAGCGAGTTCCTCCGCATCGTCCACGACCGCCCGGGCGGCCTGCCGTCGCTCGACCTCGCCCGGGAGGCCGCCCTCGGGAGGGTGGTCCGGGGCGCCATCGCCCGCAGCCTGCTCGCCAGCGCCCACGACTGCTCGGACGGGGGCCTCGCCCTTGCCCTGACCGAGTCCTGCGTGGCGGGAGGCCTGGGGGCAGCCGTCGCCCCGGAGGAGGGGCTCCCGGTGCACGTCTGGCTGTTCTCCGAGACTGCCGGCCGGGTGCTTGCCTCGCTCGAGCCCCACCACCTTCCGGCGCTCCGGGCACTGGCCGCCGCCGAAGGCATCCCCGTGTCGTATCTCGGCACGGTGGGAGGCGATTCGCTCCGAGTCGCCGAGGAGGCGGACATCCCGGTCAGCCTCCTTCGCGACGTTTACGAGCAGACGTTTCCCCGTGCCATGGCGCAGGCGTAGCCAGGCCTGCCACCAGGCTTGACCATCGTAGTAAGAGGGGCTCCGGTCGGGTAACCTGGGCCCCATGGGCCAACATGCGGATCGGCCGGAGGAGGCCTGCGGGGTCGTCGGTATCCACGCACCCGGCGTCGAAGCATCGAACCTCGCCTACTACGGTCTGTTCGCCCTGCAGCACCGGGGCCAGGAGTCGGCGGGCATCGCCGTCTCCGAGGGCACCACGATCGTCGTCTACAAGGACATGGGCCTGGTCTCGCAGGTCTTCGACCAGCAGAAGCTCTCGTCCCTCCCCGGCCACATCGCCATCGGGCACGTCCGCTACTCGACGACGGGCTCCAGCCTGTGGGAGAACGCCCAGCCCACCTACAAGACTGCCGGCAACCTCCAGATCGCCCTCGGCCACAACGGTAACCTGATCAACACCCGGGAGCTTTCCGAGCTGGCGGGTGAGCCGTCGGAGCACTTCGGGCCCGACGCCACCTCCGACACCGACGTCATCGCCTCCCTCATCGCCGACAGCGGCAGGGAGAACGCCGAGGAGGCGATCATGGAGGTCCTCCCGACCCTCACGGGAGCCTTCTCGCTGGTCCTGATGGACACGTCCACCCTGTTCGGGGCCCGGGACCCCCACGGCCTGCGGCCACTGGTGCTCGGGCGCCTGAAGGAGGGCTACGCGCTCGCCTCCGAGACCTGCGCGCTCGACATCATCGGAGCGACGCTCATCCGGGAGGTCGAGCCCGGCGAGCTCGTCATCATCGACGAGCGCGGCCTCAGGACCCGCCGGTTCGCTCCGGCCACGCCCGCACTGTGCATCTTCGAGTTCGTCTACTTCGCCCGGCCCGACTCCAAGCTCTTCGGCAAGAGTGTGTACAAGGCCCGCTACCAGATGGGCCAGCGCCTCGCCCGGGAGTCGCCCGCCGAGGCGGATCTGGTGATGGGTGTGCCGGAGACCGCATCCGCGGCGGCTGCGGGCTATGCGGCGGCGTCCGGGATCCCCTACGGCGAAGGCCTGGTGAAGAACCGCTACGTGGGCCGGACCTTCATCCAGCCCACGCAGCTCATCCGCCAGCAGGGCATCCGGGCCAAGCTCAACCCGCTGCAGGAGGTCATCGAGGGCCGCCGCCTCGTCGTGGTGGACGACTCGATCGTGCGAGGCAACACGACCGCCCAGATCGTCCGCATGCTGCGCGACGCCGGGGCCCGTGAGGTGCACCTGCGCATCTCGTCGCCGCCGATCAAGTGGCCGTGCTTCTACGGCATCGACACCGCCAACCGGGACGAGCTCATCGGGGCCTGGATGACGGTCGACGAGATCTGCGCCAAGCTCGAGGCGGACTCCCTGCACTACCTCTCCCTCGAGGGCATGGTCGAGGCCACCGACGTCCCGGGTGAGAAGTTCTGCACGGCGTGCTTCTCCTCGGCGTACCCGATCCCGGTGCCGGAGCACGTCGCGGTCACGAAACACATGCTCGAAGAGCCCCCGGTCGTCGGGGGCCAGCGCACGTAGCCCTGGCCGAGACCTACGCCGGGGCCGGCGTCGACGTCGAGGCCGGCCGGCGGGCCGTCGACCTCATCCGCCGCAGCGTCGCCTCCACCGCCCGCCCCGAGGTCGTCGGGGGGCTGGGAGGGTTCGGGGGCCTGTTCGCCCTCGACCCCGCTCGGTACCGCCAGCCCCTGCTCGTCTCGAGCACCGATGGCGTCGGGACGAAGCTGCTGATCGCCCAGGCCCTCGGCCGCCACGACACCATTGGCATCGACCTGGTCGCGATGTCGGTGGACGACGTCGCTGCCCAGGGGGCCGAACCGCTGTTCTTCCTCGACTACCTGCTGATCGAGCGCCTGGTGCCCAGCCTCGTGGACGAGATCGTGTCGGGGATTGCCGCCGGGTGCCGGATCGCCGGCTGTGCCCTCATCGGCGGCGAGATGGCCGAGCACCCGGGCCACCTGACGCCGGGTTCCTACGATCTGGCAGGTTTCTGCGTGGGGGTGGTGGAACGGGACCGGGTGGTGACCGGGGCGTCGATCGCGCCGGGGGACGCCGTCATCGGGATTGCGTCGTCGGGCCTGCACGCCAACGGGTACTCCCTCGCCCGGCGGGTGCTGCTGCGCGGTGGCGAGGAGGCACTGCAGTCCCGGCTGGCCGGCCTCGACCATACCCTCGGGGAGGAGTTGCTGCGCCCCACCACGATCTACGCGCCCGCGATCCTGGCCCTGCTCGGCGAGGTCGACGTGAAGGGCCTCGCCCACGTCACCGGGGGTGGCATCCCCGAGAATCTCGGCCGGATCCTGCCCGCCGGTGTGGGGGCGCAGCTCGATGCCGGCGCCTGGCCCCGGCCACCCATCTTCGACCTGATCGCTGCCGGGGGCCCCGTCGACGAGGCCGAGATGGAGCGGACCTTCAACCTGGGCATCGGGATGATCGCCGTCGTAGCCCCGGGCGACACGGCCGCCACGCTGGCGCTGCTGGAGCGAGCGGGCCACCGGGCCTTCGAGATCGGCCAGACGGTGGAAGGCGAAGGAGTGACGATCGGGAAGGACTAGAACGTCGCGGACTGGGGCCCTCGGATCTGGCGGATCCGGCCCACGGCCCGGATGCGGGCCTCGGCGACGCGGTTCGCTGCCACGGAGGGGGTGACCCCCTCCTTGCGGGCGGTCTCCAGCACCGTGGCGACGTTGCGGAAAATGCTCTCGATCCGCAGGCGTGCACGGCGCTCGTCGTAGCCGTCCAGCTCGTCGGCGACGTTGATGACCCCGCCGGCGTTGATGATGAAGTCCGGCGTGTAGAGGATCCCCGCCTCTGCGAGCACGTCGGCGTGGCTGGGCGCGAGGAGCTGGTTGTTCGCTGCCCCGGCGACGGCGGTGCAGGCCAGCTCCGGGATCGTCTGGTCGTTGATGACGCCCCCGAGGGCACAGGGGACGAAGACATCGCAGGGCTCGGCGTGGATGCTCGAGGGATCGACGACGGTGACGCCGAAGTCGGCCACCGTCCGCTCGACGTGCTCCGGGTTGACGTCGGCGACGACCACGTCCGCCCCGGCCTCGACGAGGTGCCCGACGAGGGCATGGCCCACCTTGCCGACGCCCTGCACAGCGAAGCGCCGGCCCTCGAGGGAGGGATCGGCCCAGAGGTCGATCGCCACGGCCCGCAGCCCGTGCATCACGCCGTAGGCGGTGGCGGGCGAAGGGTCGCCCGAGCCGCCGTAGGCCGGCGAGATGCCGGTGACCCAACGCGTCTCCCGGTGGATCATGTCCATGTCGTCGCCGGTGGT
>DASXNO010000120.1:0-11795 GCA_036495025.1 Actinomycetota bacterium | reverse complement strand
TTGGCCTTGCGCTTCTCGTGCGTGCGCCGGCTCCCCATCGCTCCCAGGTAGCCCACCGGAGACTTCAGGGCGAACTCGAGGATGGGGATGTCGAACTTGGGGTCGTGGGTGAGGATGACGATGGCGGTGCGGCGGCTGATCGGGGCGGTCTCCAGGAACTCGTTCGGCCACTGGACGACGACCTCGTCGGCCTCCGGGAAGCGCTCCTCGTTGGCGAAGATCTTGCGGGCGTCGACGACAGTCACGCGGTAGCCCAGGAACTTGCCGAGGCGGACGACGGCGTTGGCCAGGTTGACGGCGCCCAGCACGTACATGTCCGGCGGCTGGGAGAAGGACTGGATGAAGACCTCGACCTCTTCCGAGTTGCCCTGGCCCTGGGGTCCGTAGGTGCGGGTCCCGGTCTGGGCCATGTCGAGGAAACCCCGGGCGTTCTCGATGACGGCGCTGTCGAGCTTCTCGTCGCCGAGCGAGCCGGTGACGGTCTCTTCGCGGACGAGCATCTTGGCCCCCGGGTTGGGCCCCTGGACCTCCGTGACGACGGCGACGGGTTCCTTCTCGCGGATCGCGTGGGCGATTGCCTTGAACAGCTCCCCCATAACCTCAGCTCCTTACCAGTCGATGCGTTCGATCATGAGGTGAACGGTGCCGCCGCAGGTGAGGCCGACCGCGCAGGCGTCCTCGTCGGTGATGCCGTAGGTCATGCGCTGCGGCACGCCGGTCTCGATGACGTTCATCGCCTCGCTGATCGCCGCCGGCTCGACGCAGCCGCCCGAGATGGACCCGAGGACCCTGCCGTCCTCGTTCACTGCCAGGGCGGCTCCCGGGTCACGGGGGGCCGACCGCTCCGTGGCGATGAGCGTCACCAGGGCAACCTTCTTGCCTTCCTCCAGCCACTCTTCCACCCCGTCCAGCACATCGATCATCGCAACCACCTCCACCCGTCAAGGGTCCGTTTTGGCCAGCGTAACGTATAGGCAAAACAACGCACCCCGGGGAGATATTCCCCCGACCTGGGCTGGGCCCCCGCGGCCCCGTGCTATACCGGTCGCATGGCAGACCTGCGCAGCCAAGCCGAGTTCGACGACATGTACGCCGGGACCCCGCCCTGGGACATCGGGCACCCGCAGCCCTCGCTCCGTGCCCTCGCCGAGGCCGGCGGCCTCACGGGCCGGGTGCTGGACGCCGGGTGCGGCACGGGAGAGCACGCCCTGATGGCCGCCGGGATGGACCTTGACGCCACCGGGGTCGACGGGTCTCCCCGGGCGATCGAGCTCGCCCGTCGCAAGGCCGCGGAGCGCGGCATCGAGGTCCGCTTCCTCCTCGCCGACGCCCTGGACCTCGGGTCGCTCGGCGAGGTATTCGACACCGTGATCGACAGCGGGCTGTTCCACGTCTTCGGCGACGACGACCGCGCCCGCTACGTCGACAGCCTGCGGGTCGCGACCTCGCCTGGCGCCCAGGTCTACGTGCTGTGTTTCAGCGACCGGCTCCCACCCGGCTTCGGTCCCCGCCGTGTCACCCAGGAGGAGATCCGGGCCAGCTTCTCGGACGGCTGGAGAGTCCAGGCCATCGAGGCGGTCGGGCTGGAGGTCAACCTCAGCCCCGATCCCGTCCCGGCCTGGCTGGCGACGATCGAGCGTCGGGGGGAATAAGAAGGGTCTTGCCGACGGTCTGGCGGGCCTCGATCGCCCGGTGGGCAGCGGCGCCCTCGGCGAGCGGGAACCGCTGGCCGATCACCGGGCGAAGCCGGCCGGCAGCCGCCATGGCGAGTGCCTGCTCGACGAGGGCACGGTTGTCCTCGGGGGAGCGGACGACCGTATGGCCGGGCACCAGGGTGAGGCCACGGGCAGCGACCGCGCCGGCGGTCGTCATGGGGCCCCCGGCGCCGCCGTAGACCAGGACGCGCCCGCCCGGCGCCATCGCGGCCAGCACGTCCGCACCAAGCGGACCGCCGACCCCGTCGAAACCGACGTCCACCCCCTCCAGTACGGCCGCCCACCCCGGCTTGGTGTAGTCGACCGTCACGTCCGCCCCCAGCCCGGCGGCCACGGCCAGCTTGTGCGCTCCCCCGGCAGCGGCCACGACCTGCTTCACGCCGGCGGCCCTCGCGAGCTAGACGAGCAGGCTTCCCACGCCGCCCGCCGCGGCAGTGACGAGGACGCGGTCGCCCGGGGCGAGGGAGGCCGCTCTCACCAGCCCCAGCGCGGTGCGCCCGTCCGCCAGGAGCGCCGCCGCCTCCCCGGGCCCCAGACCGTCGGGGACCGCGATGGGGGCCGAGGCGTCGACGGCGACCCGGTCGGCATAGCCGCCAAACCCGCCGGTGGCGGTCACGACCCTGCGGCCGAGCCACGAGGGGGCAACCCCTTCTCCGACACCGATGACCTCCCCCTCGACGCCGTTGCCCAGCACGACCGGCAACGCCGGACCCGGCCCGGGCCGCGGCGACCGCCCGGCACGAACCTGGGTCTCGACGAACGTGATGCTGGCGGCGGCGGTCCGCACGAGGACCTGCCCCGGCCCCGGCACCGGGTCGGGCGCCTCGACCAGGTGGAGGTTCTCGGGGTCACCGAACGCATCGAGCCGAACCTGCCACATCGTCGCCTCCTGATCGCGGGATAACGGAGCGTTCTTGTCCGATCAGCATAACGGAGTGTTATGCTCCGTCAAGTGGAGCGAAGGGAGGCGGAGGATCCCCGGGCCGGCAGGCGCGGGAGACAGCCGGAGGCCCGCCGGAACGACCGAGCGGTCCTCGACGCCGCCCGGGAGGTGTTCGCGGTGTACGGCCCCGGCGCGTCGGTCGCGCAGGTCGCCGCCCAGGCGGGGGTCGGGATCGGCACCCTGTACCGCCGGTACCCCACCAAGGAGGCCCTTCTCCAGCACCTGTGCCAGGCCTCGATGGACCAGCAGGTGGCGGCGGCGGAGGCTGCCCTCGCACGCGGGGCCGACCCCTGGGAGGCGCTGGCGCGTTTCGTCAGGGAGTGTGTCGGGTTCCGGGCGGGCGTCCTGTCCGCGGTCGCGGGAACGATCGGGGTCACCGAGGAGATGCGCGAGACCGCCCGTCGTGCCCACGACCTGCTCGAGCGGCTCGCCGGCCGGGCCAGGGGGGCCGGCGCCCTCCGCCGGGACGCCGGCAGCGTCGACATCCACGAGCTCATCGAGCTGTTCAGCCGCCGGCCCGCCGGCGGCACGCTGGCGTACGAGCGCCTGCTCACCGTGGCGCTCGACGGGCTCCGGGCGCCGGGAACCGAGGTGCTCCCCGGCCCTCCCCCGGACTGGCAGTCCTACGTCCGCCGATGGTCGGCGGCCGAGAAGGGCACCTAGAATGGCCACGTGTTTTGCCCCGTCTGCGAGGCTGAGTTTGTCGAGGGCGTCACCCGTTGCCCGGACGACGAGGTGGACCTGGTCGAGGAGGTCCGGCCGGAGCATCCGGCCCACAGCCGGCATCGTCCGCCCACCGACCGGGACGTCGTCGTCGTCCACAAGCTGCTCGGCCAGCCGCAGCTCGGCGAGCCGAGGGCCGAGTTCATCCGCACCGCCCTCGAGGAGAACCACATCGAGGTGTGGGTCTCCGGCGAGTACTCCACCCCGGGGCCGTACGGGAGGGCGTTGGGTTACCCCGCCGTGGTCGAGATCCTCGTGAGCCCGGAGGACGCCTCCCGGGCCCGGGAGATCATCGCCGAAGTCGAGGGCTCCCAGCCGCCGGCCGATCCGATCGGCGAGGACGACTAGACGGCAGAGGCCCGAGGACGACAAGGCGCCGGATCAAACCCGAGGCGCCCCTCAAGGCGCCGGATCAAAGTAGTTATCCTGGGCTGAGTGCCCTCGGGGGCACGCACGGCCCTCGGTGCCAAACGGGAGGATGTGAGCACATGAGTGAGATCGTCATCGTGGACGACATGAACTGGGACCAGGAGGTGCTGCGCTCCGACATCCCCGTCCTGGTCGACAACTGGGCGGACTGGTGCGGACCCTGCACGCTCATGGAGCCCGAGCTGGAAGCCCTCGCCGGCGAGCAGGATGGCCGGCTGAAAGTGGTCGCCCTCAACGCCGACGACAGCCCGGGCCTCTCCCATGACGCCTGCGGCGTCGAGCTGCTCCCCACCTGCGTCCTCTTCGTCAAGGGCGAGCCGGTGGCCCGCATCGAGGGGTACCACCGCAAGGACGAGGTGATGTGGGAGATCGAGGCCTACCTCCCCCGCCGGCCCGAGCCTGCGCCGTCCGCCCAGGAGTAGCCGACTTTTCGCGGTCCGCTTCCGGAAAAAGCCTCAGATTCTCAGATCGAGCGTCTCCGCCCGGACAATCGATAGTTCCGAACAAATTTGGTCACAAGACTTTAGTTTCATAACAAAGCGGACGACCTACAATAGAGACATGTCAAACCACGGCGGGCTCCCGGACTACATTGCGGACCATTTCGCATACCTGGTCCGCTGCTCAAAGCCCGCCCGCTACGCCCAGCTCGCCTTCTTCGGCCTCGGCCTGCTGCTCCCGCCAGCGGCGGCCGTTTTTGCCCCCAGCCTGGTGGACCACCCGAGCGGCTTGAACGCCGTCGTCCTCATCGCTGCCGGCATCGTCTTCGCCGCATCGTTCGTCTGGTACGTGAGCTGGCTGCACGAGCGCCAGATCAAGTTCCGCACGGAGATGCCGATGAGCTACGCACGCTGGTTCGGCGCACGCCGGCGGGGGCCCTTCGGCGGCATGCACCCCGGTCCGAACTTCCGCCTCGCGAAGATGCAGATGAGGTACCTCGTGTTCTCCCGGGAACCCTCCCCCGCCGAGACCCTGGCCCTCTCGCTCGATTTCGCCCGCCACAGCCTCATCTAGAACGCGCATCTAGAACGCGCATCAGCGCGGGTTCAACGCCCCGCGCTGACAGGGAAGCTCGCAGGGTTCTACGCCTCGGGGACCGTCGCCTCGATGACGATCTCGACGGGGTCCTTCACCTTGAGCGCACCCATGAAGGCCTTGAAGGGCTTGATGCCGTGGTTCGACTGGACGACGGTGCCGGTGGCCCGGATCTTGCCGCCGCCGAGGTCCTGGATCTGGAACTGCCACGGGGCGGTCTTGCCTGCGATGGTGAGGTCGCCCTGCACCGTGGCGTTCGAGCCACCGCCGGTGACGGAGGTCGACCGGAAGTCGATCGTGGTGTTGCCGAGGATCTTGTCGGTGATGGTCTTCTTGATGTCGGACTTGTCGCCGTCGCTCAGGGGCTTGACGCCGCCCTCGCCGCCGACAACCGACATCGAGCCGACCTCGGCCGACCCCGTGAGGCTGGTCGACGACGGGTCCTCACCCACCGTGGCGGTGGCACTCCACTTGCCGACCTCGATGGTCAGGTCGTGGCCCATCTTGCCGCCCATGCCTTCACGACCGGTCTTGACGAGCAGCGTGCCGTTCTGAGGACCCAGGTTGTACGTGCCAGGGGGGATAGCCACTGCGTAACCACCTCCATCCAGAAAGGGCTCACCTGGGAGTGGTGAGCGACGGTCGCACCCTACCAGCCGAGTAGGGGCGCTCGCGCGCCTGCACTCCGGCTCATGGATTATCTGAAAATGCCCTCCCGTAACGCAACCGAAACAGCCCGGGCGCGATCCGTGACCCCGAGCTTGCGGAAAATCGCCCGGACATGGGTCTTGACGGTGTCCTCCGAGATGACGAGCGCCTCGGCGATCGCCCGGTTGTTGAGGCCGTCGACCATCGTGCGCAGCACCTCGCTCTCGCGCTGGGTGAGCCCCATCTCCGAGCCCGGCCAGATGTGGCCCGGGCGCACCTGGGCAGCCCGGCGGGCGATCTGGCCCGTCAGGGCGGGGTCGACGATGGTCTCGCCCCGGCCGACCTCCTCCAGCACCCGGACGATGTCCTCGGGGGAAGCCCGCTTCAGCATGTAGCCCTTCGCGCCGGCCCGCAGTGCCTCGAACACGTACTGCTCGTCCTCGTACACCGTGAGGAAGACCACCGCCAGGCCGGGGTGCTTCTGGGTGATCACCCGGCAGGCCTCGAGCCCCGACTGGCCCTGCAGGCGGACGTCGAGCAGCACCGCATCCGGGAGGTGCTCGTCGATCTCGACCAGGGCTCCCTCCAGGTTGGCGGCCTCGCCGACGATTTCGACCTTGGTGTCGCGCAGCATCGCCCTGAGGCCCGCCCGCACCATCTGGTGGTCGTCGACGATGAGGACCCGGATGCGCTCGCCCGGCCCCGAAGCCGAGCTCGAGGCCGGACCGGAACCCGGGCCCACGCTTGGTGTCGGCGTCATGCCGCCCCCTCGCAGGCGCTGCGGTCGAACGGGATCCGGATCTCCGCCCGCGTGCCCTTCCCCTCCTCGGACGTGAGCTCGAGGCGGCCACCGACCATCTCCACCCGCTCCGTGACCCCGGCGAGGCCGAAGGAGGTCTCGGGCCGGAGGTTGCGGTAGGCCCCGACGTCGAAGCCCTTGCCGTCGTCGATGACGATCATGCGGATCTGGTCCCTTCCCGACTCGAGGTTGATCTCGACCCGCCCGGCAGCGGCGTGCTTCCGGACGTTGTTCGCCAGCTCCTGGCAGATCCGGTAGAGGGCGGTCTCGAGATGCATCGGCAGGTGCGGCGGGATGTCGGTGGCGATGTTGACCTCCACCTCGGGACCAAACGTCCGCCGGGTGAGTGCCTCGATCGCCGGCACGAGGCCGAGGTCGTCGAGGGTGGCCGGCCGGAGATCGTAGATGGCAGAGCGCGCCTCGTTCAGGGCCTCGCCGATGAGCGACTTGGCCTCCTCGAGCTCGCCCCGGGCGGCGGGAAGGTCCCGCTCCAGCAGCCGCTCGCAGGCCTGCACCCGGTACCAGATGGAGATGAGCTGCTGGGTCACGCCGTCGTGGATCTCCGTGGCCACCCGCCGGCGCTCCTCCTCCTGGGCAGCGACGGTCCGCTTCACCATCCGCTGCAGGGCCTCCTCCTTGTCCTCGAGCTCCCGGAACAGCGACGCGTGCTCGATGGCGGTCGCCAGCAGGGAGGCGACGTGGCTGAGCAGGTCGATGTCGCGCTGGCCGAAGGCGCGGTGCTCCTCGGTGTGGAGGTTGACGACCCCGATGAGCCGGTCGGCGGGAGAGACGAGCGGCACCGAGAGCATCGACGTGTGGCGGTCCCCGCCGAGGGCCGGGATGTACTTGTAGCGGAGATCCGCCCACTTGTTGTAGGCGATGACCACCGGTTCCCGGTGCTCCGCGACCCAGCCCGACACACCCTCGCCCATGGCGAGGGTCACCGTGCCGACGACCTTGCGATAGGGCTCGCTCGCTGCCCGGAGCACCAGGCGACCGCCGTTGTCCGGCTCGTAGAGGTGCAGGAAGCACGCATCGACGCCGGTGGTCTCGAGCACGAGGTCGACCGCAGCAGTCAGGACGCGCTCCAGGTCGATGCCGGACGAGAACACCTCGATGATCCGGTTGAGCGCCCGGTTCTCCTCCTGGGCCATGTTCAGCGCCTCGGCATCACTCGCATCCGTCACCCGTGGGTCCCCCTCAGCTCCGGTTCGGGTCCGGCTCAGGTCCGATTCGGCGCCAATTCTGATCCAATTCTGGTCATCAGGGCACGCGGAGAATAACCGTAGCACCGTCGGGCAGAAAATCCGCGACCTTGGCGCTCGTTGGGGGGATGCGGGCCTATTGAGCTTCGGCGCGGGTGGCCGCGGGTTCTTCTTCTGCGGCTCGGAGAAGGTGGCGAGCGCTGACGATCCCGACGAGCTTGCCGTTGTCGACGACGGGCAGGTGGCGGAAGCCGTGGTCGAGCATGAGGGCGATCGCCTCATGGGTGTCCATCGACGGGCTGGCACAGAGCGGGTCGCGGGTCATGAGGTCATCGAGCTTGGTGTTCCACGGCACCATGCCCCGGGCGACGGCCTTCATGACGTCACGCTCGGAGACGATGCCGACGACCTCGCCCTGCGTCAGGATGACCGCGGCGCCGACCTTGCGCTCGACCATCAACTGGGCGCCCTCTTCCAGCGTCTGGTCCGGTCGGGCCGTGGTGACGCTGTGGTTCATGTGCTCTTCAACCGTAGACATGGTGACAGCCCTTTCGCGACCGGGGAGACAAGATAGCACCCGTCAGCATCGCGCTCGGCCCGCCATCCGTGAATGCCGGACCCGAATTGCCGTACCAAATAGGCATCCGAGGCGGAACCGGGGCGGAGTTGAGAAGCCGAGAGGTCACGGAAGGAGGCTGCGCTCGTAGTCCTCCAGCAGGGCGTCGACCAGGTCCCGGATCGACAGCATCCCGATGGGCATGCCGTCGTCGAGCACGATGAGATGCCGGAACCCTCCGCGGCGCATCGTCTTGGCGGCCTCCACGACGTCCCAGGTCGTGGTGGCGCAGACCGGCGTCGTGGTCATGTAGATACCAACCGTGGTACGGGCCAGGTCCGCCCCCTCGGAGACCGCGCGGAGGACGTCACGTTCGGTGATGATGCCCGGATGCCCTTCGTCGGTCTGGATGATCGCCGCGCCGACGTTCCGCTCATACATCTTCCGCGCCGTGTCCAGAAGGTTATGCTCCGGCTGCACCGACAGCAGGCGCTGCGTGACGAGCGGGCCGATCTCCACCGCAATATTGTGAACCCAGCACGGGAACTGCAACAAGATGGGGTCGGGTGGGACTTCCGGCACCATCCCCCGCCTCACCCCGGAAGGGGAGAGGGATCCAGCAGGGCCGCCGCCATCGGGAAGAGCGAGGGACTCGTCGCCAGTATTCCCTGACGCCCGGTCGGATTTGGTCCTCCGGCGAGGCCGCCCGCCACCAGGCCGGCCTCTTCGACGAGCAGCAACCCCGCCGCCACATCCCAGGGATCGGCCGGGAGCAGGACCAGCCCGTCGGCCCGACCCGCAGCGACCAGGGCGAGATCGAGACTGACGCAGCCGAAGGTCCGGAACGCACGCACCGAGGCCATGAGGCCCCCGGCGACGGCCCAGAGCACCGACGCCGGGTGGTAGGCCTTGTTGACGATGAAGACGGCGGCACCGAGATCGTCCGGGCCCGGGCGGCTCGGGCGGCTCGAGCCCGGGGCACCCCGCAGCCCCAGGCCCCGGACCGCGGCGAAGGTCTCCTCGAACACCGGCGCGTGGACCACGCCGACGACGGCGGCGCCGTCGCCATCCTCGCCGCCATCCTCGAGGCACCCGAGCGACACCGCGAACATCGGCAGCCCGGCAACATAGTTCGTCGTCCCGTCGAGGGGGTCGACCGCCCAGCGGTAGCCACTGGTCGACTCCCGCCCGGTCCCCTCCTCGGCGACGAGACCGTCGCCGGGAAAGGCCTTCGCCAGGGAGGCGGCGATGAGGCGCTCGGCCCCGCGGTCGAGTTCGGTGACGATGCCCCGGTCCTTGCGCTCCGCGGCGACGCCCGTGCGGAAGCTGGCAAGGAGGAGCTCTCCCGCCTCCCGTGCGGTGCGGGTGGCCCAGTCGAGGCGGGGCTGGATCTCGGGCGGCGAAGGCACCGCGACAGGATGTCACGAGAGCGAGGGGACGCGAGGCGCCCCTCGAGGCGCCGGGGTTGGCGCTGGCGCTCACGTGGGCAAAGTAGAGTGGGAGGACATGGCAACGTGCGGGCGGCGGTGGTGACCTCCATCAAGTCGCAGGATGCCCGCGTGGCCGCCATCCTCGAACAGCTCACCGCCAGAGGGATGCGCCGGACGTCGGCCCGCCAGGCGATCCTTGAGGCCTTCTTCGCGGCGGAGTCGCACGTCACGGCCGAGGACATCGCCGCGGAGGTCCACCGCCGGTTCCCGTCGGTCGACGTCTCGACCGTCTACCGCACCCTCGACACCCTCGAGCAGCTCGGGATCATCGACCATACCCACCTGGCCCATGGGCCGGCGATCTTCCACCTCGCCGACGACAACCACCAGCATCTGGTGTGCGAGCGGTGCGGGCACGTGGAGGAGGTCCCGCCCGAGAGACTCGAGCCCTTCCTCGAGGCAATCAGGGCGGAATTCGACTTCGATGTGGACCGCCGGCACTTCGCCCTCGCCGGCATGTGCAGCGCCTGCCGGGCCCGGTAAGCCGTTGTGCGACGGACGGGCCTCCGCCTTGGTGGTGATCAGGAGACGGTGATGACCGCCCGCATCCCCCGGACATAGTGGCCAGGCTCGTGGCACCCGATCAGGACGGTACCGGGGCGCGTGAAGGTGTAGACGAGGTCGCCCGTCGCTCCCGGAGCGACGGAGACCATGGGAACGGCGCCGCGGACATGGGCCCTCCCGGTCCTCTTGCCGGCATCGTGCTCGGCCTGCACGGTGGCGTCGCCGATCAGGGCGTCGTGGACGACCGTCCCCTCGTTGCGGAAGACGAACCGCACCCTCTGGCCGGTGGCGACCGCCATGGTGCTCGGCCCGTAGGCGTCGTCGGTCATCGCAACCTCGATCGTCCGGCTCACCGCGGGTGACCGCTCGTGGGCGGCCGTGGCGAGTGCGGTCGCGCCGAGCAGGACGATCGGGGTCACCCAGGCCAGCGCGATCCCACGGCGAAGCTTGGCCCGCGCCCGGGCAGGGGACCGCATCCGGGGCCGGTGCCCCGGACCGGCGTGCACCTTGAGGAAGCGGGACAGCCTCAGGCTGTTGGCGACGACCGACACGCTGGAGAAGCCCATGGCCGCCCCGGCGATGACCGGGTTGAGCAGGCCGAACGCGGCCAGCGGGATCGCTGCGAGGTTGTAGCCAAAGGCCCAGCCAAGGTTCTGCAGGATGGTGGCGTAGGTCCGGCGGGAGAGCTGGAGGGCGGTCGCCACGCCGCCGAGCTCCGGCGACAGCAGCGTGATGTCGGAGGCCTCGATCGCGACGTCGGTGCCGGTCCCGATGGCGATTCCGAGGTTCGCCTGCACGAGCGCGGGCGCGTCGTTGACCCCGTCCCCGACCATCGCCACGATCCGGCCCTCACCCTGCAGGCGAGCGATCTCGGCGGCCTTGCCCGACGGCAGCACCCCGGCGAGGACCCGGTCGATCCCGACCTGTCCGGTGATCGCCCGGGCCGTCGCCTCGTTGTCCCCGGTCACCATCACGACCTCGATGCCCATCGACTGCAGGGCGGCCACCGCGCCGGGAGCACCGGGCTTCAGCGTGTCGGCGACCGCCAGAAGCCCGCGGGCGGTGCCATCCCATCCGGCGAAGACGACCGTACGGCCCCCGGCCTCGAGCCGGGCCGCCTGAGCGGCGAGCTCGACCGCGATCTCGAGGCCCTCCCGCCCCAGCAGCGCGGGCCGGCCGACGGCCACCCGAGTGCCGTCGACCCGGGCCACGACGCCGAGGCCGGCGACCGCCTCGAAGTGCTCGACGCGTGCCTCCGGCACGGCACCGGCTCCCCGCGCAGAACCCGCAGCGGCGAGCGCCTGGCCCACCGGGTGCTCCGAGCCCCCCTCCGCAGCGGCGACGAGGGCCAGCAGCTCGGCGGCTGCGACCCCGGGAGCCGCAACGATGTCGGTCAGCAGGAGCCGCCCGGTCGTGAGCGTCCCGGTCTTGTCCATGACGATCGTGTCGACCACCCGGGAACGCTCCAGCACCTCCCCACCCTTGATGAGGACGCCGAGGTTGGCTCCCCGCCCTGTTCCGACCATGATCGCCATCGGGGTGGCGAGCCCGAGGGCGCAGGGGCAGGCAACGATGAGGACGGCCACGGCGGCGAGGACGCCGGTCCGGGCGTCGCCCCCGACCGCCCACCAGCCGAGAAACGTCAGCGCCGCGAGCGCCAGGACGACGGGGACGAACACCGCCGCGATCCGGTCGGCAAGGCGCTGGATGGGGGCCTTGGAAGCCTGCGCCTGCTCGACGAGGCGGAC
>DASXNO010000119.1:0-3721 GCA_036495025.1 Actinomycetota bacterium | reverse complement strand
GCCCTCGTCCTCGGGATCGCCGGATCGCTCGTGGCGATCACGCTGGCGCACGAGCTGTCGACAGCCGCGTACATCAAGTCGCGCTACGGCGATATCGGGCACCTGCGGGTCTTCCCGGCCTCCCTGGTCGCGGCCGTCGCCTGCGTGGCCATCTCCCGGCTGGTCAGGTTCGAGCCCGGCTACCTCTACGGCATCCTCGCCGGCGTCGCCTTCCGCAAGGAGCTCGCCAAAGTCGACGAGGGGAGGGCGCTCGCGGTCGCGAAGGTCACCACCCTGGTCCTCAGCGTGGCGGCGTGGATTGCATGGATCCCCATCTCGGAGCGTGCAGCCCGGCCGGGAGCCGGGCTGGCCGTGCTGGTCGCGGACGCCCTTCTGGCCGCCGTCTTCGTCACCGGGCTCGAGGCGCTCGCATTCGGGCTGATGCCGATGACCTTTCTCGACGGCCACAGCATCAAGTCATGGAGCACCCCGGCCTGGGCCGCCCTCTTCGGCCTCAGCATGCTGGGATTCATCCACATCCTGCTGAACCCCAACAGCGGGTACCTCCACACAACCTCCACGATCCCGCTGCTCACCGTCGTCGGTCTCTTCGCCGGCTTCGGCCTGTTTTCGATCTCCTTCTGGGCCTATTTCCGCTACAGGAGCCCTGTGACGCAGCCGACTGAGGTGTAAGGCAGGCCCGCGCCGGAAGGCGACGCTAGGCCACGAACTTGCTGAGGGCCTCGTTCACCTCCTCCGGGTGTGTCCACCCGATGTTGTGGGGTCCGCCCTCGACCTCGATGAACTCGATCTCGTGCACCAACTCGGGGAGGCGCCGGCCGCTGGCGTCGATGGGCAGGATGCGGTCCTCGGTCCCCTGCATGGCGAGCACCGGCACGTCGATCTTCGGAAGGTCGCCGCGAAAGTCCGTCAGCCAGGTGGGCACGCACGCGAGGGTGGCATAGGCGGAGCAGCCGGCGGCCACCTGGAAGCTGCCATTCCAAGCCTCGTCGCTGATGCGTGTTCCGTGGAGCTTGTCAACGTTGTAGAAGTTGTCCAAGAAGAACTTGAACCAGGCATAGCGGTCCTTGGTGATGGACTGGATGAAACCATCGAAGACGCTTTGGGGTACGCCCAGCGGGTTGTCGTCGGTCTTCAGGAGGAACGGGGGGATGGGCCCGAACAGGGCGGCTCTCTCCACCCGAGCGGAGCCGTAGGTCCCGAGGTAGCGCGTGACCTCGCCCGTCCCCATCGAGAAGCCGGCAAGCACGGCCTCGCGGAGGTCGAGCTTGTCGACGAGGACCTTGAGGTCGGCGGCGAAGGTGTCGTAGTCGTAGCCGGCCGTTGGCTGGCTCGAGCGTCCAAAGCCACGCCGGTCATAGGTGATAACCCGCTTGCCGGCATCGAGGAGAACGGGGACCTGCTTCTCCCACGAGTGGCCGTCAAGGGGGTAGCCGTGGATCAGGACCACGGGCTGCCCGGAGCCGTGATCTTCGTAGTACAGCTCGATCGGAGCCGAGTTCTCCTTCCCAACGGTGACGTATGGCATCGCAGCCTCCTGAGTCGTGAACCTCCCGAGCCAGTCGCTCGCTGGCTTCGCGGAGAAGCCAACCACATGCGAGGCGAACAGTCTTGAGTAGAACGACCTACTCAGGCGAGAGGTCCGGCGATTTCACCGGGGTGGACACGGAGAAGTCGCCGAACCTCTGCCAGCGCTGCTATGCCGCCCGGGTCTGTGCCGTTCGGGGGCCGTAGTAGATGCGACCGTGCCGCTTGCCATCCTCCTCGGACTCCACCGCGTGGTGGTGAGGGATGGTGTTGGTGTCCCAGAACTCGCTCACCCGGGCGTAGCCGGGATCGGCCGGAGCGGATGCAGTCTGGGCCATGTTCTGGCTCTCGAATTCAGCCATGGAACCCTCCTTGCTTCGACCCCCAACTCAACGCTAGCACGGCTGGCTCGGCTAAAACCCCTGGCCGTAGCGAACACGATGTATGTCAGAAAAGGCCCTCGGAGGCTTGGTCAGAGCAGGCCACCGTCGGCGTAGATGACCTGGCCGTTGATCCAGCGGTTGCGGCCGGCGAGGAAGGCGACGACCTCGGCGATGTCGGCGGGCTCACCGAGCCGGCCCATCGCCGGGGCGCTGGCGAACCGGTCGATCTGTTCGGGGTCCTTCCCCTCCAGGAACATCGGCGTGGCGGTCGGGCCGGGGGCGACCGCGTTGACGGTGATGTCGCGCCCGCGCAGCTCCTTGGCCACGATCATCGTCATCGCATCGATCGCGCCCTTCGTTGCCGAGTAGGCGGAGTAGTTCGGCAGCGAGCGCCGCACGACCGACGAGGAGAAGTTGATGATCGCCCCTCCACGGCGGACCCGGCGGGCCGCCTGCTGGGTGACGACGAAGGTGCCGCGCAGGTTGGTACGGACGATCCGGTCGAGAACCTCGAGGTCGAGCTCGACCAGGGGAGCCAGCAGCATGATGCCGGCGGTGTGCACCGTCACGTCGATGCCGCCGTAGAGCCGTTCAGCCTCGTCGAACAGGGCGACCATGTCGCCCTCGTCCGCCACGTCGCCCCCAATGGCGGTGGCGCTGCCGCCGGCCGAGGTGATCCGCTCCACCACCTCCCGCGCACGCCCGGCGTGCCGGGCGTAGTGGACGACCACGCTCATCCCGTCGGCACCCAGGCGTTCGGCGACCGCTCGCCCGATGCCGCCCGACCCACCCGTCACGATGGCGACCCGCTGATCCTGTGACGCTGGCATCGACATGTCCTTGCCCTGGTGCCCGGTGGGTTTGAGAGTAAAACGTGCTGCTCTACGACAGAATTTACTCAGACTCCGTCTGCCGTGGTGGTTGTTACCGAGGCAGCTCCGCGGTCACCTGGTCCGCGAGCGAACAGAGGTCGCCCGGCGGGTCGAGGTCGTTGACGTGGGCGGCGACGGCACGGAGCTGGGAACGGAAGCTCCTCCGTTCGGCGGCATCCAGCGGGGCCAGGAGGTCTGCTTCCGCCGCCCGCAGGCGGCGATCGAGGGTTGCGAGGAGCCTGGTCCCCTTGGCAGTGACGATGACGCGGCGGGCACGCCGGTCGGCGGGGTCGTGCCGGCGTTCGATCAGCCCCGCAGCCTCGAGGTCGTCGAGCATGTAGGTCATGACCGTGCGGTCGATGCCGAGGTGGTGGGCCAGGGCGAGTTGACTACCGACCTCCGAGCGAGCGGCGGCGGCGATCACCTGGTAGCCGCGGGGGCCGCCGGGTACCTCGGCGAGCACCGCCTTGGCTGCGGCGACATAGCCCCGGAAGACGACCCCGAGTGCCCATCCGAGGTCCTCGGTCATCGCCTCCTTGCACGTCGACGTGCTCGCCGCGGCTTGGGTGGGAGTGGGCTTGCGCACCTTCCCATTCTACCCGCCAGTAAGCGCTGGAGAAGATGATCTGTTGCAAAGATGTTCTGTATCCCATATCATCGTCGGTAAGAAGATGTTTCGCCCAAAGCCACCTCTGGCTCCTGGTTCCGGTGGCTCGACGTGTCGAACAAGGAGGTCTCATGAATATCGGTCTTCTCATCGTGCGGGCAGTGATCGGCCTGGTCCTCGTCGGTCACGGAGTTCAGAAGCTGTTCGGATGGTTCGGTGGCCACGGCCTGACCACCACGAGCCAGGGGATGGGATCCCTTGGCTACCGGCCTGGCACGCTCTTCGCACTCGTCGCCGGAGCAACCGAGGCCGGCGGCGGGTTGCTGCTGGCA
>DASXNO010000118.1:0-13929 GCA_036495025.1 Actinomycetota bacterium | reverse complement strand
TCGCCCGGTCCCACATCCTCGACTGGCTGGAGGACGACGTCAGCGTCCTGGTAGCAGCCTCAGGCGGCGACCCCATGACGGTGCAGGTCTACGCCGCCTCGGGGAAGGGCATCGTGACGGGGTACCGCTACGACTTCGGCGACGGGTCGCCCATGGTGGAGACCGGGAGTCCCACGGTCACCCACCACGTTGCGAGCGGCGGCCGCACGGGCCCGGTCGTCGTGGTGGCGACGGACAGCCTGGGCCACGTCGGTCTGGGGCAGGCTGGCGAACGAATTACTCCCTGAAATGGCGCCGGAAACCCCGGCGCAATCGTTGCGGTCCGGCAATGTCTTGACCGTTTCTTTGTGCACGATATTGCGGAGACCGCAACGTCACGCACAACGAAACCACAGCTCCGCCGCCGGTTGAGGCGGACGGAACGCCGCCCGCGCACAGTGCACTGGTGCGCGCTCAGCGTGTATCCTGGCGGGACGGCAACAGGTACCCGAAGCGATGGGGGTCCGAATGCGTGATCGGTCGCTAGCGCAGACGGTTGCGGTCCAGCCAATGCTGCGAATGGCAGTGGCAAATGCCGCTCAGCCAGCTCACAGCGCCACGTCGGAGTTTCCGGCGACGACTCTCCCTCCCTGCACCACCATGACCGGGCTCGCAAGCGCTGCGGGTTCCCTGGCTGGATTCCCCTCCACAAGGATCAAATCGGCGACCGCCCCGACGGCGATCCTCCCCAGCCCCGCCAGCCCCAGGTAGTCCGCTGCCCCCGACGTGGCTGAGGCAAGGGCTTGCGGCACGGTCATGCCGGCCGTGACCATCAGGGCGATCTCCCTCGGGTCGATGCCGGGCGGGGGACCGGCGTTGCCCATGTCTGTCCCGTACACGACCTGCCCACCTCCCTCGAGGAACCGGCCCAGGTTCCGGAGGCGTTCCGGTGAAGGATCGATGTGCAGGGTCGGGACGATCACCATCCCCCGCTCAACCATCCGCTGCAGCGTCGCAGGCGGGATGAGGTCGTTGCCCCAGAGACCGTGGGCCAGTTCGTCGACGCCCGCTTCGATGGCGACGTCTAGCTCCTCGAGGCTGCCGACGTGGCTGGTCACCCTGAGGCCGGCACCGTGAGCCCCGTCAACGACAGCCTCCAGGACGCCAAGCGGGAGAAGCGGGCCCTGCCTCGGCTCCTGAGCGACCTTGATCACCGCCGCGCCCCGCATGGCGAGCTCCGCCACGACCTCGCGGGCATGCCCGGCGGACAGCACCTCCCGGGCGGTCCCCGGGGGTGCCCATCCCGCCCGCAGCGGGTAGCCTCCCGGAGCCGTGATCATCGGACCGGCGACCATCAGCCTCGGGCCGGGCTGCGAGCCGGTCGCGAGCCGCTCACGAAGGGAAAAGATCTGCCGGGCTGGCCATCCCAGGTCGCGGGCGGTGGTGACCCCGCCCTTCAGGACCGTTTGCGGGTGGTGGAGGCCGAGATGCACGTGGGCGTCGATGAAGCCGGGCATCAGGGTCCTGCCCTCCCCGTCGACGACCCTGCCCGCACCGGCGGAGAGGCCGCCAGCGGCTGGCCCGGCGTGCGTGATGCGTTCCCCGTCGAGCCGGACGGTCTGGCCTTCCCGCATGCGGGTCCCGTCGAAGACGCGGACGCCGACGAAGGCGATGGCTCCCTGCGACCGGTCGGCCCGCTCGTCGCTCTGTTTCATTCCCATCCCAGATCAGAGCCTCGTGTCCGTCGAGGGGTGGGTGCTCCGACGATGTAATCGGCGAACGGCCGGCGACGACGTATCACCATGGCACCGGCCGTCTCCTATCAACAGAAAAGCGTTCCGTCGGGCGCCGAGGAGGTTCGGCCCGATGTCGACAGCGGCTCTTGGGAGCCAGGATGGATGCGCAACCGCAGCCTGTCGAGGGGCTGGTTCATGGCGGGGGAGACGACTCGACTCGAGCCGGTGCCCCGGCGAGAATTGGAGCGAACGGAGACGCCGGGTCCGGCGAGCCGCTGGTGCCTCGCGCCCTGCCGGGACTGGCTGACCACATCGATGCCGGGGGAGCCGGCGCTGACGGCAGAAGCCAGGCAGCGCTCCACGCCGGCAGCGACGACAAGGCGAAGAGCCCGCCCATCCGGGTGCTCGTGGTGGCCGAGACCAGGCTCTACCGGGAAGGGCTGGCCTTCATCCTTGCCCGCAGGCGCCACCTCCGCGTGGTCGCGACGGCGAGCTCTTCCGCGGAGGCGCTCGCGGCGGCCCACGAACACGAGGTTGACGTCGCGCTCGTTGACGTCGCGGGCAGCACGTCTACCCTCAAGGCCATCGTTCGAGTGGTCCCGGCGCACAAGGTGGTGGTGCTGGCGCTGCCGGAGGACGACCGGGCGATCCTCGACTGCGCCAGGCTCGGCGTGAGCGGCTACGTGCCCCGTGAGGACTCGCTCCAGGACCTCGTGCTGACGATCGAGAGTGTGGCGAACGGTCAGCCCCGATGCCCCCCGCGCGTGGCAGCGGTCCTGCTCAAGCGGGTGACCGAGGACGGGGAGCGCGCCCAACCCGATCTCGCCGGCCGGCTCACCGTCCGAGAGCGGGAGATCCTCGGCCTCGTCGCCGAGGGACTGTCGAACAAGCAGATCGCCAGGCGTCTGTCGCTCCAGCTCTCGACCGTGAAAAACCACGTGCACAGCATCATGAAGAAGCTCGACGTCCGGGAGCGTCATGAGGCGGTCACGCGCCTGCGAGCAGGCGGGTGAAGGTGGAGCCACCGACCGGCGGGATCTAGTACCCGGCCCAGGCGCCCGGCCCAGACTGGCCACGGCGATCCCAGAACCCTCGACCCACCCGGACCGATCCAGATTCATGAATCTCCCCTGGGCACCGTGACCCATTCCAAAACGCCTGCCTCCGACGGAAGAATGAAATGGCTCGGGGGGAAGGCCGAACGGCCCCCGTCAGCGAGAGTGCGGCTTGAATCCAATCCGGATCCTGCTGGTGGGGTTTCCTCGAATGATGACCGACATCCTCGAAGAGCTGATCGATTCCGAGCCGGACCTGTGCCTCGCGGGCCAGCTCGAAGAGCACGAAGGCGTGCCGGCGTTGGCAGCATCGAGCACGGTGGACGTCGTGGTGGCGGCCCTGCCGGGACCTGAGGTCCCTGCCCTCTACGAGGCGCTGCTTGCGGACCACCGGATCGTGCGAGGGTTGGCAATCGTCGACGACGGCCCGCGCAGCTTCGTGCTCGACATCGGCCTCGGCCCGGGCCACCCCGGCACCGCGTCCCTCGAGGGAGTCCTCTCGGCGATCAGGGGGACTGGCCGGAGCCGGCAGCCCTCCACGGCCTGGGCGGGCGACCCCGAGGTCATCGGTGGAGGCGGCGCATGACCGCGACGCTGCTCGGCATGCCCGACCGGCTGCGGAGGCTCCTGCCCGGTCGAGGGACGGGACCTGGCAAGAATTTTGCCGGCTCCGCCGGCGCGACCGGCATGCAGCGGGGGCCTCCGAACCGCCGCGCACGATGCAAGTAGCGGACTGCAGTTCCCTTGCAACCGGAGGCGGGGCACACCAGTCAATGGTTCCCACCGTGGAACCCTCACGAGGAGGCCCTGAACTTGCTTACCGAGAAACAGGCAGAGCTCCAAGCTGAGCTCGTCGGCGTCATCCGAGAGGCCGTTCCCGTCCAGTCGTCGCTGGACCAGATGTACGCGAGAGCCGATCGTGCCTACCACCGGATCGCCGAGATCCTGGTCGAGTTGCGGCACGAGTTCAAAGGTCCGAACGGCGAGGCGCACGACCTCAAAGGCCGGTCGGTCGGGTACCGCCTGGCGGTGCGAGAAGCGTACGAGCACGCCGGCGCGCACGCCGGCCAACCGGTCCCGAAGCGCCTGACGGCGGGTGTGGCGTACTGGGTGAAGAAGATCCTCCTCGAGCGCTACGGCGAGGCCACGCTGTTCCGCCTGGGTGTTGTCCGGCCGCTCGACAACATTGCCCACCAGCCCGCCCCCAGCGCCCGGTGCCAGCTCCCCGACGACCCGGACCGCTGCCTGACCGCAGTGGTGGGGCTGCTGAACGAGCTCGCCACCGACCCCCGCGTCGTACCGACGAGCGAGGTCGTGCGATCCGTCCTCCGGGCGGTCCGGCTGCTGCAGTCGAAGGTCGACGCCGGCGGCGTCCGTCCTGCCACGCGGATGATCGACTTCGAGCCGTCCGAGCTGGAGGAAGCCGTGGGTTGAGTCGTCGCCCGGCCCCGTTCAAGGTGGGAGCTACCACCAAGCGACACCCAATTCACGCGGAGGAGGTAGGAATGGCGACGAGCGAACGGTCCACCGTCTACGGCCGAGAAGAGTTCCAGAACGTCGACGTGGGGGCGGACATGCGGCACGGTCACCCGGACATCTCCGACGGGGACCGCCTGATCGTCTCCCTTGTGGCCGACCATGCTGGCGCGCTTGGGCGCCCGCTGCGCATCATGGACATCGGGGCGGGCTCGGGCGTCCTCTCCGAGATGCTCGCCGACCGGCTGCCCGAGTCACGCGTGATCTGCAACGACAACGAACCGGCGCTCGTCGCCCAGGCGACGCAGCGCCTGCGGGACAAGCCCAACGCCGAGGTCTTCGGCCGGCCCTTCCAGGATTGGGACGAACCCCTCGACGTCATCATCTCCTGGGGGTCCCACCACCACATGCCCCACAGCTACCTCGATCAGTCCCGGCGGCTGCTCGGCAGCGAGGGGATCTTCATCATCGGCGACGAGTTCTGCCCCGAGTACTGCACGAAGGAGGACGCCGAGCGGATCCTCGGGGCACCGACGATCCAGATCGCCAAGGGCTACGTGCTCGCCAGCGAGGCGGAGGTGGCTGATTTCGAGCGCGACGGCACGATCCCGGCCTGGTCGCAGGCCCTCGAGCGGCGCCGCCGGGTGGCGCTCTGGGACTGGTACAAGTTCGTCATCGACTACGCGATCGAGCGCGACAACTGGATCGTGGCGCTGGCGGAGATCCAGATCTGCATGGACGACCTCATCACGGAGTTCGAGGAGGAGCACAAGCTGTCCCCGCTGATCGTCGAGCGGGAACTGGAGCTGAACCAGTTCCGGCGGGTCGGCAAGCACGTCATCGGCGACCGTCCCCCCGAGCTCCAGAGCTTCTTCATCTACGAGTTCGCTCCGTCGACCGCGGCCGAGGGCGCCCTGGCGCCGGCAGCTGCGAGCCGCGGCTAGCCCGCCCCGACGCGGGTCTTCGACGAGGCGGGACGTTGCCAGCCAGGTCTGCAGACAATGAGGACGCCGGCCGGCGGTGGCCGGCCGGCGTGCTCGGCCTCGAGCCGAGAGCCGCGTCGATCCCGCTCTCGTGCCTCCACGAGGTGTTCGGGGCGGCCGAAGCGTGGGAGCTCGAGGTCGGTCGGCCCGTCATCCGGCTCCATGTGGGAGAGCCCGCCTTTCCCGCACCGCCGGAGGCGGCCGAGGCGCTGGGGGCGGCGGCAAGGGATGGCCGCACGTCCTACACGGCTGTGGAGGGCATGCCGGAGCTTCGCCTGGCGCTCGCCGGCAAGCTCGAAGCGGCCAACGGGCATCGCACCGGCAGCGATCTCATCTTCGTCACCCCCGGGTCCTGCCAGGGCATCGCTGCCGTGCTCCATTCGGTCGCGGTCGCCGGCGGGGAGCTGCTGCTGCCCGAGCTGCACTGGCCGATCCACCTGCAGCAGTGCCTCCTGGCCGGCCTGCGCCCGGTCTTCTATCCCCTGCGCGCCGACTTCAGCCCCGACCTGGACGGCCTGGCTGCCGCGGGGAGCAGGTCCACGATCGCGGTGCTGGTCAACAGCCCCGCCAATCCCTCGGGCGCCGTCCTGGGTGAGGAGACCCTGACGGCGATCCTCGAGCTCGCACACTCGCGCGGCTGGCACGTGATCAGCGACGAGGCCTACGAGGACTTCGTCTACGAGGGTGCGCATCTCTCGATGGCGGCCCTCGAGGCAGGCCTCCCGTCCACGGAGCGGCGCGTGTTCTCCACGTTCACCTTCTCGAAGAGCTACGCGATGACGGGCTACCGCCTCGGCTACGTGGCCGTGCCCCATGCCCGGGCGACGCGCGCCCTGCGGGCGGTCCAGGAGGCCAGCATCGTTGCCCCCTCGACCCCGGTCCAGCACGCGGGTCTGGCTGCCCTCGCCTCCCGCCGAGCCCTCGACCAGAACCGGGCCGCGGTGCGGGCGGGCCGGGACCTCGTCGTTGACGAGCTGGCGGGCACCTCCCTGTTGCGCCACGTCCCGGCTGGAGGCTGGTATGCGCTGCTGGACGTCGGCGAGACCGGCCTCGGCGCGGAGGGGTTCGCGGCCCGGTTTCTCCGGGAGCACGACGTGGCCGTTGCTCCGGGGAGCGGCTTTGCCCTTCGCCCGGTGGTGACGCGCGACGGCGGGGTGTCGGCGGTGGAGGCCGCTGCATCCGCCCGGACACTCATCCGGGTCGCCTTCTGTGGCGACCTCGACCTTCTGGCCTCCGGGCTCGAGCGGCTGGTGGCCTTCGCCGGCTCGCTGGGTCTGGTGGGCTCCGCGAGCTGATGGAGCCGAACTCCGACGGGAGCCTCACCTACAGCCGCTACCTGAGGCTGGACGAGCTGCTGTCCATCCAGCACCTGCTCACACCGCGCGACGGGCCCTCGCGCGGGAGGGCGGCCGAGCATTTCTTCATCGTGGCCCACCAGGCCTCCGAGCTCTGGCTGCGGCAGGCGCTCCTCGACCTCGAGGCGGCTGCCCAGGCGCTCGGCCCCCCGACCTGCGATCTGGAGCTCGTGCTCGAGCACCTCGACCGGGTCTCCCACGTGGCGAGGATGCTGGTTGCCCACGCCGACGCCCTCGTCAAGGTCCCCGTCGGCTGCTTCCACGAGCTGCGGCAGCACTTCGGCAGCGCCAGCGGCGCTCAGTCGGCGCAGTTCCACGCGCTCGAGCGGATGCTCGGCCTCAGGGGAGAGCCGGGGCATCTCTACGCCGCCTTCCTGGAGGCGGTCGAGGCCCATGGCACGAACGTCGTGCGGCTCTACACCGACGAGCTCGGGGCAGGCCCCCTCTACCGCATCGCCGAGATGCTGATCGACCTCGCCCACCGCTTCTGGCACTGGCGGATCGTCCACCTCGACCTTGTCGCCCGCATGCTCGGGGAGCGCCCGGGAACCGGTGGCAGCTCGGGGGTCCGCTACCTGGTCAGCCGGATGCGCACGGCGTTCCCGGGCCTGTGGGAGGCACGGGGAGCGGCCTACGGGGCCCGCCTGGCCCTCGGGTCCACCTGACCGCTCAACTCTGAGGAAGCGGGATGCCTTCGGGCTTGGGAGCCGTCAGGCCGTCCGGCCGCCGTCGACGGCGACGAGGGCGCCGGTCACCCACCCCGAGACCTCCCCGTCGAGCAGGGTGCACACCCACGGGGCGATCTCCTCCGGGGTGGCGAAGCGCCCCATCGGGGTGCCGGCAAGGAGGTTGGAGCGCAGCCGGGCGACCTCCTCGGGACTTAGGCCGAGGTCGTCGTACATGGGGGTGTCCACCGGTCCCGGGAGCACCGCGTTGACGCGCACGTCCGGGGCCAGCTCCCTGGCCAGTGACCGGGTGAGGCTGTTGAGCGCCGCTTTGGTGGCGCCGTAGAGCGACCGCCCGGGCATGGCCAGGACGCCGCCCACCGAGGAGACGTTGACGATCGCCCCCCGGTGCTCCCGCAGGGCCGGCAGGCCCGCACGGATCACGTGCACCGGCCCGCGGAGGTTGGCGTCGAGCATGCCCTCGAACTCCGACAGGTCGGCCCGGTCGATGGGGGAGAAGCGGGCGAGGCCGGCGTTGTTCACCACCCCGTCCAGGCGGCCGAAGCGCCGGAGGACCGCGTCGACGGCACGCAGGACGGCATCGGGGTCGCCGACGTCGGCGGGCAGGGCGAGGCACCGAGGCTCCTCCTCCCCGTCGCGGCCGGCGCAGACCTCCGCCGCCACCTCCTGGAGCGGCGCCTCGCGCCGCCCGACCAACCCGACGCAGGCACCGGCTGTCCCGAGGGCGGCCGCGACCGCCCGTCCGATCCCCGAGCCGGCCCCGGTCACGATCACGGCCTTGCCGGCGAGGCCGGTGCGGGTTGCCCCCGGGTGCGGGAGCGGGCTGTCGACAAACCCCATGCACTGCCTCCCTTGGGACGACGACCGGGTCAGTTGACCATGCCGGTGACCCCCGGAGCCACGCCTCGGGAGGGTGCGGATCGTTGACTGCCGACGGCGGCGCGCGTTTTCCTGATGGAGGCCCGGCGGCGTCTCCCCGGGCCCCACCCGTCCGCACCCAGCGAGGAGCATCGGATGAGCGAGCAAGCTGATCGGCACCAGCACTATGACGTGATCGTTGTTGGCGGCGGGCCAGCGGGGTCCTGCACGGCGGGTCTCCTCGCCGCGGAGGGGCGCCACGTGCTGCTCCTCGAACGGGAGAAGTTCCCCCGCTACCACATCGGCGAGTCGCTGATCACCGGCGTCTGGCCGACCCTCGACCGCCTCGGCGTGCGGGAGCGGCTCGAAGGGCTTGGCTTCGTGCGCAAGTACGGAGCGAGCGTCCTGTGGGGACGGGACGAGGAGTTCTGGGGGTTCAAGTTCCGCCAGGCAGGACCGTACGAGTACGTCCATCAGGTGCCGAGAGCGGAGTTCGATGCCGTGCTGCTTTCCCGGGCACGGGAGCTCGGCGTCCGGGTGATCGAGGACGCCACCGCGCAGGCCCCCCTGCTGGAGGGCGACCGCGTTGCGGGCGTCCGGTACCGGGTGCGCGGGGCCGACGACGAGGTCGAGGCCCGGGCCACCGTGACGGTCGACGCCTCCGGCCAGCAACGGTGGCTCGGCCGGCAGCTCCAGCTCGTCCAGTGGCACGAGGACCTCCGCAACATCGCCGTCTGGGGCTACTACCAGGGATGCCGGCGCTACGAGGGCGAGCGCTCCGGGGACACCCTGATCGAGCGCCTTCCGGGCGGGTGGCTGTGGTTCATCCCGCTCGGCCACGACACCACCAGCGTCGGCTACGTCACCCCGGTCGCCCTGATGACTGCCTCGGGCCGGAGCCCCCAGGACCTGCTGGCGGAGGCAATCGCCGACTCCGCCGAGGTGGCCACCATGATGCACGGCGCCACCATGGTCAGCAGTCACCGGACCATCCGGGACTGGTCCTACGCCTGCACCCGGTTCCACGGACCCGGCTGGGCGCTCGTTGGCGATGCTGCGGCCTTCGTGGACCCGCTGCTCTCCACCGGCGTCGCGCTGGCCGTACGGGGAGCCCGGTTCGCCGCCCTGGCGATCGGCCGGCTGCTCGACGACCCGGCCGTGGAGGAGGAGGTCCTCGAGGCCTACGAGCGCAACTCCCGGACCTTCCTCAACTACATCCTCGAGTTCGTCCGCTTCTTCTACGACCAGACGAAAGGGCGGGAGGAGTACCACGCGGGCGCCCAGGAGATCATCGACCCGGAGAAGCAGGCTCCTCCGGAGTTCGACTTCGTGAAGCTGGTGTCCGGCCTCGCCTGCGAGGACGCGGAGCTCGAGATGGCGAGGCCCGCAACCGCCGCCCCGGTCCTGTGACCACGTACCCGCTGGAGGGTGATCGACATGAATGACGACGTGCCACCAATCGCAGGCGAGACCCAGTCCGAGCAGGAGATCCGGGCACTCATCCGGGCACTCATCCTCGAGCTTGCCCCGACGAACGACGAGGCGGGCCAGCCGGATCCCAGGCTGGTCGCCGACCTCGGCTACCATTCGCTGGCGCTGCTGGAGCTAGCGTTCACGCTGGAAGACCAGTTCAACCTCGAGCCCATCGACCAGGAGGCGGCGCAGCACATCGTGACCGCCGGCGACGTCGAGGAGTACGTCATCGTCCAACTCGGGCTCCAGCTCGGGCTCACGCAGGGCGAAAGCGGGGACGGCCCCCGGGGCACTGGTGCTGACGATGCAGAGGTTGCGGCCGCGCCGGCACGGTCGTGAGCTGATCCCGGGCTGATGCCGAGCTGATGGCCACCACCCTCCGGCGCTCTCCCGGCGCCCTCACGGCCGCGGTCCGCCTGGCTGGATTGGGCAACTACGCCGCCGCGTTCGCGCTCCGGGCCGTCTGCACCCTCGGCATCGCCGACCACCTTGCCGATGGACCCCGTGAGGTCGGCGAGCTCGCCAGCGTCACGGGGACGCACCCGCCGTCGCTCCTCCGGGCGCTGCGGACGCTGACGGCTCAGGGCATCCTGGCGGAACCGGCCCCGGGCCGCTTCGAGCTGACCGACCTCGGCGACCTGCTGCGCAGCGATCACCCTGACTCGGTACGGGAGGCCCTCCGTCTCGTCCCGGGTGACGTGCGGGCGATGGGCGCCCTCGACCACAGCGTCCGAACGGGCCGGTCCGGCGCCGGCGACCGCGACGGGGAGGCGTACTTCCGGGACCTCGGCTCCCGGCCCGAGGAGCGCCGGGCATTCGACGCCGAGCAAGCCGCGCTGACCCGCGTCGAGGCGCCCGGCATGCTGAGCTACGACTGGCCAGAGCGGGCGCTCGTGGTCGACGTCGGGGGAGGTGACGGCACCTTCCTGTCGATGCTGCTCGCACGGCGCCCGTCGATGCGCGGCATCGTGTTCGACCTGCCCCCCACGGCCGCATCGGCGGCGGGGGTCCTGGCGGCGGCGGGGGTTTCCGACCGCTGCGCTGTGGCGGCAGGCAGCTTCTTCGCCGCCTGGCCGCCTGCGGGCGCCGATGTGTACCTCCTGAAGCGTGTGCTCACCTGGTTCGGCGACGACCAGGCCGCGACGGTCCTGGCCTCGGTGCGGGAGGCGATGGGCCCCGAGAGCCGCCTGCTCGTCGCCGAGGCAGCCCCGGAGCCGGCGGGTCATGCCGCCTCACTCGACCTCCTCGCACTGGTGCGCACCGGGGGCCGCGTCCGCTCCGTGGACGAGATCCGAGACCTGCTGGCCGGCGCGCGGCTCACGTCCGGCCGGGGGGTGGACCGACCCGGGATTGCGATCCTCGAGGCCACGCCCACCTGAGATGGGCGGGCCACTGCCCCCGAGGGTCGACATCCTCGACCCCGAGCTTCTCCTCGACCCGTATCCGGCGCTCGCGCGGCTCCGGGCGGGCGGGCCGGTCTGGCGGGCAGGGCCGGGGATGTGGGCCGTGACCCGCCACGCGCCCGTGGCGGCGTTGCTGCGCGATCCCGGCGTGGGCCACCAGCTTCCCCCGGAGCTTCGGCGCCTTCCCGTGGTGCCGGCGGCCGAGGAGGACGGGCTTGCCCGGCTGGTGGCGGCGACGCAACCCAACCGCGACCTTGCAGCCATCGTGTCGGGGCTGGACCCTCCCCAGCAGACCCGGGTCCGCCGTCTCGTCGGCAAGGCGCTGTCACCGGAGGTCATCTCCGGCGCGCTCGGCAGGATCCACGCCCATGCGGGCGAGCTGGTTGCGACGGCGGTCGAGCGGGGCCGCATGGACGCCGTGGCGGACTTCGCCCTGCCGCTCCAGACGGCCGTCACCTGCGACCTCCTCGGTATCCCTGCGGCCGACCGGGACGAGGTCTGTAGCCTTGCCACCGCTCTCGGACGGGCACTGATTGCCCTCCCCTTCGTCACGGAGGACCGCGGCAACGGCAGCGAGGAGGCGCGCGCCCTCCGCGGATACGTCGGGAGCCTGGTCACGGAGCGTCGCCGGCGCGGGGGAGGCGACGTCATCGCCCGGATGCTCGCCGCCGGCCGGGGAGCCGGGGCGCTGACCGACGAGGAGGTCATCGACAACGCGGTCTTCCTCTTCTTCGCCGGCTTCGAGACCTCGATCCACCTGCTCGCCGGGGGCATCGCAGCCCTGACCGCGTTCCCGGACGAGCTCGAGCGCCTGCGCGGTGACCGGTCGCTGCTCGCCACGGCGGTCGAGGAGATCCTCCGCTACGACGCCCCGCTCCAATGGGTGACCAGGACCACGCTGCGCCGCGTGGACATTGAAGGCACGGAGCTGCGGGCGGGCCGGGTGGTGCTCCTGCTCCTCGCGTCCGCCAACCGCGACGACCGGGTGTTTCGCGATCCCGACCGGCTCGATGTGGGGCGCCACCCGAACCCCCACCTCAGCTTCGGCGGCGGCGTTCACCACTGCCTTGGCGTGGGGCTCGCCCGCGCCCAGGGGGCCGCGGCGCTGGACAGGCTGCTCGGGCTGGCCGGTGACCTGGAGCCGCTCGGCCCCCCCGTCCTGCGGCCGCACCCGAACGTCCGCGGGTACGCTCGCGTCGAGGTCGCTGTCCGGCCTCCGCGTCCCGGCCGGCGACGGTAGATTGACGCTCGTAGCCCCGGATGACAGCCCCCGAATGACAGATCGATGACAGATCGATGACCGAACCCCGCCCCCCGAGCCCGAAGACCGATCTCGTTGCAATCTGGGGCCACGCGGCGGAGGAGTACGACCAGGCCTGGGCCCACGGGCTCCGCACCGAGAAGGAGCGGGAGGCCTGGACGGGTCTGCTGGCCCGGCTCCTCCCCCCCGACCCCCCGTTGCGCATTCTCGATGTGGGCTGTGGGACCGGGTTCCTCGCCCTGCTGCTGGCCGAGGCCGGGCACGCCGTGGTGGGCCTGGACCTCTCCGAAGCGATGCTGGCGGTGGCCCGGCGGGAGGTGGCCCGCCGCGGCCTCACCGTGGAGCTGGTCCTCGGCGACGCGGAGGACCCGCCGGGCCGGTCCGGCACGTTCGACGCCGTCGTCTCCCGCCACCTGCTCTGGACGCTGCCGGATCCCGCACGGGCGGTGCGGGCCTGGAAGGACCTCGTGGTCCCCGGCGGACGTGTGCTCGCGATCGACGGGCTGTGGCAGGGAGTCGGCGTCCGGGATCGCCTGGCGATGCTGACGGCCCGCCTGCTCGAGCGCGTGATGCCCAGGGGCGACCGCGGGGACGGAGGGCCGGGACCCGCCGGGGAGCGACTCCCGCTGCAGGACCTCACGTCCGTCGAGCCGGCCCGGGAGGTCTTCCTCCAGGCCGGGCTCACCGGCGTCACCGCCGAGCTGCTGGCCTCGCTCGACGCCGTCGAGCGCTCGGTGATGCCCTTGCGGGAGCGGCTCGAGCTGCGGCACCGGCGGTATCTCGTCCAGGGGGCTGCGCCGGCGCAGGGGAGTCCGTAGCATCGGGGCGTGAGCTCCCTGCCGGCGACGACGAGCCCCTCCCCGGACGGCGTGGCCTCCCGCACCGCCGCAGCCATCGACCGCCTCCTATCGCTCGGGGATTCCACGATCCCGTTTGCGATCCGGGCGGCCGGCACGCTAGGCATCGCCGATCACCTCGCGGCGGGGCCGATGACGGTGGACGACCTGGCCGTGGCGACCGGCACGCATGCGGCCTCCCTGCGCCGCCTCCTCGTCGCCCTGGCCTCCAGCGGGATCTTCGAGGAGGTCGAGGGGGACCGCTTCGGCCTTGCCCCGCCGGGCGAGCTGCTCCGGAGCGACCACCCGATCTCGCTCCGGGACGCCTACCGCCTCTCCGCCCTCGAGGCGGGGGCCTGGGCGGAGCTCGTCCACAGCCTGAGCACCGGGACGGCTGCCTTCGAACACGCCTACGGGGTCGGGCACCGCCGCTACCGCGCCGAGCATGCGGAGGAGGACGAGCGCATGGACCGCGCGCACCGCGCCGCCACCCGCCTGGATGTTCTGACGGTGGTGCGGGCCTACGACTGGCCGAGGGCCGGGACGGTCGTCGACGTGGGCGGAGGGACCGGAGCGCTCGTGGCCGGCCTCCTGGGGCGCTTCAAGTCCATGCGAGCGGTGCTGTTCGACCTTCCCAGGATGGTCGCCCGGGCGGGAGAGGTCCTCGAGCCGGCCGGCATTGGGCAGCGGTGCCGGGTCGTGGGCGGCGACTTCTTCGTCGCCGTCCCCGAGGGCGGCGACGTCTACGTGCTGAAGGCGGTGCTCGGCGGTTGGGACGACGCGGCGGCCGGTCGCATCCTCGGGACCATCCGGCGGGCCATGGGTCCG
>DASXNO010000117.1:0-40093 GCA_036495025.1 Actinomycetota bacterium | reverse complement strand
CCCTCCCGCTGGTAGACCTGCAGGAAGCTGCGATGGTCGCCGGCCGCCCCGTAGAGGTCGCGGTACTGCTCGTCGTCCGCGGAGGTCCCCCGGTGGCGGATCGCCTCC
This sequence comes from Actinomycetota bacterium, assembly GCA_036495025.1. GTDB lineage: Bacteria > Actinomycetota > CADDZG01 > JAHWKV01 > JAOPZY01 > JAOPZY01. Next base: position 39,985 of record DASXNO010000117.1, on the reverse strand, counting down.
TGGAGCACCTCTTGCATCGCCCGGTAGAGGCGGCGGACCTCGGTGTCCGACAGCGTGTCGCACCCACGGCTCGGGTGGAGCCCCGCGAGGAAGAGGATCTCGTCGGAGTAGATGTTGCCGATCCCGGCGACGAACCGCTGGTCCATCAGCAGCGACTTCAGCTTCACCCGGTGCCCGGACAGGAACGCCGAGAAGCGCTGCCAGGTGAGCTGGCTCTCCAGGGGGTCGAGACCAAGGCGGCGGAGCTCGGCGACCTCGCCGTCCTCCCCCACGGTCGTCACGAACATCTCGCCGAACGTACGGGGATCGACGAAGCGGAGCTGGCCCCCGTCGGCGAGGTCGAACACGACGTGGGTGTGGTTCTCGTAGCCGGCGCCGGGAACGCTCTGGAGGAGCTGGCCGGACATCCCGAGGTGGACGACCAGAGCGAGGTCGTCATCGGCGTCGAGGTGGTCGAGGTGGAAGACCAGATACTTGCCCCGCCGGTCGACGGCCGTGACCGTCGTCCCGGCGAGCGGGTCCTCGAGGTCGCGCCGGCGTCGGTGCCGGCGGATGACCCGCATCGCGTTCTTGGTGTTGCGGACCTCGACGGAGCGGATCTCCCGGCCGACGACCTCCTTCTCGAGGTCGCGGCGAATGACCTCCACTTCCGGCAGTTCGGGCATCAGGCCTCGTTCGCTCCTTCGTGGGCCCCCGCGCGGCCCCCGTCCCGCGACTGGATCTCGGCCAGAGCCTCCCGCGCGGCCTCCTGCTCCGCCTCCTTCTTCGAGCGTCCGTTGCCCTCGCCGAGCAACTCCCCCGCGAGGTAGACCTTGGCTTCGAAGCGCTTGGCGTGGTCGGGGCCGGTCGATGTGATGCGGTACTCGGGGACGTTGCCCCACCGCCGGGCCGACCGCTCCTGGAGGTTGGTCTTGAAGTCCCGGACGAGGCCCTGCCGGACGTGGTTGCGGATGTACTCGGCGAACAGCTGGGCGATGACCTGCCGGGTGACCTCCATCCCCTGGTCGAGGTAGATGGCGCCGATGAGCGCCTCGAGGGCGTCGGCGAGGATGGACGACTTCTCACGGCCTCCCGACAGCACCTCACCGCGGCCGAGGTACAGGTGGGGGCCGAGGCCAAGCTCCCGGGCGACGTCGGCGAGCACCCCCATGTTCACGGTGGCGGCCCGGAGCTTCGCCATCTCGCCCTCGGGAAGGTGGGGGAACTCCGAGAAGATCATGTCGGTGACCACGAGCCCGAGCACGGCGTCGCCCAGGAACTCCAGCCGCTCGTTGTTGGTGACACCGCCGTGTTCGAAGGCGTACGACCGGTGCGTCAGTGAGTCGCGAAGCAGGTGGGGTTCGCGGAAAAGGATGTGGAGACCCTCCTCCAATTCGCTGCCGACCGCAGCCTCGCGCGGACCGTCATCCTCCCCTGGCTCCGGGGTATCCAAGCTATTCGATCTCAACGACCTCACGGCCCGCGTAGTAGCCGCACTTCCCGCAGACTCGGTGGGGCATCTTGGGCGCGTGGCACTGGGGGCAGATGGACTTCCCCGGGGTGGCAAGCTTCCAGGTGGCCCGGCGGTGACGGGTGGTCGATCGAGATTTCTTTCGCTTGGGCAGTGGCATCAGGAATTCCTCTCCAACTTCGTGAGCGCGCTTCGGAGTGGCGCCCAGCGCAGATCCTCGGGTTGCTGGGTGTGGCCGCAGTCGGTGCTGTTGAGGTCGGCCCCGCACGTGGCGCACAGCCCACGGCAGTCCTCGTCGTGCAGCGGTCGCAGCGGGAAGGCGAGCATGATCACGTCGCGGAGCATGGGCTCGAGGTCGATGTGGTTGTCGACCAGGTCGTAGCCATCGTGGTCCTCCGCTCCTCCGAAGTAGTACGTCTCGTCCAGGTGCTGCCTGAAGCTGCGATCGTAGCCGATCAGGCATCGTGAGCAGGACAGGTGCATCGTGCCCGATACCGTACCGCTGACGGCGACGCCTTCGGTCACGCTGTCGACAGCCAGGTCGATCTCGACCGGCTCGTTCTCCCCGATGGACCCCAACGGCCCGCTGAGGCCAGGAACCGTGACGGGTCGCTGAATGCGAAGAGTCGCGCCGGGGCGCGAAACCAGCTGCGTTACGTCGAAAACAAGCCCAGCCATGACATCAACCTCCAGGCAATGATAGCAGGCACCCCCCGAAATCTTCTGTGCGTGACGAGGGGTGCGCATCCACCGTCTGCACACGGGAACGGGTCCGAGAGGAGCGGAAGGAACCTATCTGCGGCGCACGCGGATGCGCTGGGTGGTCTCGGTGTCGTTGACTCTGGCGGGCTCCGCCGTCTCCAGCCTTCCCCGGAGCGATTCCCGCCCTCTGGCGACCGCCGCAAGGATCTTCTGCAGCACGATTTCGAAGTTGGCGAGCTTGGCATCGACGTAGTCCTCCGCCTGCATGCGGATCTCCTGGGCATGCGCCTTGGCGTCTTCGATGATCCGGTCCGCCTCGTGGCTGGCGGCCCGCACGATCTCGGTGCGGGCGAGGAGCTGGTCTCGCTCGACCCGGGCAGCCCGCAGGATGGCCTCGGCCTCCTCGTGGCTCTGGGCGAGGACGTCCCTGCGGTCCGCCACCACCCCGGCGGCGCGCTTGATCTCCAGGGGAATGTTGTCCCGAAGCTCCTCCAGACGTTGGACGAGGTCCTTGCGGTTGACCATCGCCGACGTGGAGAACGGAACGGGCTTCGCCGCTCGGATCTCATCGATCACGGCGGCCAGCTCCTCGGCCATATCCACAGGACCTAGACCATACCTCGTCTGTGCCGCTACCGGTCAGGGCGTGTAATGGCGGGCGAGGGCCTCGGCCACCAGGGGCGGGACAAAGGGCCCGACGTCGCCCCCGTAGGACGCCACCTGCTTGACCATGCTGGAGGACACGAAGGTCCACTCCGGGCTCGCGGCGATGAAGACCGTATCGGTCCCCGGGGCCAGCGCTGCGTTGATGTGGGCCATCTGCAGCTCGTAGCCCATGTCGGACGTCGAACGCAGCCCCTTGACGATCACGTCCGCGGCGCGCCGCTTCGCAAGGTCCACGAGCAGGCCCTCGAAGCTCTCGACCTCGACGCCCGGCACGTGCCCCAGGACGGCCTCGAGGAGCTTCACCCGCTCCTCGACCTCGAGCAGCGGCTTCTTGTCGGGGTTCCGCAGGACGGCCACGATTACCCGCTCGAAGTGCCGGGCGGCCCGCTCGACGATGTCGACGTGGCCGTTGGTGGGCGGGTCGAAGGAGCCGGGGCAGAGGGCGAGGGCCACGTTAAAGCTCCCGTTCCGGGTCCCGTTCCGGGTCCTGTTCCGGGTCCTGTTCGGGTTCCTGTTCGGGCCCGGACGGCCGGAGGAAGACCAGGGTCGTATCACCGTAGCGCCGCCGGGACACCACCTCCAGGCCTTCGACGGGCGCCGGTGCGTCCGGTCCCCTCGTCTCGAGCACCACCGATGCCCCGGCAGCGAGAAAGCCACCGGCCACGAGGCACTCCAGGTCCTGCACCGGGGGCCCCTGGGCGTAGGGAGGGTCCAGGAAGACAAGGTCGAACGAGCCGTGCCCGCCCAATCTCACCCCGCCCCCTGAGGGCCGCCTCGGGGCGGCGAGGAAACCAGCTACAGGGGACCGGACCACCGTAGCCCGGTCGTCCGTCCCGGTGAGGGCGAGGTTCGCACGAACCGCGGCGACCGCCTCCCGGTCGGAGTCGACAAACACGGCCCTGGCGGCGCCTCTCGACAGGGCCTCGATGCCCAGCGCCCCCGTCCCCGCGTAGAGGTCGAGCACCCGGGCGCCGGGCACGGCGCCGCCGAGGGCCGAGAAGAGCGCTTCCCGGACCCGGTCCGACGTGGGGCGGATGGCAGAGCTGCCGATGCCCGTCAGCCGCCGGCCCTTGGCCTCGCCTGCGATCACTCGCACCGGGGCAGTCTACGAGCCGGGCGCTCGCGACTCAGGACTGGAACAGCCACTCGAGGCGGTCGGCGAAGCGGCCCTCCATCTCCAGGCGCACCTGCGGGTTGACTCGAAGGTCGGGGTCGATGTCGATGAGGCCGAACGCCTCGGCCCGGGCCTCGGCAAGGATCTCACGGTCCTTCAGCAGGTTCGTGAGCTTGAGGTCCGAGAAGCCCGCCTGGCGCTCGTCCATGATCGTGCCCGAGCCCCGGAGTTTGAGGTCTTCCTCGGCGAGCTTGAAGCCGTCGGTGGTGGCGGCGACGACGTCGAGCCGTGCCCGGGCCTTCGACCGCTCCTCCTCGGGCTGCTCGAGGACGCCCGACAGCAGCAGGCAGGTGCTCGGAGCGCCACCCCGGCCGATGCGGCCGCGGAGCTGGTGGAGCTGGGACAGCCCGAAGCGCTCCGCGTCCTCGATGAGCATGACGGTGGCGTTGGCCACATCGACCCCAACCTCGACGACCGTGGTTGAGATGAGGACGTCGATCTCACCCGCGCGGAACCGCTGCATCACCGAGTCCTTTGCGGCGGGCCGCATCCGACCGTGGAGGACGTCGACGCGGAGGTCGGGGAACACCTTGGTCGCCAGGCGCTCGGCCTCCGCCTCCGCCGACTTGACCTCGAGCTTGTCCGACTCCGACACCAGGGGCGTGATCACGTAGGCCTGGTGCCCGGCAGCCACCTCGCTGCGACCGAGCTCGTAGGCGCCGGCCCGCCCGTCCTCGTCCACGACCCGGGTTGCCACGGGCCGCCGCCCCCTGGGCAGCTCGTCGAGCTCGCTGACGTCGAGGTCGCCGTAGAGGGTGAGCGCCAGGGTCCTCGGGATCGGCGTCGCCGTCATGATGAGCACGTCGGGCGTGATGCCTCCTCCCCGTTTGTCCCGCAGGACCATGCGTTGGTGGACGCCGAAGCGGTGCTGCTCGTCGATGACCGCCAACCCCAGGTTGTCGAAGCTGACCCCCTCCTCCAGGAGGGCATGCGTGCCGATGACGATGCCCGCAGAACCGTCGGCGATCCGGGCCAGGGCGCTCCGGCGCCGTGCGGCGGGGAGGCTCCCGGTGAGCAGCACGACCCCCGGCCCCCCCGATTCGCCACCGAAGAGGTCGAGCTGGCCCCGCCCGTCCCCGCTGCCGCCGAGGGGCGCCAGCAGGGAGGCGACGGTGAGGAAGTGCTGGCTGGCAAGGACCTCGGTCGGGGCCATGATCGCTGCCTGGTAGCCGCCCTGGGCGGCCACGAGGGCTGCGTAGAGCGCCACCACGGTCTTGCCGGACCCCACCTCGCCTTGCAGCAGCCGGTGCATCGGCGACGTCTTCGCCAGGTCCTGGCCGATCTCCGCCACCGCCCTGCGCTGCGCCTCCGTCAGGCGGAAGGGCAGGGAGTCGAGAAAGGCACCGGCGAGTTTCCCGTCGATCTGGTGGGCGATGCCTTCCTCCTGGCGCTCGATGCGGCGCTTGTGAAAGGCGAGGCCCGTCTGGAGCGTGAACAGCTCGTCGAAGACCAGACGGCGGCGGGCCTCGTCCCGCTCGGACATCTGCCCGGGGAAGTGGTAGCTGCACAGCGCCTCGGTCCGGCCCATCAGGCGGTGCCGGCGCCGGACCTCCGGCGGGAGCGGGTCGGCGACGGGCCGGTACTCGTCCAGGGCGGCCCGGATGACGCGCCGCAGCCAGACGGTCGTGATGTCGGCCGTGGCCGGGTACTGCGGCACGATGCGGACGACCTCATTGGCCTCGCTGATCACGTCGACCATCGGAGCATTCATCTGCCGGACGCCCCGGAAGCTCGTGATCTTCCCCTTGGCGGCGATCCGGGTCCCGGGGGGGAGCTGGCGCGCCCGCCACGGCTGGTTGAAGAACACGAGCGTCAGGTTCGAGGTGCCGTCGGAGAGGATCACCCTGAGGGGGGCCTTCCGCCGCTGCGGCGGGGGAGCATTGACCTTGCGGACCTCGCCGATGATCGTGACCTCGTCCCCCACGCCCACTTCCCGGATCGCCTTGGTCTCGGAGAAGTCGAGGTGGCGGCGCGGGTAGTGCTGGACGAGGTCCTGGACCGTTCGGATGCCGAACCGGGAATCCGCCAGCGCCTGCGCCTGTTTCGCGCCGACCCCGGTGACCTGGGTCACCGGCACCTGCTCCCGGGGCGGGGCGTACAGGAGGAGGGGGCTGCGATCGCTCATGCGCCCATTCTGAGGCAGGAAGCCGGCCCCCAACCGGAAACTGGTACCATCACTTGCATGTCAGCCACCTGTGAGATCTGCGGGAAGTCGCCGTACTTCTCCAAGCAGCTCAGCCATTCGCACCGCCGGACGAACCGCCGGTGGGACCCGAACATCCAGACGGTCCACACCCTCGTGAGCGGCAACCGCAAGCGGATGCACGTCTGCGCCTCCTGCATCAAGGCCGGGAAGGTCGCGAAGGTCGTCTGAGCCCGTCCGGGCCCAGCGTCTACGCCTTCGCGGCCGTCGCAGACAGCCAGCGCCGGAACCTCGTCGGCAGGTCCGCGGTATCGCCGCGCGGGGGCTCGCGCTTGTCGAGCCACGTGGCCCGCTTCTTCACGTCGTCGAGCAGCACCCACTCGTAGCCATAGGTCCGGGGGCCTCCCCAGTACGGGGGTTGGACCCACGTCTCCTCGGTGAGCGCCGCCAGCGCGGCGTAGCCGTAGCGGGGCCTGCCCTTCCAGAAGTCCGCGACGTCATAGAGCGCCGAGCCCCTGGTCCGGGCACGGACCTCCTGGATGTTGGAGTACTCCATCACGTAGCCGATCCGCACCTTGGCCCTGGCCACGATCAACCCGCCGTGGAGCTGGACGTAGACGACATCCCCTTCGAAGGCGCCGCCCTTGTGGGCAGGGCCCGGCCGGTCCCGGGTTTCGACCGCGAACCCCACCGACGGCGCACCTGCGGAGCCGGTCAGGTGTTCGAGCTTTCTGATGACGACGTGGTCCACGGGCCGAAAGACTACCCGACCGGCGGGCGCCTTTGACGTGTCAAGTGAGTTGTCGGGCTTCGCGGGACGCACCCCGGCGATATGGTGCGCAAGGAATACCAGAGCGGGCATCTGGGAGAGAAACCGCGGGATACGTCGGGGACATCTCCGGTACATCTGTGGTGACGTCGGAAAAGGGGGCAGGACATGAAGAGCAGAGCTGCAGCAACCTGGAACGGCGGCCTGGGCGACGGGAGCGGCGTGGCTCGACTCGCCAGCGGCGTGGGGGGCGACCTTCCGGTGTCGTGGGCCGCGCGCACGGTCGAGGCGGGTGGCAAGACCAGCCCCGAAGAGCTGATCGCCGCGGCGCACGCCGCCTGCTACTGCATGGCGCTCTCCCACGAGCTCGGCGAGGCCGGCGTCCCGCCAGAACGCCTGGAGGCAACGGCCGTGTGCTCCTTCGAGCAGCAGGGCGGGGGCTGGGGCATCACGTCGATGCACCTGTCGGTGCGGGGCACCGTGCCCGGCTGCTCTCCCGACATGTTCGAAAAGCTGGCCAGCGCGGCCAAGGACGGTTGCCCTGTCTCGAAGGCGCTTGCCGGCAACGTCGATATCTCCCTTGACGCGGCGCTCGCGACCGGCTGAGCCTTCCCGCCGGCCCGGAGCGTCACCCTACGGAGAACGGGCCCGCTAGAGTTCGCCCCGTGAAGTTGCGATCCGTCTCGAGCGGGTGGGTCCGCGCCGTCTTCTTCGCCGTCCTCGCCGTCGTCGTGTTCCTGCTGTTCCACAAGGTGATGGCCCGAAGCCGGCTGGCGCTCGCCGGTTTCACCTGGACGTTCCTCGGCATCCCGGCGCTCTCGCTCCTCGAGGACCTGCGCCGGCGTCCCGCCGGCCAGACCCCCCGGTACGAGGAGGCCCCCGAGGACGCGCCCTACGAGAGCCGGACGTCGCTGGGCCCGCTCGCCTGGCCGGTGGCCCTGCTGCTGTGGTTCTTCCTCCCGGCGGCGATCGTCGGCGCCGGCGTCAACTTCGCCATCGGCCTGGCCGTCCACAACGTCGCCGGCGCGATGGGGGCGCTGGCGGCGGTGGCGGCGGGCCTGCTCGGAGGCCTGGGCGCCTGGATGGGGCTCCGCACCCTCGCCGCCTGGCGTCTCGGCACGGCACATTCCCACTGGCCCCTCTGGACGGCGGTGCCCCGCCCCTCCGTCTCCTTCCGGGCGCTCCGGGCCGAGTGGCCCCGCGACGGGATCTTCTACTACCGCCGCTGAAGGTTCCAGGCCGGGTCGGCACACAGGCCGGACCCGACCTGGCGGGCGTGGCGGATGGCGCCGGCGACGTGGTCCCTGGCCTTCCCGACGGCATCCGGCACCGGCGCTCCTCGTGCGAGGTGAGCGGTGATGGCGGCGGAGAGGACACACCCCGTCCCGTGGACCGGCGGCCCGGCTTGGGAACCGGTGGGACCGATGCGCTCGCCCTCGAACTCGAGGAACGACGTGCCGTCGTACAGGACATCGACCGGCTTCGTCTCGAGGTGGCCGCCCTTGACGAGGACCCATTCCGCTCCCAGGCCGTGCAGGGCCCGGGCGGCCTCTCGCATCTGGCCAAGGTCGCGGACCTCACGGTCCGTGAGCGCCGCCGCCTCGTCGAGGTTGGGTGTGACCACCCGCGCCAGCGGGAAGAGGTCGGCGAGGAGGGCCCACTGGGCCTCGACGGCAAGCAGCCTGGTCCCGCTGGTGGAGACGAGCACGGGGTCGACCACGAGCCCTTCGAGCCCGCAGGCACCGACCGCCGCCGCCACCGCCCGGATCGTCGCCGCCGAGGCCAGCATGCCAGTCTTGGCGGCTGCGACCGCGGCGCTGGCGCAGACGTGGCGGATCTGCTCCCCCACGAAGGCCGCGGGCACCTCATGGATGCCCGAGATGCTCCCCGTCGTCTGGGAGGTCACGGCGGTGATGGCGCTGGTCCCGTGGACGCCGAGGGCAAGGAAGCACGCCAGGTCCGCCTGGATGCCCGCTCCCCCGCCCGAGTCCGACCCGGCGATGGTGAGGGCCAGGGGCGCCGGATTCAGGGCCGCAGGTGGTCCCACCCTTGTGGGGCAAGCGGCTGCACGGTGCCGTCGACGACCAGCACCCTGCCAGCGGCCTCCTCCGTCACCTCCCCGATCAGGTGGACCCGGGTGCCGGTGGCGGCCTCGACCTCGGACGCCGCCTTCTCCGCCCGCTCGGGAACGATCGTGAAGCACAGCTCATAGTCCTCTCCCCCGCCGAGGGCAAGGTCGAGCGCGTCCAGATCGGCCGGCAGCCCGGCGGTGTCGATCAGTGGCAGCCGGGCGGCATCCACCCTCGCCCCGACCCGTGAGGCGTCGCAGAGGTGGCCGAGGTCGGCCGCGAGGCCATCCGACACATCGATCATGGCGTTGGGCAGGAAGCGGCGGAGGACCTCGACCTCCCGCACCCTGGGCTCCGGACGAAGCAGCGCCGACCGGAGGGCGGGAGGAGCCGGCTGGCCCGCCTTCATCAAGCGCAGGCCTGCCGCCGCGGCCCCCAGGGTCCCCGTCACGCAGATCACGTCGCCCGGGCGAGCGCCGCGGCGCTCGATGACCCGGCGGCCGGCCGGGTTGCCCAGGAGCGCCACCGAGACGACGAGCTGGTCGCAGCGCGAGACGTCCCCCCCGACCACCGCCATCCCGAAGGCGTCGCTGCACTCCCGCATGCCGGCGTAGAGCGCCTCGAGGAAGTCCACCTCGATCCCCGGGCGGACCCCCAGGGACACGAGGGCCCGCCGGGGCGTGCCCCCCATGGCGGCGACGTCGCTGCAGTTGACGGCGACCGCCTTGTAGCCGAGGTCCGCCGGAGAGGTCCAGGCGAGGTCGAAGTGCACGCCTTCGACGAGCAGATCCGCCGTGAAGAGAATCGTCCCGCCGGGAGCCCGGAGGACCGCGGCGTCGTCACCGATCCACGTCTCGCCCTCGGGGGCCTCGCCGAGGAGGTCGGCCAGGCGCTCGATCAGGCCGAACTCTCCCACCTCCGAGAGCTTCATGCCGCCAGGGTACAGGTCAAGCCGGCGCCTTGAGGGGCGCCCGTCTTATTTTGTCCGGCGCCTTGAGGGGCGCCTCGGGCGTATCATCGGGGCGTGCCTGTCATCAACACCCTGGAGCTTGAAGGCGTGTCGCCCGAGTCATGGGGCGCGGCAGCACGGGAAGCCCTGAAAGAGGCCGCCAAGACGATCCGGAACATCCGTCGCATGGAGGTCCTGAGGACCAGCGCCACGATCGATGGCGGCGATGTCGAGGAGTTCCGGACCGAGGTCAGGATCTACTTCGAGGTGGAGCCCCGCCGAACGTAGGGCCCACGGCCGGTCGACGGCCGCTGCGGTGCGCTGCGGCGCTACTCCTCGTCGATTCGCACTTCCTTCAACACGACGTCGGTGTTGGGGCGGTCGCCGATGGCGGGGACCTTGGAGATCGCGTCGGCGACGTCCTGGCCCTCGACGACGATCCCGAAGATGGTGTGCTTGCCGTTCAGCCACGGGGTCGGCGCGACGGTGACGAAGAACTGGCTTCCGTTGCTGTTCGGGCCCGCGTTGGCCATGGCCAGGTAGCCGGGGCCGTTGAACGTGTGCGGGCCACCGAACTCGTCCTCGAACTTGTAGCCGGGCCCGCCCGTGCCGTTGCCGAGGGGGTCGCCACCCTGGATCATGAAGTCGGGGATGACCCGGTGGAAGACGGTGCCGGAGTACAGCGGCTCGTTGCGCTTCTCGCCGAACCGGGTCGACCATTCCTTGCTCCCCGTGGCCAGGCCAACGAAGTTCTCGACGGTCTTCGGCGCCGTGTCGTCCAGCAGCTTTGCCTTGATGTCCCCCATGCTCGTCACCAGCGTTGCGTACCTCGCCATACCTATTCCTCCTTCTTATCCGTGCCCTTGAGCGGGCCCTAAGGTTGGCTCCCCGTGGCGGAGAGTGCCTGCCGGACCGCCTCGTCGCCGACCTGCCGGAAGTCTTGATACCACTGTCCGACGGCCAGAAACGGCTCCGGCGACGCCAGGCACACTACCTGGTCGACCTCGGTGGCGAGGTGCCGCACCGCCTGGCCCGGGGCAACGGGCACCGCGACGACCAGGCGTGCCGGGGCCTGGGCCCGCAACGCCCGCGCGGCTGCGGCGATCGTCGCTCCCGTGGCGATGCCGTCGTCGACCAGGATCACGAAGCGTCCCGTGACCGACGGGGACGGCCGGTCGCCCCGGAATGCCGCCGTGCGCCGGCGGACCTCCTGCCACGCGGCGCTGACCTGCGCCTCGAGGACCTCCTCCGGGATCGCAAGGGCGGCCACCGCCACCCCGTCCAGCCAAACGCCGCCGTCGGGACCGACCGCGCCGATGGCAAGCTCCGGCTGGTGGGGGGCACGGACCTTCGCAGGCACCATTACGTCGAGGTCGGCTCCGATCACCCTGGCCACCGCTGCTGCGACGATCACGCCACCCCGGGGGATGCCCAGGACGAGCGCCCCCGGCCCGGGCGCGGGGTCGAGGTCGGCAAGGGCCTGGCCGAGGAGGAGACCCGCCTCGTCCCGGTCGGCGAAGGCCTTCACCTCGTCCCCCCAACCCGGCGATCCAAGCTTGTTATCGCCGCAAATATGTCCGTAGGATTACGAACGACGAAAGGGAGGTGAGCGGGTTGGCGGTCCAAGTGCAGGCGTACATCCTGATCCAGACCGAGGTTGGGAAGGCGGCGCAGGTCGCGCAGGAGGTCCACGGCATCGCCGGTGTCACGGCCGCGGACGACGTGACCGGTCCCTACGACGTCATCGTCAAGGCGGAATCGAGGACGGTCGATGACCTCGGCAAGCTCGTAGTTGCCAAGATCCAGGCCGTGGAGGGCATCACCCGCACCCTCACCTGTCCGATCGTCCACCTATGACAGCCTGATCCTCCAGCCACGGCGCACCCACGGCCCCCGAGGCGCCGATCAAGGCGCCGGATGAACTTCCCGAGGCGCCCCTCAAGGCGCCGGATAAAGTCTCGGCCCGTGGTCGCTGCCGGTGGCGCTCGAGCGCAAGTTCCACCAGCCGGTCGAGCAGGCGCGGGTACGGCATCCCCGAGGCCTCCCAGAGCTTGGGGAACATCGAGATGACGGTGAATCCGGGAATGGTGTTGATCTCGTTGACGACCGGGCCGCGGCCGGCTTCGTCATAGAAGAAGTCAACCCGGGCCATCCCTGAGGCGTCCACGGCCCGGAACGCCGCCACGGCAAGCTCCTGCAATTCCCGGGTCGCCGCCTGGGGCAGGTCCGCCGGGATCTCCGTGCGGGAGGTGTCGTCGAGGTACTTCGCCGCGTAGTCGTAGAACTCCCGGCCGGGGAACACCTCACCGGGCACCGACGCCTCGGGGTGGTCGTTGCCGAGGACCCCGACCTCGATCTCCCGGCCAGCCATTGCCGCTTCGACCAGGACCTTGCGGTCGTGGCGGAGGGCCTCCTCGATGCCTGCGACGAGCGAGGCATCGTCCTCGCAGCGCGACACCCCCACGGACGAGCCGAGGTTGGCAGGCTTGGTGAACGACGGCAGGCCGAGCGACAGGGCGGCCTCGAGGGCGCGGCCCGCGTCGTCCTCCCACTCGTGGGCCCGGATGGCGACGAAGTCACCGATCGGCAGCCCGTGGTCGCGGAACATCCGCTTCATCTTCTCCTTGTCCATCCCGAGCGCCGAGCCGAGGACCCCCGAACCGACGTAGGGGATGCCCGCCATGTCGAGCAGCCCCTGCACCGTCCCGTCCTCGCCGTACGGCCCGTGGAGGACGGGGAAGACGACGTCAACCTCGAGACCCGGCCCCGCGGCTCCCCGGGCGAGCGCAACGGGCTCGCCGGCCGCCTCGAAGGCGGTCTCGGGGATCTCGAGGCGGCCTCCCCCCAGCACCCGGCGGGACGGCTCGGGCAGCAACCAGCGCCCGTCGCGGGTGATGCCGACGGGCACAACCTGGTAGCGCTCGGGATCGAAGGCGGCGGCGACGTGGCGGGCCGAGACGCACGACACCTCGTGCTCGCCCGACCGTCCCCCGAAGAGGACGGCCACCCGGATGCGGCTCATGGCCGTGAGTCTAGAGCAGGCCCGGAAACCCCCCCGTCGATTGGGGACAGGTTTGAGCCGAAACGCCTCATTTTCTGGCTCCTCGCCCTTGGTGCGGGGCTGCGCGGCCCGAGGATAGTCCGCGATCGCGCATATACACGCGATCGACGACTAACCTCGAACTCGGACCCTCGGAGGCCGGCGCGGCAGGTAGCGCATCGCCAGGAGGGCCCCACCGATCGCCACGAGGGCCGCCACGACGTTGGCAACGTCGGCACCGTGGACGAACGCCTCCTTGGCGGCCGCCACGAGGCTCTGGGCTGCCGGAGCGGGAAGGGCACGGGCTGCGGCGAGGGCCGCCCCGACCGAGCTCCGGCTGGCCTGCAACGCCGGCGGCGCCACCGTGGCCCGCAAGGCGGGGGCCGCCAGGGCGTGCGCGTAGCTCGAGGCCCAGACGCTGCCCAGGACCGCCACGCCCAGGGCCGCGCCGACCTGGCGGGCTGCGTCGTTGATCGCGGAGCCGACGCCCGCCTGACGCGGCGAGAGCGAGCTCATGATCGACGTCGTCGAGGGGGCAATCGTGCTGCCGATGCCCGCCGCGGCCACCATCAGCGAGACAAGCAGGACCCAGTAGCCGGTGTGGGCGTTGGCGCCCGAGCGCAGCAGGACCCCGAGGGCAAGGGTCATCAGGCCCAGGCCCGCCACCCTGGCAGTGCCGAAGCGCCGCACGGCCCACGGCGTGCGCAGCGAGAAGACGACGAGCACCAGCGCGAAGGGGACCGAGTACACCCCGGCCCGGAGGGCGCTGTAGCCAAGCACGAACTGCAGGTGCTGGGTATAGAGGAAGTAGGTCCCCAACCCGCCGAAGTAGAGCAGCGTGAGCGTCAGCGCCCCGCCGCTGAACCGGCGGTCGGCGAAGAGCCTCAGGTCGAGCATCGGGTGGTCGGAGCGCGCCTCCCAGGCAACGAAGGCGGCCAGCAGCGCCACGCCCGCCCCGGCGGCGCCGACGACGGTGGAGCTCGTCCACCCCCGGTTCGGCCCCTCGATCACGGCGAAGACCAGGGTCATCAGCGTGGCGATCGAGAGCGCGGATCCCACGAGGTCCATGCGGCCCGGCGCCGGGTCCCTGGACTTCGGCAGCAGCAGGGCGCCCCCGACGAGTGCCGCCACGACGACCGGCACGTTGACGAGGAAGATCGAACCCCAGCCGTAGTGGGCGAGCAGGAGGCCACCGAGAACGGGCCCGAGGGCGATCCCGACCGCCGCCATGGCCGCCCAGATGGAGATCGCCCGCGTCCGCTCCGCCGGGTCGGGGAAGACGTCGCCGAGGATCGACAGCGTGGACGGCATGATCAGGGCGCCGCCGATCCCCATGAACGCCCGGGTCAGGATCAGCGTCCCGGCGCTACCGGCAAAGGCGGCAGCGAGGGTCCCGGAGCCGAAGACGACCAGGCCGAGGCTGAGCGTGCCCTTCCGGCCGTACCGGTCGGCCATCGACCCGGCGCTGAAGAGCAGGCCGGCGAAGACCAGCTGGTAGCTGTCGACGATCCACTGCAGCTCGGAGGTGGAAGCGTGCAGGTCCCGAACGAGCGTGGGCAGTGCGACGTTCAGGACGGTGTTGTCGAGCGTGATGAGCACGAGGCTGAGGCACAGCACCGCCAGTGCCCACCATCGCCGTGGGTCGGCCCCCGGACCGGCCTCGAGGCCCCGAAGCGCAAGCTCCTCGAGGTTGTCGCTGGCAGCCTCCACTTGTTCGATGTTCGTCATACATCGAACTATAGCAGATGGTCAGGCGTTGGCGAGGATCGAGTCCAGCAGGCCGGGGAAGCGGGCGTCGAGATCGGCACGCCGCAGGCTGTGGTACTTCTTCGTTCCTTCTTCCCGGGCCCTCACCACACCGGCCTCCCGGAGCACCCGCCAGTGGTGGGTGGCCGTCGACTTGGCGATGGGCAGATCGAAGCTGCCGCACGGCCGCTCGATCCCCTCGCCGTCCAATTGGCGGACGAGGTCGAGGCGGAGCGGGTCACTCAGTGCATGCAGCACGCCCGAGAGCGTGATCTGCTCCCGGGACGGGTGATACAGCTCGGTCCGGGTCGCATACATTTATACGGTACCTATCGTACAACGCAGTCGCCCCGGCGACCGGTCAGGTCGCCTTCTTCGCCTCCTGCTCCGCGATGAACTTCTTGCGGGTGGGCTCCTGCGGCGTCCAGGGTT
Source organism: Actinomycetota bacterium (assembly GCA_036495025.1). Lineage (GTDB taxonomy): Bacteria > Actinomycetota > CADDZG01 > JAHWKV01 > JAOPZY01 > JAOPZY01. The sequence continues at coordinate 24,845 of DASXNO010000117.1, read as the reverse complement.
TGGCTTCCCTCAGGCCCTCCAGCAGGCCCGCGATCTGGAGCATGATCCGGTCCGAGACCTCCCGCCACGCCTCGCGGTCGTCCTCCCGGCCCTGGTATTCCTTGAAGGAGATGGGCGGGCCGAACCGCACCCACACGTCCTGGCGGGGCCGGAGGTGCACGCCGAGGTGCTTGGTCCAGATCCACTGGCCGCCCCAGGTGGCACACGGCACCACGTCCATCCCGCTCATGAGGGCCAGCCGGGCCGTGCCGGTCTTGGGCTTGCCCATCGCGAGGTCGGGCGCGGTGGTCGTCGTCCCCTCGGGGAAGACGACGACGACCTCGCCGCGGGCCAGCGCGGCGGCGGCGTTGTCGAGTGACTGGGGCGCCTCCTTCGTTCCCCGGCTGACGGGGATCTGACCGATGGCCCGGAGGAAGGCGCCGACGACTGGGACCTTGAAGAGGCCGGACTTGGTCAGGAACCGGGGTCGCCGCCCGGCCCGGTGCACGCCGTAGGCCACCGCCAGACCGTCGAGGTACGAGAGGTGGTTCGAAGCGACCAGGGCGGCGGCGTCCCTGGGGATGTGCTCGAGGCCCTCGAGATGCCAGCGGAAATACAGCCGCATCCCGGGGGCAAGCGTGTGCTCACCGAACGCGTAGACGGGTTCCCGTTTGCGGGACTGCGTCGCTGCCACTACTCGGGCGCCGGGGCCCCCTGGTACTCGGCGAGCGCCTCCCGCCGCACCCGGTCGAGGACCTCACGCACGGGCCACCTGCCCGCCGCGTGCGGTTCGAACGGCCCCACCCGGAACCGTTGCTTGCGGGCGAGCCGCTCGAGCACCTTGAGTCCCGCCGGGTCCTCCTCGACAGGCCGGACCTCGATGACCCCGGCCTCGACCGCCCGGTTCCAGACGTCCTCGCCGTACTCGGTGCGGATGAGACACATCGTCCAGCCCTTGAGACCGATGCCGCCGAAGGAGATGTCCGCGTGCTCGGCGGCGAAGTCCGGGCAGTGGTGGCACCACTCGTTCGAGGTCTCCTGGCATTCCTTGAGCGGGATCCGCACGTCGGTGCCGTCGGTGAGGGTGACGTACACGTCCCCCTTGACGTTGATCTTCGTCACCTGCGAGATGTCGATGCCGTAGCGGCCCTGGACGATGTCATTGATGAACGGCTCGTACTGGAACGTCTCGTTGCACATGAGACCGGCGACGAACTTGACCATCCGGGACCAGCGCTTGATCCCCTCGGCCGCCATCTCCCGTATCGCCGTCGATTCGCAGGAAACGCCGATGGCGGCCACCTTCTTGAGCTTGCGCTCGGCGGCCATCTTGAGGGCCAGGGGCGTCGAGCAGTAGGTGTAGCGGGACCCGGCGCCCGTCAGCAGCTCCTCCGGCGTGGTGGCGACGAACGGCTCGTCGAGCCAGGGCGTACCGGCCATGGGCTTGGCACAGGTGGCGCCGTCGAGCTCTCCCGTCGACAGCATCCAGCCGATGATGGCCGTCACGACGCCGCCGTCCTGGCCTTTGGCCATGATCTCCGACGACGACGTCCGGCCGAGCATCATCTTGCGGGTGACGCCCCAGGGTTCGGAGGGGTGCTTGCGGCGCCGCCCGTACAGGAGGTGCTCGATGGCGTCGAAGTCGGGGTCGAGGCGCAGGCAGGCCATGGCGCAGAGCGAGCAGCTCTTCTCGCCGTGCTCGCAGTTGTCGATGCCGAGCAGGGAATCCTGCATGGCCGGACGGAAATCCTGCATCTCGATGACGTGATGGGGGCACGCCACGACGCAGGCGGAACAAGCGGTGCAGATCTCGGTGGCCACGATCTCCGAATAGAGGTGTTTCCAGTGTTTGCGTTCGGGCGCGTGGGACAGGTCTCCATTGGACTCTGGCGCACCGATCTCGCCCATACGCGCGAGTATATGGACGTGCCGGGGTTAGCCGAATCACCGCCCGGGTTGAGATAACCGGTGGAAGCCATCCTCATCCCCGTCAAACGCCTGCCCGAATCGAAGCTGCGCCTGGCGGGGGTCCTCGGCCCCCCGCAACGCCGGCGGCTGGCCCTGTCGATGTTCGCCGACGTGCTGGTCGCCGCCGCCGGGTGGCCGCTTCGCATGGTGGTGACGTCGGACCTCGACGCCGCCTCGATGGCGCGCTCGGCGGGGTGGTCCATCGTCCCGGACCCCGGGTCGGGGCTCAACGACGCCGTCGCGGAGGGGACCTCCGCCGGTGCCTCGGCGGGGGCCACGGCATTGCTGGTGCTGCCCTTCGACGTCCCCCTCGTGACCGGTCAGGAGCTCGAGGCGCTCTTCGCCACCGACGCCGACGTGGTGGTGGCCCTCTCCGACGACGGCGGGACGTCCGGGCTGCTGCGCCGGCCGCCCGCCGCCATCGCGGCACGGTTCGGGCCCGACAGCGCCAGGTCGCATGCAGGGGCCGCTGGCATTGCCGGGCTGCGGGTGCAGTGCCTGCGCCTGCCCGGCCTCTCGCTGGACGTCGATGAGCCCGGCGACCTGCGGCGCCTCGCCGCCTCCGGCCTCGACCACGCCAGCGTCAAGGTGGCCCGAGAGCTCCTCGCGGCGGCAAGCTAGGACCCCCCTACTCCGGAAGGTGCGGGTCCGGTCCGCGGACCACGCGGAGGCCCATGGCAACGGCAAGGCCGGCGACGGCGACGGCTCCAGCCCCCAGAGCAACCACCTCGCCGAACCCGTGGCCGCCCGATGCCCCCAGCACCGCTCCCGGCGCCAGGGGGTGACGGTGTTGATGCATGGCGGAAGCGGCGAGCACGACGAGGCAGACGGCAAGCGCCACAAGGGTGAGCTGGACGACCCGCAACGCCTTTCGCTGGCGAGGCAGTGGCGGGCTCCCGCGCCGGGTCTTGCCGGACAGTCCTCTTTTCATCGACTCACCTCCAGACCAGCACCCTAACGTACGCCAACGGCCCGCCGGGTGGGCGGGCCGTTGGGGGCGAAAACCGTTGCCGTTGCTACCTCTTTCGGGCTGGGGCCTTCTTCGCGCGACCCTTGACCCCTCCGTTGGCGTTGGCCGGGGCCGCCTTGCCCGAAGCCTTGGCCGCTGCCTTCGGGGATGCCTTGGCGGAGGTCCTGGCCACCGCCTTTGCAGCGGTCTTGGCGGCCGCCTTCGGCGCGGTCTTCTGGGCTGCCTTCTGCTTCACGGCTGGGGCCTTGGCCGAAGCCTTTCCGGCCGCCTTCACCGCGGTCTTGGCAGCAGCCTTCGGCGCTGCCTTTGCCTTCGCCGACACCTTCGACCTGGCACCGGCCCTGGCTGCGGTCTTCTTGTTGCCGGCGACCGATCCCTTGAGCGTTGCACCGGCCTTGAACACCGGAGCCGTCGTGGCGGCGATCTTCACCGGCGCCCCCGTCCGCGGGTTGCGGCCCGACCGTGCCTGGCGCTTGCGCGTCTCGAAGGTTCCGAAGCCTGGGAGGGTGACCTTCTCGCCCTGCTGCAGTGCCGCGCTGATGTGGTCCAGCACCGACTCGAGGAGGGCCGCCACCTTCGACTTCCCTTCGTTGGTCGCCGCCGCTACGGCGTCAACGAGGTCACTCTTGTTCATCCTTTGCCTCCAATGCCCTAAAGAGAAATCCAGCTTCCGGCAGTAAACCCCAAGAAGGTAGTGGAGTCAAAGATTCCCGGGCAGGAGCCTCGAATATTGCACGAGCGGGAGCAACGGTGCCAACGCCAAATCACGGCGCCCAAAACGCACGCTGGTGTAACGTCGTTGCGGCATGGGTAGCAACACGGCAACCACCTCGTCGTCGGTGGCTCCGGCGACCGTGACCAGGAGAGCTCGAATGGACACAGCCCGACCCACCCAGCGGCACGCCTCGGGGGCAGGCCACGGGACCGGCCCAGCCGATCCCAACGGACCGGTGGAGCGGTCGACGATCGCGATCCTCATGTCCATCGCCGACGACACCAGGCACTTGCTCCAGAAGGAGATCGAGCTCGCCCGTCACGAAATCACCGAAGCCCTCCTGGCGAAGGCGAAGGCGGCCGTGGCACTTGCGGCTGCGGGGATCATCGGGCTGCTGGTGCTGGTCTTCGCCGGGCTGACGGCTGCTGCCGCGCTCGACAACGTGCTGCCGCCGTGGGGGTCACGCCTTGTCGTCACGGGAGGCTTCGCACTGCTGGCCATCGTGGCGGCGCTCTTCGGCGTGGCGAGGCTCCGCAAGCCGGGGCTCATGCCCGAGCAAACCAAGCGGACCCTGAAGGAGGGAGAAGAGTGGGCAATAGCACAGCTGCAACGCTGACCGAAATCGAACAGACGCGCAGCCGCCTCGAGCGGGACGTGGCCGAGCTCGCCGAGCGCCTCCCCGCGCCCGCGATCTGGCTGAAACGGCTCGCCGGCGTCGCCGTTGGCGGTGGCGTGGGAGGGAGCCTCTTCTGGTTTGTGGCGCACCGGATCCGGAACAGGGCAAAGAAAGCCAAGGAGGAGAAGGCGGGAAAGGCACTGAAGAATGCTCCTGCTGCGGTCGCCCAGTCCCCGGTCGTCCAGGTGCTGCCGCCGGAATGGGGCGAACAGCTGGGTGAGCTGCTCCAAACCGGCCAGTGGAAGGGCCCGGCGATCGCCATCGGCAGTGTCTGGCTGCTGGTGCGCTGGATGGAGCTGCGCCGCCTCAAGCGTCTGACCAAGGCCATGCTCGCCTCCTAGGGAACCCCGGCCTGCTGTACCAGTGAGGGGTCCCCGCCGCTTCCGCACCGGCGGGGACCCGGCACTGCTGCTCCACGCGATAGGCTCCCGCCCCTTCCCCCACACCAAAGGAGGTTCCATGGGAGAGCCCGTCACGCTTTGCCCGGCCGACGCCATCGCCGATCTTGCAATGAAGGCCTTCTCGGTAGGACCGGACCCCATCGCCGTCGCCAGGGTCGGTGACGAGTTCTATGCCTTCGACGACACCTGCACCCACGCCGCGTGCTCGCTGGCCGACGGCGAGCTCGAGGGCACCACCGTGGTCTGCCCCTGCCACATGGGCCAGTTCGATCTGAAGACGGGAGAGGTGCTCGACGGGCCACCGCCGGACCCCATCAACGTCTACCCCGCCTACGAGGACGACGGGAAGCTGATGGTCGAGCTCGACTGATGCCCGAAACGTATGTCGTGGTCGGCGCCAACCTCGCCGGCGGGACAGCGGCGGCAACCCTCCGGGACGACGGCTTCCCCGGGCGCCTCGTCCTCGTCGGGGAGGAACCCGTGGCCCCCTACGAACGGCCTCCCCTCTCCAAGGAGTTCCTGCGGGGCGAGGCTCCGTTCGAGAAGGCCCTGCTCCGCCCTCCCGGCTTCTGGGAGGCCAACGAGATTGAGTGCCGGTTCGGCAACCGTGTGGCGCGCATCGACCCCGGCACCCGACAGGCGATCCTCGACGACGGCGAAGCGCTGCGCTACGACAAGGTGCTCGTCGCGACCGGGCTGCGCAACCGCACCCTCCACGTCCCCGGATCGCACCTGCGGGGCATCCACCTGCTGCGCACCGTCGCCGATGCCGACGCCATCAGGGCCGAGACGGCGGGTGCGACCACGGTGGTCGTCGTCGGAATGGGCTTCATCGGATGCGAGGTGGCGGCATCGTTGCGCGCCTGCGGCCTCGACGTCGTCGCGATCGAGCCACTGCCCGGCCCGTGCTACCGGGCGCTGGGGCCCCAGATCGGCGCCGTCGTGGCCGCCATCCATGCCGACCACGGCGTGAAGCTGCACCTCGGCGAATCCGTCGACGCCTTCGAGGGCAACGAACGGGTGGAGCGTGTGGTGACCGGGTCGGGGATGCGCATCGACTGCGACGCCGTCGTCGTCGGGGTGGGGACGACGCCGGTGACCGACCTGCTGGAGGACACGGGCGTGCACCTCGACAATGGCATCGTCGTCGACGAGCACTGCCGTGCCAGCGTCGACGGCATCTTCGCAGCCGGCGACGTGGCCAACCATCTCCACCCCCTCGTCGGCCACCACATCCGCGTGGAGCACTGGCAGAACGCCCTGAAGCAGGGCGCCGCCGCCGCCAGGGCAATGCTCGGGAGCCCCGACCCCTACGACGAGGTCCACTGGTTCTGGTCCGACCAGTACGACACCAACATCCAGGCCGCGGGCCACGTGTCGGACTGGACGAACCTGGTCGTCCGGGGCGACCTCGAGAGCCGCAGCTTCGTGGCCTTCTCCCTGCAGGATGGCCGTATCGCCGGGGCCGTGGCCCTCAACCGCGGCAGGGACCTGCGCCGCTCGATCGCCCTCATCAAGTCCAGGACGATCGTCGACGCAGCGAAGCTTGCCGATCCGGACACCGACGTCAGGTCTGCGCTCGCCACAGCGTAGGCAGGTCGGGAACCCAGCTGGGAATCTAGAAGCCAAACCATTGTTGCTGGCCTCCCCCGTTGCACTTCCAGACCTGCACATGATCGCCGTCGTGGGTTCCCCCGGCAACATCGAGGCACAGGGCATGAGCCGCATTTACGAATGCTCCCCAACCCGGATTCCCCGCTTCAAACCACTTTTCGTGGTCCGTGCCGTTACACGGCCAGAGCACAACCCTGCCCCCATTCGTGCCGGACTCTGCATCCACCGCGTTGAGGCACTGGTTGTTGTAGGTGGCATTCCGGATCTCACCGGGAGTCGTGAGCGAAATAATCCAGTGCTGGTCGCCACGTCCCGCAGACGGGCTCGAGACAACGACGACCCCACCGTTCAATCCAGTGGGGGTCAAGACCAAGCCGTGCGGCGCCGGCAGCACCCTACTGAAAATGGCGCAGTCCATCTTTGGCGGAGGGTAGCACGGGTAATTGGCCTCGGCGGCGCCCGGCATGATCAGTCCCGTCGTGACCAAGATAAGGCAAGTCGCGGCGATTGCGCTGACTCGAGCTCCTAGCACACGTCGTTGGAGTTTTTGGGATCGTTGCACTGCATGCTCCCTTCTCCGGCACGGCTTCAAGGGCGGTCTCCCGAAGAGCATTCACCCTAAACCCCTTATGGCGTTCAAGGAAGTGAGCGCGACGATTCGCCACCGCTTATCCGGCGCCTTGAGGGCCGCCTCGGGCATGGAATAACGGCCTTCTTCGCCTCGATCGTGCCTCGGAGAACGCGCTAGCGCGTGCCGGCGACCGTCCTTCCACGGCGGGCCACGGCGTCGATCGTCACGGCCGCCAGGAGCACCAGGGCCGTCACGATGAGCTGCGTGGCGGCGGCCATCCCGAGCAGTCCCATGCCATTGGCGATGGCGGCGATGACGATGCCCCCGAGGACCGCGTGCAGCGGCTTGCCCCGGCCCCCGAAGAGGCTCGTTCCCCCGATGACGGCGGCGGCCACGGCGTAGAGCACCAATTGGCCGCCGTCCAGGTTCGTCGAGACCGACCGAAGGCGTGAGGCGTAGACGATCCCGGCGATGCCCGCCGTCAGCGAGCACAGGACGAAGGCCGCCGTGCGGATGCGTGCGAGGTTGATGCCGGCGCGCCGTGCCGCCTCGGCATTGCCGCCGATGGCGTAGACATAGCGGCCGAAACGGGTGCTACCCAGCAGCAGCGACCACGCGGCGAGCACACCGAGCACGATGAGCACGACCCACGGCATCCCTCGGATCGGCACGAGCACGCCCCGGTTGGTGTTGCAGATGAGGATGAGCACCACGGCGAACAGCGCCACCAGGACGATCTTCAGCGCCATGAGCCCCCGCGGCGGCGCAACGAGGCCGCTGGCCCGCCGGTGCCGGTCGCGCTGCCAGGTGAGGCCGGCGTAGGCCGCGACCAGCACCGCCCCCACGATCCACCCAGCCGCCACGGTCATGTTGCCGTTCTCGAGGTCGTTGACGACGTCGCTGGCGATCGGCACGGTCCCCCCCTGCCCCAGCATCTTGAGCAGCACGCCCTGGAAGAAGAGAAACCCGGCGAGGGTGACCACGAACGAGGGCAACCGGAGCCGGGCGATAACCGCCCCCTGCAGGAACCCGATCACGGCGCTGACGGCGAGGGCGAGACCTATTGCTGCGTACCAGGGCCAGTTGCGAGGAAAGACGAGCAGCTCGGCAACGATGGCGCCGGCGACGCCGCCGACGTAGCCGATCGACAGGTCGATCTCGCCGAGCAGAAGGGCGAAGACCTGGGCAAGGCCGAGCAGGATGATCGGCGCCCCCTGGCCGATGAGGTTGACCAGGTTGCCGGCGGTGAGGAAGTTGGCGTTCTGCGACTGGAAGATGACCGCGATGACGACGAGCCCGACGATGACCGGCAGCACGCCGCTCTCGCCGGCCCGGATGCGGGATGCCCAGGCCCGCAGGTACTCTCCGAGCGTGTTCGCGACGAGCTCGGGGGCAACCGCAAGCTCGGCGCTGCTCGCCGCGGCCTCGGTCACGGGTTCGGGGGTGAGGGGAGGACCCTCCTTCAGGTCTGACATTGCTCAGCCCTCCGATCGGGCGGCTGCGGCGGGTGGGGATGCCGAGGGCCACCGGCTCGACATCCCTGTGGTCATGAGCTCCACGACGCTCTGACGGTCGAACTCCGACGCCGCCCCCTGGGCGACCATCCGCCCCAGGTACAGCACGGCGAGGCGGTCGGCGACCTCGAAGACATCGTTCAGGTTGTGGGAAATCACCAGCACCGCGAGGCCGTTGTCGGCCAGCCGGCGGATGAGGTCGAGCACCATCCGTGTCTGGGCGACGCCGAGGGCCGCGGTGGGCTCGTCCATGATCACGAGCTTCGAGTTCCACATCACCGCCCGGGCGACGGCCACCGATTGCCGCTGGCCCCCGGACAGCGACGCCACCGGCTGGCGGATCGACCGCACGGTGGTCACCGACAGGCTGGCGAGCGTTGCCGCGGCAGCCTTCTCCATAGCATCCTCGGCGAGGAACACGCCGAACTGGCGGCGCTCCCTGCCGAGGAACATGTTCTGGACGATGTCGAGGTTGTCGGCGAGGGCCAGGTCCTGGAACACCGTGTTGATCCCCAGCGCCGTCGCGTCCTTGGGGGTCCGGAAATGCACCGGCTGGCCCTGCCAGAGGATCCGGCCCCCATCCGGGGCATGGATGCCGGAGATCGTCTTGACCGTGACGGACTTGCCGGCCCCGTTGTCGCCGAGGAGGGCGGTCACCTGGGCGGCGGGTACGTCGAGGTCGACGCCGGTGAGGGCCTGCACCGGGCCGAAGTGCTTGTCGATACCCCGGAGGGACAGCAGGGCGCCGGGGTCGACTGCCCCGGCGCCCGAACCGTCTCCTTGAAGCTCCGCTCTCCTGTGGAGCTCCGCGTCCATCTAGGAGATCCCCGCCGAGGTGCACAGCGCGGCGTAGGTGCCCGCACAGAGCTGTGCCTTGTCGACGAACTTGTCAGCGACGACCGTGGACCCCATGTTCTTGGCCGTCACCCACACCGGCGTCAGCAGCACCGATGCCACGTCGACGTTGGGCGTGGCGCCCGTGTCCTTCGTCGTGCCGTTCAGCAGTGCCGGCGGCGGCGTCTGGCTGGCCCGAAGGTAGATCGCGAGGGCGGCTGCCGCCTGAGTCTCGAGGAAGATCGGCTTGTAGACCGAACCGCACTGGTAGCCCGCCAGCACGTTCTGCATGCCCTGCAGCGTTGCGTCCTGCCCGGTGACGGGGACGGTCTTCGCGGCGATCTGGTTGTTCTTGAGCACGTTGATCACCGAGTTGCCGAGGCCGTCGTTCGCGCTGACCACGGTATTGATGTTCTTGTGGGCCGTGTACTGCTGCGTGAAGATCGTCTGGGCGGTGTCGTTGTTCCATGCCGGCACGGCCTGCTCGCCGACCTTGGTGTAGGAACCGTCATCGAAGTGGGTCTTCAGCACCGCGTTGTAGCCCTGGGCGAAGAGCGTGGCGTTGTTGTCGGTCGGGGAGCCGTCGAGCTCGAAAACGGCCGGCTTGGCGACGTTCCAGGCCGTGACGCAGTCCGCGGCTCCCTGGCCGATGAGACCACCGACCTTGACGTTGTCGAAGCTGACGTAGGCATCCCGGCTGCCGCCGAGGACGAGGCGGTCGTAATCGATGGTTTTGACGCCGTGCTGCTTGGCGTAGGTCTCGATGTTGGCGCCACCGCCCGAGCTCAGGGCGTCGACCAGCAGGACCGACGCGCCGCCGGTGATGAGCGCCTGGGCCTGGGTGAGCTGCGTGCTCTCCGAGCCCTGGGCGTTGTCGATGGTGAACTGGCCCGCCGACAGGCCGGCCTTCTGGAAGGCCTGGGTCAGGAGGGGCTGGTCGAAGGCCACGTAGCGCGCGGAGGAGGCGGTGTCCGGGAGCAGGACGCCGATGTTGCCCTTGCCGGTGGCGGCGAGGCCGGTGAGCTGGCCCATGGCCGAGAAGTCGCTCGTGAACGAGGTCGCCCCGAGGGTCGGCACCGCCGACGGGCTCGGCGACGAGCCGGTGGTGGTCGACGTCTTCTTCGAGCAGGCACCGAGCACGACCGCAACGGCGATCGTGAGCGTGAGAACGGTGTGCGGACGCTGAAGCTTCATGGATGCAGGTCCTCTCTGGTTGCTTCTGGGTTGCTCGACGACACTTTGGAGCGAGCAGCATGGGGGCGAGGACCTACGGAGCGCGGGGGCGACCCCCGTGCCCCCGGCCAGGTCGTAGCTCTGGGGGCATCATTCCGGTGTATTTCCACTATATTTCTCCCCGCCCGGTTCCGGCTCCCCCAATGGCGTCAGCGACGCGCTTGACAGACTTTTTCTTGTGGGAAAGCGGCACAAACTACGAACGAACTACTAGCTAAGAGCGCGGCGGAAGAACCCGTAGATCCCCAGAGCGGTCAGACCACTCGTGGCAACGAGGAGCGCCACCAGGCAGATCCACGGGGCGATGTGCGGCACCTGGGGCGTCATGGCTCCCCGTAGCCCCTCGCTGACGTAGGTCAGGGGGTTGACGGCCGTCACAACCTGGAACCACCGCAGGCGGCTGAGCGCCGGCCACGGATACTGGCTGGCGCCGGTGAACAGCAGCGGCGTCAGGATCAGGGCAAACATGATGTTGATGCGGTTGGGCGGCACGAACGTGCCCAGGGTGAGCCCGAGCGCCGATCCGACGAGGGCCCCGAGGACGAGGAACGCCACGACCCAGGCGGCGTTGGACCCCACCCAGGGAATGCCGCCGAGGATCACGACGCCCACCGGGAACATCACCCCGGCCGAGACGAGCGCCCGCAGCGCCGCCATGACCTCCTTCTCGATAGCCACCATGCCGATGGGCAACGGCGCGAGCAGGCGATCCTCGATCTCGTTGGTGTAGGAGAACTCGAGGACCAGCGGGAATGCGGTCGATTGCAGTCCGGTCAGCACCGCGGCCAGGGCGACCAGGCCGGGGAACAGCACCTGGGCGTAGCCGTGCTGGGCGTAGCCGAGCTGCGTCAGGATCTTGCCGAACACGAAGAGCAGGAACAGCGGCTGCAGCACCACCTGGGCCAAAAAGATCGGCAGCTCACGTCCGGTGACGAAGATATCCCGCCCGAGGACGGCGAAGAATGCCCCGAGGGGCGTGATCTGGCGGCGGGGCGGCGCATCGGTGTCCACCTCGGCCTGCACGTCGCTCATCGTCTCGCTCATCGCAGCGCTCTCCCGGTCAGGTGGATGAAGACGTCCTCGAGGGTCGGCTCGCCGAGGTTGACGCCGTCGAGGGTCGCCCCGAGGGACTGCAGCGCCTGGACGACGGGGCTGACCAGCGACGAAGCCTCGCCGGCCACGTAGAGCCGGAGGTGGTTCGGCCCGCCTGCAGGAGGACCGCCGGGTGGCGCTCCCGGCCCGCCGACGCCGGGAGGTCCCCCCGGAGCACCCCCGGAGTCCGGCACCTGCTCGACACGCTCGACGCCCGCCAGCTTCGACAGCGCCGCGGACACGGCCTCCGTCGACGCGCCGTGGTCGAGGTTGACGGAGACGTCGAGGGTCCGCTCCCCGGGGAGTTGCTGGATCAGCGCCCTCGGCGTGTCGAGGGCGAGGAGCTGGCCGCGGTCCATGATGCCCACCCGGTCGGCGAGGGCGGCGGCTTCGTCCATGTCGTGGGTGGTGAGGACGATCGTCGTCCCGGCCGCCTGCAGCTCCCGGACCCGGTCCCACACGAACAGGCGGGCCGCAGGGTCGAGCCCCGTCGAGGGTTCGTCGAGAAACAGCACCTCCGGGGCGTGCATCAGCGCCCGGGCGATCATCATCCGCTGGGACTGGCCGCCGGAGAACATCGCCGGCTTCTCGTCGGCCCGGTCCAACAGTCCGAACTGGCCGAGGAGCATCTCGGCCCGCTCGCGGCGCTCGACCCGCGGGACACCGTGGTAAGCGGCGTGGAAGAGCAGGTTCTGCTTGACGGAGAGCGACCGGTCGAGGTTGTTGCGCTGGGGCACCACCGCCAGGAGCCGCCGGGCCGCCACGGGATCCGCCATCACATCGACACCCCCGACCCTCGCCGTCCCGCTTGTGGGACGCACCCGGGTCGTCAGGATGCCGACCGTCGTCGTCTTCCCCGCGCCGTTGGGGCCGAGCAAACCGAACACCTCGCCCCGCTCCACGGCGAAGGAGATGCCGGCGACGGCATCGACCTTGCCCTTGGGATAGCGCTTGCGGAGGTCGGCCACCTCGACGGCGGGCGGTGCACCGTTCGATGACGGGTTGCCCCGTTCGAATGCCATGCGCCCCATGGTACCTACCCCGTGGAGGGTACCAGCCAGAAGTTAGGTAACCCTAATGAGTGAGGTTCGCCCTCCTTGACCAGGCTGGTTAGGGCGGTCTAACATCCAGACCGGACGGTCGAAACCAAAGGATCCCAGTTGTCGCGTCGCAGTCTCCTGTCGCGTCGCAACCTCGTTGTGCCATCGGTGCTGGCGATCGCCATGATGGCCGCCTGCGCTCGGACGTCGACGCCCTCCGCGGGAGGCACGACCGATCCCGCCACCCTGACCGTCTACAGCGGCCAGCACGAGCAAACGGTCCGCAAGCTCGTTGCCGACTTCACGCGGCGGACCGGCGCCAAGGTGGCGCTGCGGTCCGGCGACGAGGGCGACCTCGCCAACCAACTCCTCCAGGAGGGGAAGAACTCCCCTGCCGACGTCTACTTCGCGGAGAACCCTCCGGCGCTGACGGTCGTCTCGGCCAGGAAGCTCCTCGCGCCGGTGGACGCCGCGACGCTGGCGGCCGTCCCCGCCGCCGACAACTCCCCCAACGGTGACTGGGTGGGCGTGACGGCCAGGACCTCCGCCCTCGTCTACCACACGCCGTCGGCGACCGAGACCGACCTGCCGGCATCGGTCATGGACCTCGCCAGGCCCGAATGGAAGGGCAAGGTGGCCCTGGCGCCGGGCGAGACGGACTTCCACCCTCTCGTCACCGCCGTCATCAAGCTCCACGGCGCCGCCGCCGCCAAGCAGTGGCTGGAGGGCCTCAAGGCCAACTCCAAAATCTATTCCGACAACGAGGCGGTCGTCGCCGCGGTCAACCGGGGCGAGCGGGAGGTGGGCCTCCTCGACCACTACTACTGGTACCGCCTGCGCTCGGAGAACAAGGGCACGGTCGACTCGGCCCTCCACTACTTTGCACCGGGCGACGCCGGAGCGCTCATCGACATCTCGGGGGCGGGGGTGCTCGCGACCACCAAGCACCCGGCCCTCGCCCAGTCCTTCGTCGCCTACCTCGTCAGCGAGCCCGCCCAGCAGATCATTGCCACCTCCGAGAGCTGGGAGTATCCGCTCCGTCCCGGCATCGAGCCGGCTGCGGGGCTCAAGGTGCTCCCAAGCCTGACGCCGGCCCCGCTCAGCACCGCGGAGCTCGGGGACGGCAACCAGGCCCTGGACCTGTTGCAACAGGTGGGCCTGCTGTAGTGGACCGTCTCTAGTGGCACAGGTCGCGGTCCGTCCCCCGGACCTCGCGGAGCCCCGCGTCCGGGGCCGGCTTCGCCGGTGGCACCGCTTTCCGCCGGTCCTCCTGGCGCTGGCCTGCCTGACCGCCGCCCTCATGGCCGTGCCGGTGGCCGCGGTGGTCATCCAGGCCGTGTCGGTCGGCGCCGCCGAAGCGGTCAGGGTGCTGCACCGCCCACTGCTGCCCACGCTGCTGGTCCACACCGTTCAGCTCACCGTCCTGGTGGGCATCGGGTGTGCCGTCGTGGGCGTCGGGGCCGCCTGGGCGGTGGAGCGCACCGACCTACCGGGCCGGAAGGCCTTCCGCCTGCTGCTGGTGCTCCCGCTCGCCGTACCGGAGTTCGTGGCGGGGTTCGGGTGGCTCTCCATCTTCCCGGCCGTCCAGGGCCTCAAGGGCGCCACCCTGGTGTCGGTCTTCACGCTGTACCCCTGGGTCTACCTCCCCGTGGCCGCCAGCCTGCGCACCACCGATCCTGCCAGCGACGACGTCGCCCGCACCCTCGGCGTCGGGCCGGTGTCCCGGTTCTTCCGGGTGACGTTGCCGAGCATCCGCTTGGCCCTGCTCGGCGGGGTCCTCATCATCTCCCTCTACCTCCTGGCGGAATACGGGGCCTTTGCGATCCTGCGGTTCCAGACCTTCGCCACCGCGATCTTCACCGAGTACTCCCTGCGCTTCAACGGCCAGACCGCGTCGCTCTTCTCGCTGATCCTGTGCCTCCTCGGCGTGGGCCTGCTGCTGGGCGAATACCGCCTGCGGGGCCGTGCCCGCCGGGTGCGCAGCGGCGCCGGAGGCCGCGCCGCATCACTGGTCAGGCTCGGGAAGGGCGCCCCCGTTGCCGTCCTGGCCGTGGGCCTGGTGGTCCTGCTCGGCCTCGGCGTGCCGGTGGGCTCGATCGTCTACTGGATGGTCCGCAACCCGGCGACGACGCTGCCCGGCGCCTCGGTCCTCTCGGCGACGCTGCAGACCCTGTGGCTCGCCGGCGTCGCGGCCGCGGTGACCACCGTGCTCGCCCTCCCCGTGGCCCTCCTGACCGTTCGCCATCCGGGCAGGCTCTCCGAGGTGCTCGAGCGCAGCAGCTACCTGGTGCGGGCGCTCCCCGGCATCGCCATCGGCCTCACCTTCGTGACGGTCGCGGTCCAGCACGTCCCGGCGATCTACCAGTCGACCCTCCTGCTCGAGGCCGCCTACGTCGTGCTCTCGTTCCCGCTGGCCCTCGTGGCGGTGCGGGCCGCGCTCACCCGGGTCCCGGCGGTCCTCGAGAACACCGCCCGTACCCTCGGCTCGGCCCCCCGATCGGTGCTGTGGCGGGTGACGCTCCCGCTCATTGCTCCCGGCCTCGGGGCCGCTGCAGCGCTCGTGTGGCTCGCCGCGACGACGGAGCTGACGGCCACCCTGCTCCTCCGGCCGACCGGCATGCAGACGCTCGCTACCCGCTTCTGGGCCTACAGCTCCGGCCTTGCGTACGGCGCCGCCGCGCCCTACGCTGCCGTCATGCTCGCGACGTCCGCGCTCCCGACGCTGCTGCTCGTGCGGATGGGCGTCTTCCAGCAGAAGCGGGCATGACGACCTCACCCGGCGTCGCCATCGGCGGCCTCGAGAGCGCCTACGGGACGACCCGGGTGCTCAGGGGGCTCGACCTCGTCGTGCCGGCGGGCGACGTCGCCTGCGTGCTCGGCCCGTCCGGCTGCGGGAAGACCACCCTGCTGAGGGTCCTCGCCGGGTTCCTGCCCGCCGAGGCGGGAACCGTCTCGATCGGGGGCCGGGTCGTCGACGACGGCCGGCACTGCGTTGCCCCCGAGGACCGCAGGGTGGGCTACGTCCCCCAGGAGGGCGCGCTGTTCCCCCACCTGACGGTGGCGGGCAACGTCGGCTTCGCCCTGGCCCGCCGGTCTCGCCGCCAGCGCGCGCTGCGGCGGGGCCGGGTCGACGAGATGCTCGAGCTCGTGGGCCTCGCCGGCTTCGGGCACCGGCGGCCGGACGAGCTCTCGGGGGGCCAGCAGCAGCGCGTGGCGCTCGCCAGGGCGCTGATCTGCGAGCCCGATCTGGTCCTCCTCGACGAACCGTTCGCCGCCCTCGACGCCAGCCTGCGGCACCGGCTGCGGCTCGACGTCCGGGCTGCCCTCGCCGCGGCGGGCGTGACCGCGATCCTGGTGACCCACGACCAGACCGAGGCCCTGTCGCTCGGCGACCAGGTCGTGCTGATGCGCGACGGCAGGGCGCTGCAGTCCGGATCGCCCGTTGACCTCTACACCCACCCGTCCGACGCCTGGTCCGCCCGGTTCGTCGGCGATGCCACCCTGCTCGCCGCCGACATCCACGACGGCATTGCGCACACGCCACTCGGGGCCCTCGCCGTGGTGGCCTTCGAGGACACGCCGGTCGGTGCGGCCCGGGTCGTCATCCGGCCGGAGCAGATCGTGCTGGCGGGCTGTCCCGATCCCGTTCCCGTCCACATGAACGGGAACGGGGCCAGTCCTTCCAACGGCGGGCCCCCGCACGGCGAGGTGACGAAGACGCACTACTACGGCCACGATGCCCTGGTGGAGGTGGCCCTCCTGCCCACCCGGACCCACACGGTCATGGCCCGCACCTGGGGACCGGTCGGCCCGCCCGCGCCGGGCACCGAGGTGGTGATCCGGGTGGAGGGCCCGGTCCAGGCGGTGGGCGCCGAGGCCTGAATCTGCGACCACTCGGCCTGCTGGTCATCGTCCTGGCCGTCCTCGCACCCGCCTGCGCCGAAAGCGGCAGCACCATCCGCCTGGCCGACGGGCAACGGGCCTCCTATCACGGGGAGGCAGGCGTCGCCGGGGTCTCCACGACCGTCATCGAGATGGACGACTCCTTCTTCCGCCCCACCGTGCTGCACGGGACGCCCGGCCAGCGCCTCACCGTCACGCTCAGCAACCAGGGCAACTCGCTCCACGACTTCCGGATCGCGGCCGAGCACATCGACGCCAACGTGGATGCCGGCACCCCCGTCACGGTCACGGTGACCTTCCCCCGGAAGGGAGCGGTCACCTTCGAGTGCCGCTACCACCTGCTCCAGAACATGCGCGGCGAGCTCGTCACCGGCAGCGGCTGAGTGCCGTTATAGCGATGTCCAGCACCGAACCGCCGGGGGTGGCATGGATGTTGTTCGGCTGGCGAACAATTTCTTGACCACTCGCACCTAGAGGTCGAGCGAGGGCTGGTTCTCCGGTGGAGGGCGGCGGGCCGCCCTCGGTTCCTCGTCGTCCTCGGAATCGGAGGAGGGGTGCTCCACGACCGCGACGACCCGGGCGGCCATGAAGCGGGCGCTGCGCACCGGCTGGCCGGAGCGGGTCACCTCGGTGACCTCGATGGTGCCCCGGGCGATGGTGACCTCCACCCTGCGGCCCGCCTTCGTGGCGACGATGTCGAAGCGTCGGGTGGCGTTGCCCACGTCGACCAGGATCTCGACCCTGTCCCCCCTCATGGCCGGGAACCCTACCGGAGTGGAGGCCCGTCACGCATCACGGCCGTGCCCCTGCACGATGGCGAGGACCGCCTCGCCGTAGTTGGCCACCTTGGCCGGGCCGACGCCGGAGACCGACAGCAGCTCCGGGACGGTGGTGGGACGGCGGTCCGCGATGTCGGCGAGGGTCCGGTCGTGGAAGATCACGTAGGCAGGCAGACTCCGCTCCTTCGCCTCCTGGCGGCGCCATTCCTTCAGCGCGACGAGCAGCGGTGAACCGGGTCCCGCGCCGGGGGCACGGGCCGGCGCCGGGGCACGGGGCGCTGCGGCGCCGGGGGGCTTGATCTCGTCGAGGAAGGGGGACGGCGCCAGGCGCCGCCGTGGACCGTCGTCCCGGGCGGCGGCCCACGACAGGAACAGGTGCCGGCGGGCGCGCGTGATCCCGACGTAGAACAGGCGGCGTTCCTCGGCCTGCTCCTCCGGGGACGTGGCCAGGGCGAACGGCAGCTCACGCTCCTCCAGACGAGGCAGGAAGACCGCATCGAACTCCTTGCCCTTGGAACGGTGGTACGTGAGGATCTGGACCCCCCGGCCATCCTCCTCGGGGGCGAAGCGGCGCACGAGGTCCGCGACGAAGCCCGGGATGCCACCGTCGGTGTTGGCGGTACCCGGCGCCTGCAGGGCCGCCTCGCGATACTCGTTCGCCAGATCGAGCAGGCGTCCGAGGTCTGCCTGCCGGGTGGCTTCGTCCCCGGAGGCCTCGGCACCGGGGCGATAGCCCATCCGTCCCACCGCCGCCTGCACGGCCTCCACCAGGTCTCCGGTGGCCCGCCGCAGCGCCGACAGCACCGCCCGGGCCGCGGGCCGGCGGAGGAAGGGGGCGCCGGCCACCTGGTAGGGAATCCGGTCCCGGGCAAGCCGCTGTTCCAGCGGCTCGGAGCGGCCGTTGATCCGGTACAGCACGGCCATCTCCTCCCAGGGGGTGCCACCGTCGTGCAGCCGCCTGGCTTCGGCCGCGATCCAGGACAGCTCGTCGGCCCCCGTGGCGAAGCTGCGCAGCGTGGGAGCCGGGTTTTCGCATCCGGCGCCTTGCGGGGCGCCTCGGGCCTCTGCTGATCCGGCGCCTTGAGGGGCGCCTCGGGGGGCCGTGGCGGCGACGAGCCGCCTCGGCGGGTTGCCGAGGCGGGGAGCCAGCCGGTTGGCGATAGCCAGGACCTCCGGGGTCGAGCGATAGTTCGCGCTGAGGTTCACCACCCGGCAGTCCGGGTACCGCGTGGGGAACTCGACGAGGTAGCGGGGCGTCGCCCCGGTGAATCCGAAGATCGACTGGTAGTCGTCGCCGACGACACACAGGTCGCGGCGGCGGCCCACCCAGGCGTCGAGCAGGCCCTGCTGCAGCAGGTTCACGTCCTGGTATTCGTCCACGGAGAACGCCTCGTAGCGGTCCCGGATGCTCGCCGCGGCCCCGTCGCTTCCCTCGATCAGGTCCAGGGTACGGTCGAGCAGGTCCTCGAAGTCCATCAGGCCCCGCTCCCGCTTGCGCCGCTCGTAGGAACCGTAGAGGCCCGCCATGAGGTCAGTGGGGACCGGCGGCTCCCGATCGCCGATCGCTTCCCGGTAGGCCTCGGGGCCGATCCGGCGGTTGCGGGCCCACTCGATCTCGGCGGCGATGTCGCGGACCGAGACGAACCGGTGCGGCATGGGCAGGCGCTGGGTGAGCGGCACGAGGATGGGCGTCTTGGAGGGCAGGATCTCGTCGCTGCGGCCGGACAGCGTGCGGTACTGGGCGAGCGCCTCCGCATGGAAGGTCTTGACCCGGACGCCGGGGAAGCCGAGCGCCGCCAACCGCGAACCCATCTCCCGGGCCGCCTTGTCGGTGAAGGTGACGGCGAGGATGCGTTCCGGTCGGTGGGTCCCGCCGGCGACCTGGTGGGCGATCCGCCGGGTGACCGTTGTCGTCTTGCCGGAGCCCGCCCCGGCCAGGATCACGACAGGCCCGGAGACGCATGCGACGGCCTGTGCCTGCTCGTCGTTGAGGCCCGCGAAGATCCCGTCCGGCATGCTCACCACCCTACCAGCGGGGACCAGCATTTCCCGTACACCTGTTCGTCCAGCGGGTCATCGGACACTCCGCAGGAGTGGGCGACGACTGGAAGAACATGGGCAGGATGCTCGATTTACAATGGTCGGTCTAATGACCTGGGCATACGTCCTTCGGCCCCGGGAGATGGCAACCTTCCGGCGTTGCCGGAGGGCATGGGACTTCGGTGCCCGGATCCGCCGCAACTACGTGCCGGCCGTGCCCCACCGGGTCTTCGACTTCGACAAGGCGGTCCACGACGCCCTTGCCGTCTACTACTTCCCGGCCATGGACGACTGGGACCGGGCCATCGTGCGTCCCCTGGCCATCAAGGGGTTCCTGCGCGCCCTCGACGAGGACCGTGCCCGGTACGAGCAGATCGCCCCGCTCGGCCCCGAGCAGGAGGACGAGTGGGACCAGGCGGTGGAGCGGGGCACGGCGATGCTGACCGGGTACTTCGCTTGGGCGGCCCCCCTCGACACCTTCGCCTCGATCTTCTCCGACCAGGAGTTCTGGGCTCCCATCCCGGATCCCGCCAACCCCGGCTCCGACCTGGTCAACGCCGCCGGGCGGGAGATCCGCTACCTCGGGCGGGTCGACCAGCTCTTCTCCGACCTCAACGACGAGTACTGGATCGCGGACCACCGCATCGTCGGCAACGAGTGGGAGAACGACGACCAGCTGCTGCTGGACCTCGAGGGCCTGGCGGCGCTCTGGGCCACGGAGCAGACCTACCCGCAGCTCCGGATCGCCGGCACTGTCTACAACGAGCTCCGGGTCGACGCCGAGCCGGGGTCCTCCCTTGGGCTGAACGTCGAGGAAGCCGACGGCTTCGACGCCCGTGCCGCCGGCCGCACGATGCGCAGGCCCCGGCACATCCACACCCGCCGCAGCCCGCTGTCGCCCGAGCCACCGGATCCGCTGGAGGCGGTCCTCTCGCCACAGCTGAGCGCCGAGGGCAAGGGGGTCGACTACATCGACTCCCGGGAGACCGGGGAGTGGTTCCGCCGGACCTACGTGCGGCGCGGGCGGACGTCGGTGCGCAACATCGGCCTGCTGATGGCCGCGGAAGCGAAGATGATGGCGGACCCCGACCTCCCCGTCTACCCGACCCCGTCCGAGGAGAACTGTGGGACCTGCGTCTTCCAGGCGCCCTGCATCGCCATGAACGCCGGCGCCGATCCGGCCCCGCTCCTCGAGAGGTCCTTCCGCGTCCGCACCGAGGAGGAGGGCGAGGAGGAGCGCCTGCGGTGGTCGATCGGCCGTGCGCAGACGCGGGCCTCGATGAGCGGCAAGGACTCCCGGCCCGGCACGGTCAACTTCTTCTGGGGTTGAGTTCTTGTACGGCCCCTACTTCGCGTAGAGCCGCTCGATGGCGTCGGCGTACTTCTCGATGATCACCTTGCGCCGGACCTTGAGGGTGGGGGTGATCTCCTCGGCGTCGAGGGTGAAGTCCCGCGGCAGCACCGTCCAGCGCTTGATGCCCTCGGCGTGGGACATCTCGCCGTTGACCCGCTCGACCGCCGCCCCGACGGCCTCCAGCACCTTCGGGTTCGCCGAGAGGTCGGTCATGTCGGTGTAGGTGATGCCCCGGTCCGCCGCCCATGCCGGGCAGACCTCGGCATCGAGGGTGATCAGCGCCACCAGGTAGGGCCGCCGGTCCCCGATGACCAGGGCCTGGGAGATGATCGGCTCCGACTTGAGCCGCTCCTCCAGGATCTGCGGCGGGACGTTCTTGCCGCTGGCGGTCACGATGATGTCTTTCTTGCGGTCGGTGATCTTGATGTAGCCGGCTTCGTCGAACTGGCCGACGTCGCCCGTGCGGAAGAAACCGTCGGGCGTCGTGGCGGCCGCCGTCGCCTCGTCATTCTTGAAGTAGCCGCTGAAGACGTTGTATCCCTTGACCAGCAACTCGCCGTCCTCGTCGAAGCGGACCTGCACGCCTGGCAGGGGCGGTCCAACCGTTCCGATGCGGATCTTGGTGGCGGGGTTGACGGTGACCGGCGCGGTCGTCTCGGTCAGTCCGTACCCTTCGACCAGCGGGATGCCGAGGGCATGCACGAAGGCCAGGACCTCAGTCGAGATCGGGGCCGCCCCGGTGACCGCCAGGGTGCACGCGTCCATGCCGAGCTCGTGGCGCAGCTTGGAGAGGACCAGGTGGTCGAGCAGGGCGTGGCGCTTCGCCAGGGCGAAGGGCACGGGCTTGCCCGCCTGCTCCAGGGACACCTTCTCCCTGCCGGCGGCGACTGCCTTCGTGACGAGCGCCCGCTTGACGGTCGGCTGCTTGGCGACGTTGGCCTGGACCCCGGCGTAGAACTTCTCGTACACCCTCGGGACGCCGGCGAAGAGCGTCGGTCGGCAATCCTTCAGGTTCGAGACCAGCTTGTCGAGGGACTCGGCGAACCAGACCTCGGCCCCCAGGGAGATCGCTGCCCACTCGCCGAGCAAACGCTCGAAGATGTGCGAGAGCGGGAGGTAGGAGATCATGCGGTGGCCGCCGCCAGTGAGGCCCATGACCCGGACCCCGGCCGCGACGGTCTCGATGAAGTTGCTGTGGGTCAGCATGGCCCCCTTGGGCTCACCGGTCGTGCCGGAGGTGTAGACGATGGTGGCGACGTCGCCGGGCTGGATGGCGGCGATCCGCTCGTCGAGGATCCCCGGGTTCGCGCTGGCGTGGGCGGAGCCCGCCCTGCGCAGCTCGTCGTAGGAGATAACGCCCGGCTCCTCGCCGGCGCCCTCCCCCGTCACGACCACGACGGTCTTCAGCAGGGGGAGCTCGTCACGGACCTTGCGCACCTTGTCGAGCTGGTCGCGGTCCTCCACGATCACCACCGTCGACTCGGAGTGCCCGATGACATGGCCCACCTGGCGAGGGGAGTTCGTCACGTAGATGGGGGCGCTTCGGGCCCCGGCCGACAGGATGGCGAGGTCGGAGAGGATCCACTCCGCCCGGTTCTTGGAGAGCAGCGAGACGCACGAACCCGGCGCCACCCCGAGGCTGACCAGCCCGTTGGCGACCTCCCTCGTCCGGACGGCCAGCTCGGTGTAGGTGATGGTCGTCCAGACCCCTCCCACCTTCGTCCGAAAGGCGACTGCATCCGGGGTCGCCTTGGCCCGGTCGGCGAACACGTCCACGAGCGTCCTGCCTGTCACGCCTGCCATGGTCCTGCCTCCTCAGCTCCCCAAGGCGCCCTCAAGGCGCCGGACGAGATATATAGCGGCGGGTGGCCGGTACCGCCGTCGAGATCCTTGAGCGAAACTGCAACCCTGCGAACGGACCCCCTCGGAGGTCCTATGTAGATTATGGTCGCATCGGCGCCGCCATGGCGGCAGCCAGCGCCATCCGCTCTGCCGCCGGCGGGTGGCTCGCCAGAAGGTAGGCCCAACGCGACGGCGCAAGGTCGCTCAGATTCTTCACCGCCAGGTCCCGCTGCATGCCCCGGAAGGCGTCGAACCCGCCATCGCCGTCCGACCATCGGAGCGCGTCCAGGTCCGCCTGGCGCTCCCAGGCTCGGGAGAACCACAGGGTCACCGGCATCCACAGGGCCTGCATCACCGAGACCGCGAGCAGGGCGAGGGGCACCGCCGCGGGGTCGGCCGCACCCCGGATCCCCGCCCTTGACTGCACGGCCGCCGAGGCCAGGAGCAGGTGGAGGACGTAGAGGCCGGGCAGCATCACGGCCGCGCCGAGCGCCAGCATCCGCTGGACGTGGCGGCGACGCCAGTGACCGAGCTCATGGGCGACGACCGCCAGGGTCGCGGAGGGCTCGTAGTCCGCCAGCAGCGTGTCCCAGAGCACGACGCGCTTGGTCCGACCGAGACCGGTGAAGTAGGCGTTGTGCTTGGCCGTTCTCCGGCTCGCGTCCATGACGAGGACCTGGCGGATCCGCACACCCACCCGGCGGCCGAGCTCGACGGCTCGCTCCGACAGCCACGGGTCCTCGAGCGGGCGGAACTTGTTGAACAACGGCGCGAGCACCGCGGGGGCCAGCGCGACGAGCACCACCGACAGCACGACGGCCCCCGCCCAGGCGTAGACCCACCAGAGGCGGGTCGCGCGGACGAGTGCGAAGAAGCCGAGGGCGGCGGCGTTCGCCAGGACGAGCGAAAGGGCCAGCTCCTTCACGCGGTCCGCCGCCCAGCCCCAGGTGGTCTGGCGGGAGAAGCCCCACCGCCGTTCGTAGGCGAGGCGCCATACGCCGAACGGCAGGCCAAGCAGGGCGCCCGCCACCACGACGGCCGACACCACCGCCAGCACCTGCAGCGGCCAGGACGCCGAGCCCAACTCACGCTGCACCCAACCCGCGCCGTGCGTGGCAACGGCCACGACCAGGAGCGCAAGGCCGAGCAGCGACTCGGCGAGCCCGGCCCGGCGCAGCGGCCGCCGGTAGGCGCCGGCGCGCGCGATCTCGTCGTCGGTGAACCAGGCCCGGGGGTCGGCCGGGAGGCGCCGGTAGAGCCGCAGGTCTCCCGCTCCCCTCCGAGCCCCGGTCAGATCACCGCGGAGAGGCGGTTCGATGAGATGAACTCCTCGGTCATGTAGAACGCCTCGCGGGTGAGCGCCCGCGTCTTGCGGCTGAAGATCACGGCGAGCTCGCGGCGGCCGTCGGGGTAGTGGAGGAACACCTTGATCGTCGAGGCATCGATCTCCACCTCGTTCCAGGACGACGGCGTCAGGCCGCGCAGGCGCTTCGTCGAGCAGGTGCCCGAGTTGGCGATGAGGATGCCGTTGATGCCCCAGAAGAACGGCACGTGCTTGTGGCCCGAGACGATGAGGTCGATGTCGAGGCTGGTCAGCTGGGCCAGGAGGTCGCCGGCGTCCATGACGATGTTGCGCTCCCGCCCGGTGCCGGGCACGGAGACGAGGTGGTGGTGGATGGCGAAGATCTTGATGTCGCCCGGTTCCTCGAACTGGTTGCGGATCCACTGGTAGCGATCCCGGCCCACCCGGCCCTCGTCGAGGTCGGGCTCGGAGGAGTCGACGCCGACGACGGTGAACCCCGTCGCCCGGAGACGCTCCGCCCGAACCGGGTCGAACGCCCGTCGGAGCCGCGAGAAGCGGTTGCCGAAGTAGCGCTCGAAATGCACCCAGCCAACGTTGCGGGCGTCGTGGTTGCCCGGGATGATGACCTTCGGGGGTTCGATCTGGGCCACAATCCCCGCGGCCTCGATGTACTCGTCCTCGTAGCCCGCGGTCGTCAGGTCCCCCGCGACCACCACCACGTCGGGATGCATGCGGTTGATCGTCTCGATGGCCCGGGCCATGACGTCGTGCTGGAACGTGACCTCGCCGGCATGCAGATCAGAAATCTGGGCGATCCGCAGCGGCACCTGCGAGTAGGACAGCGCGTGCTCCTTTCTATCCCGGTCCTCGGACAACGTCCCTGGTGCCATTTAGGATAGTTCAGGCGCCAGGGCCGAGGGCCGAGGTACGCGGCGAGATCTGCGATCTGCCCCACGCGTTGGAGCCGTCGACAGGAGAGTCTTCGAATGCCACACAGCCTCGTGCAGATGCTGCGGG
>DASXNO010000116.1:0-22603 GCA_036495025.1 Actinomycetota bacterium | reverse complement strand
CCCAGCCGTCACGACTGCCTTGATCAGCTTCATGCCTGGTCCTCCTTTCGAGCATCTCTGCCCCCTGTAGGAGCCTCAATCGGGCTTTTTGCTGCCAACACGGAAAGCTCCGTCCCCTGGGTGTCCTGCACCCGGTGGATGATGTCGACGAGGCGCCGCACCGCCGGCTCGACGGCAGCTTCCACCGTGGCGCTGAGGCCGAGGCCATCCTCGACGTTCTCGGGCTCGCAGCCGACGACGAGGGCTCGCCCCACGTTCCCGCCGAGGGCCTTCAGCATCCCGAAGATGGCGTCGGGCTCGAGGCCGTGGGCGTCGACGAGGGCCGATTCCCCTTCGGACGCCGCCTGGACCAGTGGCGACTCGGCGATCTCCTCGAGCTTCGGCTCGATGAGATAAAGGTCGCCCGGCTTGCCGCCGCAGGGGGCGGCGTCGACGACGATGACGGTGTCGTAGCCCTCGAGCAGCTCGTAGGCCAGATGGACTCCCTTGATGCCGAAGTCGGCCACCACCACGCCCTCGGGCAGGTCCTCCTTGGCGAGGTGGCGGACCACCTCGCAGCCAAAGGCATCGTCGGAGAAGAAGATGTTGCCCACGCCGGCGACGAGCATCCTGGGTGTCATGCGCCCACCTCGGGCCCGCTCGGCGTCAGTGCCTCGACCTCGTCGGGCGAGAAGTAGAAGAAGCGCCCGTGCTCGATCTGCAGGTCGGCGTTGGGATCCTCCTCCAGCGTGACGGCCAGGAACATCTTGTCCTCGAGGTCGTGGAAGACCGCCTGCACATCTGCCACCTTGCCGGCGAGGAACATGTCCTGGGCGTCGGAGCGCCGCGCCCCGGGCCGGAGGCGCACCTTGGCCCCCTTGGCCACCGGGACCCCGCCGATGGTCACGGTGTCGGTGTCGGGGTTGACGGAGGGATCGTCGGCGGGGTCCCACATCGGCGATGAGTTCTGGGTCGACGACTCGGCCGGGCGCCGGTCGGCGAACTCCTCGCCGAAGGGGCGGTGCTCACCGAAGATCGGGATGCCGTCGGCGCCGGTGCCGAACTCGGGGATGCCCTCCTTCCGGGGGGATCCGGAGGTGACGTCGCGCAGGTAGCGGACCGCGCCGTGCAGGCGGTCCATGATCTCCGGGGGCATGTCGTCGACCCGGTCGATGATGGCGGCCGCCCGGGGGTCGGTGGCTCTGGCCTCCGCCTTCTCCTCGTCGGTGAGGGTCATCGTCCTGAGGATCAGGATCTCGTCGATCTCCGTCGCGTCGAACAGGTCGCCGGGGCTCTCGGGAGCGATCTGCGGCCAGTCGTAGAGGGTGATGGGGGAGGAGAGCATCACGTCCTCGCGCCCGCGGTCACCGATCATCACCGGGAAGGTGTGGAGGTTGCTACAGGCCTCGGCGGCGGGCTTCGCCCACTCGGGTGGCTCGAGCAGGGAGATGAACCGCCCCGCCCGCTCGGGGGACAGGCCCAGCAGGGTGTGGCAGGCGACGAGCGAGTGGCTCATCGCCTCCTTTCGGGCGTCCGGGTCGCCGTCGTAGGGGGTCAGGTTCTCGGTTCGCACCGTCAGCCGGATGGCTCCGAACGGCCCGTCAAGGCGCTTCGCCGAGAGCGCCAGCTCCGCACGGAGCGGCTGGCGCGTCCGCAGCACCCGTGCGGCCACGGCCCCCGTGGCGTCGCGGACCAGCTCGGGCTCCTCGGCCGCGGCCTCGACGTCGATCGGGATCGTCTCGGCTCCGGCGAGCAGCCGGTTGACCGGGACCGCCACGTCGACGGCGTGCTCGACGGCCTCCTCCCAGGTGATGAGAGAGGTGCCGCCCACCGTCACCGTCTCGACGGGGGTGAACTCCTCGGCGCCGGAGCCGGACGGGACTTCGACGACCTTGGCCTGCACGTGCAGGAACCGAACCCGCAGCTCGAGGACCGCTCCGTCGTCGGCCTCGAACAGGCACTGGGTCTGCTGCTCCCATGGCTCGGGACCGCCGGCGGTGCTCCAGGCCCTGGGGGCGAGGACACCGAACTGCCAGCGCACCCGGTTCTTCGCCGCCGACGCCCGGTACGGGTAGAGGACATAGCCCTCGAAGAGCACCGCGTCGGCGACCTTCCTGGCGTCGGTGAAGTTCACGGCTCGGCCACCTCTCCGGCCTCCTCTGCCGAGCGGGCGCCGGCGATCAGGGCGGTGAGGGTCTCGTCCCAGTTCGTGAGCGCACGGTCGGACTTGAATCGCTGCAGGGCGTCGAGGGTCTCTCTACCCATTCTGATCCAGGCCTGGCCGGGGTAGTAGAGATCCATGAGCCGGTCCCACGTCTTGACCGGCATCCCGAAGCTGACCTCCTTGTGCCACGGCACCTGCTCGACGGCGAAGCCGGTCTCGCCCCTGGTGAACACGGTGCCGGAGAACAGCATCAGGAAGGGGATCTCCCCGTCGTCCAGGGCGTGGAAGTACTTCGCGGTGGCGACCTCGAAGTCGTAGGTGCACGGCACCGCGACGTCGAGCTCGATGGCGCCGTCGAAGCCGGGGACGCTCGTGTCCGCGAAGGCGAACTGCATGGGCTTCACCGTGTCTCCCCAGCGCTTCGTCTCCCCGAACAGATCGAGGAGGCGGTCCGCTTCGGCGGGGGAGTAGCGCCGGCGCTTCGGCTCGATGCGGATCTGGATCCTGAGCACGATCGCATGCACGCGCATCCCGGTCGTCTCGGAGATCCGGAGGCCAAAGTTGAGCGTCGGCGATGCCGCGTAGGGATCCGGCTCGATTCCCAGGATGTCGAAGACCAGTTCACTCATCTCCCGCCTTCGCTCTCGCCGGCCACGCCGCGGGGGCCGAGACCCACGACGGCGCTGCGGTCCTTCAGGTCGTCGAAGAAGGTGGCGATGGTCGCCCAGACCTCCTCGCCACCGGAGAAGCCCTTCCAGTGCATGCGGACCAGGGCGGTCAGCTCGTACGCCTTGTCGATCGGGACCAGGTAGCACTCGAAGCGCTCGTCCTCCTGGCGAAGCAGCAGGGCCTCGACGTCGGGCATGAGGCCCTCGAAGGAGGGGTTTGCGTCCACGACCTCCCGCCAGGCGTCCAGGTCGAGCAGCGACTCCGTGGCTCCGGCCGGGCTGGGATAGAAGGCGACGAAGCGGCCCTCGGTGGAGTTGTAGAAGAAGAAGGCCATCGACACCGGTATCTGGATCTGCTCCCACTGCGCCTGCTCGAGGACGAAGTACGGGTCGAACAGGTACCGCTCGGGCACCTGGCGGAACTTGCCCTGGGCGGCTCCCTCCTTGGCAAACAGCAGGTAGCAGGGCCGGCAGACGCACATCAGCTCCCGGGACTCGATGTTGACGACGTGGCCGTGCTCCTCGGGGATCGGGGTCGCGCACATCTCGCAGGCCTCGCCCGGCTTGGGCTTGGGTCGCTGGGATGCCTCGAACCGGCGCAGCATCTCGTCGGACGCTCCCTTGCCGGGCGCTGCGCCCTTGACGCCCGGTCTGACGAAACGCCGAAGACCCCCTCCACCCGGGACCCCCGAGGGAGGGCCCCCATTGCCGTTGCCCTGGTCCACCGCCGCCACGTAGTTCCCGTCGGTCACGAACGAACGACCGAGCGTGCGCCTGGGGGCACGGCGACCCTCCAGCCGGACTCATCCTGAAGCAGCGGCAGGGGATCGAGGTGGACACTGGAACCGTCGGACGTGTGGACGCTGCGGCCCGCAAGCCGCACGTTGTAGAGCGTGCCACAGCGCGAGCACCGCAGGGCTTCGTCCAGGAGTGCGGCGTCCTGCAGGGAGGCGCCGCAGGACGCGCACGCGTTGCGGTAGGCGTAGAGGTTGCCGACGGCGCTGCAGATCAGGACCTCCATGCCCTCGACCATCTGGATGCGCTTCTCGCCGGGCAGGAGTCCCACGGCGTTGACCGGCATCCACGAGCTCGCCGCATCGGCGGCGGAGTCGCTGGCGGTGCCGTTCGACCCGGCGCCCGGCCGGGTCTGGATCTGAAGCAGGGACGGCGAGGGGCCGGTCGGCGCCTCGGTGACGCCCTCGACCTCGACCCGGACAACCTCGGGGGCGGCCTCGGCGATCGCCTGCTCGAGCGTCAGCTTGACCGTGACCGTCGAGGACGGGCAGCCGTGGCAGCTCCCCTCCAGTTTGAGGTGGGCGACGCCGTCGTCGTCGATGCCGAGGTACTCGACGCCGCCCGCATGCGAGCCGAGGTACGGGCGGGCCTGATCGAGGGCGGCCTCAATGCGCGTGTCGACGTCGATGGGGTGGAGCCCGTGCAGCACCAGCAAGCTTTCGATGAACTTGTCGTCGGTGAAGCGCTTCAGCAGGGGAGCCGCTGCCTCGGCGTCCTCGTTCACGACCTCGAGGATGCGCTCGAGACCCGCCCCGTACAACTCGACCAGCAGGCCGACCACTTCCTCGATCTTTGCACCCACGGCCGGGGACGCCTGCGACCGAAGCTCTCCGAGAAGCACCTCGATCCGGTCCCCGACCTGGCGGACATTGCTGTGACCCTGGGCCATGTGCTCCCCTCCGTTACGAGCCGCCGCTAGGCACCCGCACCCTCAAGCGCCGGACACTTAAGCTGGCCGGGGGAGCCAGATGGCCCCCCCGGCTGCTTCGTTCAACCTGCGCCCGAGCCTACCGCTCCAGCGGAAGGACGGTCGGCGAGTGCATCCGCCGCACGACCTTGCCATGACCGGACCCGCCACCGAGGTACATGTGCACCCCGCACGGCAGGCATGGGTCGAAGGAACGGACCGCCCGCATGATGTCGATGCCCTTGAAGTTCTCGGGCTCGTTCTCCTCGAAGATCGGCGTGTTCTGCACCGCGTCCTCGTAGGGTCCCGGAGTCCCGTAGACGTCCCGGACACTCCCGTTCCAGGGGGTGGGGGGGTACGGGTGGTAGTTGGCGATCTTCCCGCCACGGATGACCATGTGGTGGGAGAGCACGCCGCGGACCGCCTCGGTGAACCCGCAGGAGATTGCCTCGTCGGGAACCTTGAAGGGGGTCCAGGTCTGGGTGTGACCGGCCCGGAGCTCCTTCAGGGCCTCCTCGACGAAGTACAGCGCCAGACCTGCGGAGTAGGCCTGGAAGTAGGTCCGAGCCCGGTTGCGCTCGAGGGCGTTGGACCACTCCGGGATCTCCCACTCGAAGGAAGCCGGGCCCTTGGTCGCGGTCTTCGGGAAGTCGATCGTGATGCTGTGCCCTGTCGACTTCACGTAGGGCGTGTTGAGGATCCCTGCGAGCGCGGTCGGCCAGAGGCGTGCGAGGGGGCCACCACCGGTGTCGAGGGCGAGGTAGTCCTTGCCGTCGAACCAGCGGGGCGACATCGTCCAGGAGTACTTGTCCTGGAAGTCCCGCTTCTGGGGGCGGGGCTTGGTGTGCTGGTTCCACGGGTGACGGACGTCCACCGGGTTACCGAGCGGGTCCTGCTTGACGAAGACCTCGTCACCTTCCCAGTCCTCGTAGTACGAGGAGCCGAGGAGGATGCGGATGCCGAGATTGATGTCGACCAGGTTGTGCGTGACCAGCTTGCCGTCGACGACCACGCCGGGGGTGACGAATGCCGCGTCGCCCCAGGTGGCCATGTTCTCGTACTTGAAGTCGCACACCCTCGGGTCCTGGAGCGAACCCCAGCAGCCGAGGAGCACGCGCCGCCGGCCAACCTCTTCGTAGCCGGGGATCGCCTCGTAGAAGAAGTCGAAGAGGTCGTCGTGGATCGGCACGACCTTCTTCATGAACTCGAGGTAGCGCATGAGGCGGGTGAGGTAGTCCGTGAAGAGCTGGATGGTCGGGACGGTGCCGACGCCTCCGGGGTACAGCGTGGAGGGGTGGACGTGGCGACCTTCCATGAGGCAGAACATCTCACGGGTGTACCGGCTGACGTGCAGCGCCTCACGGTAGAACTCGCCCGAGAGAGGGTTGAGCGACCGCATGATGTCGCCGATGGTGGCGTAGCCGTGGTCGGCGGCGTGCGGGGCGGCCGTCTTGTTGGCCATGTCGAGGACGCCGGGGTTGGTCTCGGAGACCATCTTCTCGCAGTAGTCCACACCCACCAGGTTCTCCTGGAAGATGTTGTGGTCGAACATGTACTCGGCGGCCTCGCCGAGGTTGACGATCCACTCGCCCATGGCCGGCGGGTGGATCCCGTAGGCCATCTGCTGGTTGTAGCAGGAGCAGGCGCAGTGGTTGTCGCCGCAGATCCCACAGATGCGGCTGGTGATGAAGTGGGCGTCGCGGGGGTCCTTGCCTTTCATGAAGATGCTGTAGCCACGGAAGATGGATGAGGTGCTGTAGCACTCGACCACCTTGCCCTGGGAGAAGTCGATCTTGGTGTAGATGCCCAGGCTCCCGACGATCCGGGTTACCGGGTCCCACACCATCTC
The DNA here is from genome assembly GCA_036495025.1 of Actinomycetota bacterium. Classification (GTDB taxonomy): domain Bacteria; phylum Actinomycetota; class CADDZG01; order JAHWKV01; family JAOPZY01; genus JAOPZY01. Next base: position 16,241 of record DASXNO010000116.1, on the reverse strand, counting down.
GACAACATCGCCACTTGCCATACCTTGTGCCTCCCTTCGCTGCAGTCGTTACGGCCGGATGGTGGTCGAGCTATGCCCAGGTCTTCTTGGCGCCAGTGAGCAGCTCGGAACCCGGCTTGCGCCACGACGGCTCGGTGTCGGTGGTCTTCATCGTGAAGCTGCGCAGGCCACGGATGACCGCCCCGTATGCCCCGGAGGCGGCGGTCGAGACCTTGGCGCCCGGCGGCTCGTCCATGAAGGGCATGAACTTGTCCGGGAAGCCCGGCATCGTGCATCCGATGCAGATGCCGCCGACGTTCGGGCATCCGCCGACGCCGTTGATCCAGCCACGCTTGGGCACGTTGCATTTGACCACCGGCCCCCAGCAGCCGAGCTTCACCAGGCACTTCGGCGATCCGTACTCGGTGGCGAAGTCACCCTGCTCGTAGTAGCCGGCCCGGTCGCAGCCCTCGTGGACCGTGGCGCCAAACAGCCAGCGGGGACGAAGCGCCTCGTCGAGCGGGATCATCGGCGCCTGGCCCGTGGCCATGTAGAGGAGGTACAGGAACGTTTCTGACATGTTGTCGCCGTGCGCCGGACAGCCCGGGATGCAGACGATGGGGATGCCGGCCTTGGACTTCCAGCCCCAGCCGAGGTAGTCCGGGACACCCATGGCGCCCGTCGGGTTGCCGGCCATGGCGTGCATGCCGCCGTAGGTGGCGCAGGTGCCGACCGCGACGATCGCCAGGGCCTTGGGGGCCAGACGGTCGAGCCATTCGGAGGTGGTCATGGGCTGGCCGGTCTCGAAGTTGTTCCCGAACCCGCACCAGTACCCTTCCTTCTTGATGGCCTCGTTGGGGATGGACCCCTCGACGACCAGGACGAAGGGGTCGACCTCGCCCCGCTCGGCCTTGTAGAACCACTCGATGAAGGTGTCGGCCCCTTCCTGGGGTCCGCACTCGTAGTCGATCAGCGGCCAGTGCACCGCCAGATTTGGAAGCCCGGGCAGCGCGCCCAGCACAATCTCTTCGATGCTCGGCTGCGTGGCCGCCGTCAGCGCCACCGAGTCACCATCGCACGACAGACCCCCGTTCATCCAGAGGATGTGCACCGTTGGAGCCTCTGCCTCTTTCGCTGGTGCGGGCCTGCCACGCCTTGCCGCTGCTGCCATCCACTTCACCTCCTTCTGGACGTCTGCTCAGACGCCCGATCGAGCTTGAAGCGACACTCCTCTCGAGCTCTAACCCCGGCGCCTGCCGCTCGGTGCGGGCGGGAGTTTCGCCCGATCAAGCTGCACGCGTCCTGGCCAGGGACTCCGGGCTCATTCTCACGCCGACCCTTCGAGCGATCCATCCGTGTCTTTACTGAATCTCTATCCGTACCTCTACGTAGGAAACGAGCCTGTAACGCGGGAGGGAGAGCGAGAGATCTCGCCTGGACGACTGGCCTGAGGTATTTAGGCGTTTCTATGCGCCATCTTGACGGGGTGAGTCAGCGGGTGGAGGGTAGGAACGTTTCAAGCGCGCAGGCTTCATAGCTGGGAGAATTGCGTGGAGGGGCCCCGGCCCGTCGGCGCGCGGGGCGAGGCCGGGGTGGCGAAGGGAGTGCGGCGTAAAGCGTTGAGCGGTCATGCTGCTGATCGAAGGGCCTCCGCCGCCAATGGGGATGTGGTGGCGCGCGCGCCCGGAACGCCGGCAGCGCCCGGGCAGGGGTCGACGACGCTGGTGGCGTCCCTCCCGTCGGGGAGGCCGGCCGGCGAGGCGGAGGGGCCGGCCTGGCTCGGCAATCTCCCCAAAATCCTGAGCGATCTCGGCGTGGGCGTGGTCGTGTGGGACGACGAGACGCCGATCTACGTGAGCCCCCTCTTCTCCAACATGATCGGGTACACCCCGGAGGAGCTGGGCGTCCGCCGGCCGGCCCACCTCTATGCCGCCACGAATGGCAGCGTCGGGACCAAGGGTGAGTGTGCCCCGCCCGTGCCCCAGTTCGAGTTCAAGCTCATGCACGAGTTCGAATGGACGCTCATCCACAAGAGTGGGCGACGGGTGGGGCTGGAAGCCGCGGCCGGGACCATCGAGGTGGGCGGGAAGATCCAGAGCATCGGCATCTTCTGCGACCGCTCGGAGCAGGAACGCCTCGAAGACGAGTTGAAGACCCGCACCCTCCAGCAGGCTGCCCTGGTCGACCTCGGCCAGCAGGCCCTTGCCGGCATGGACCTCATGGCCCTGATGGACCAGGCGGTCTCGGTGCTCACCCGGACGCTCGACATCGAGTTCGCCCGCGTCCTCGAGCTCGCCCCCGACGGCCGCAGCTTCAACGTGAGGGCCGGCGTGGGATGGGAGGAGCCCCCCGGCGGGCACACCACCATCGACCTGCGGCTGCGCTCCCAGGCCGGCTTCACCCTGGTCTCCGACATGCCGGTGGTCGTCGAGGACTTCAGTTCGGAGTCGCGGTTCCCCAATCCACCCCTGCCGGTGACCGAAGGCGAGGTCACGAGTGGCATGAGTGTGCTGATCCGGGGCGAGACGCGCCCCTGGGGCGTGCTCTGCACGCACACGCGCCACCACCGGCGCTTCAGCCGTGACGACGTGCACTTCCTCCAGGCGGTCGCCAACGTCCTGGCGGAGGCCATCCTGGGCAAGGGCGTCCAGGACGACCTGCGACGCGCCGGGGACCGGGAGCGGGAGCTTCGCGAGGAGCTCGAAGCCCACTCACGGGTCGTGGTGGCGGCGCAGGAGGCCGAGCGCCGGCGCATCGCCCGGGAGTTGCACGACGAGGTGGGCCAAGCCCTCACCGGGCTCGCGCTCAGCCTGGCGAACCTCGAGCGCGCGGCGCCTCCCGACCTCAGGGCCAGCCTCGCCGAGGCGAGGGCCGGCATGGGGGAGCTGGTGACCCGGGTCCACGACTTCTCCCTGGCCCTGCGGCCGGCGATGCTCGACGACCTCGGCCTGCTCCCGGCGCTGCTGTGGCTCATGGAGCACGTGCATTCGGCGCAGACGGGGCTGCAGGTCGACCTCGAGCACCAGGGCCTCGACCGGCGCTTCTCCTGGGAGGTCGAGACCGCCGCCTACCGCATCGTCCAGGAGGCCCTCAACAACGTCGCGCGGCACGCCGCGACCGACCGGGCCGACATCCGGTGCCTGGCGGAGGGTGACGAGCTGTTCATCGAGGTCCGGGACTCGGGCGTCGGCTTCGATCCCAAGTCGATCCGCGCCCACACGACGAGCGGCCTGCGAGGGATGCAGGAGCGGGCGCGCCTGCTGGGCGGCCAGCTCCGCATCGAGTCCGCCAAGGGGAAGGGGACCCGGGTGGTCGCACGCCTGCCGGTGGGCCCGCCCACGGGCATGCCCGAGTACGCGGGCGTCGGGGTGGGCGAGTGAGCCTGTCCGTGCTGCTGGCCGAGGACCATCCGGTCGTCCGGGAAGGGCTGCGGGCGATGCTCGAGGCCGAGGGCGATTTCCAGGTCGTCGGGCAGACCGGCAACAGCTCCGAGGTCGGGGGCATGGTCGAGGAGCTGCACCCGGACGTCCTCGTGCTCGATCTCATCATGCCGGGCATCGGGGGCCTCAACGCCCTCCGGGAGCTGGGTCGCCGCCGGCTCAACACCCGGGTGGTCGTGCTGTCGATGTACGCCAACGAGGCCTACGTCCTCGAGGCCCTCCAGAACGGAGCCGGCGCCTACGTCCTGAAGCAGTCCGAGGCCGCCGAGCTGGTCCGGGGCATCCGGGAGGTTGCGAAGGGCCGCCGCTACCTGAGCCCGCCGCTGTCCCAGCGGGCGGTCGAGGCCTACGCCAAGCGGGCCAAGGGAACCGTCGCCGCCAGGGAGGCCGAGCTGACCGCCCGGGAGAAGGAGGTCCTGATGCTGGTCGGCCAGGGCTTCACGAGTGCCCAGATCGGCGAACGCCTCTTCATCAGCGTCCGCACGGTGGAGAGCCACCGCTCCAACCTGACGAAGAAGCTCGGCCTGCACTCCCAGGCCGAGATGGTCCGCACTGCCCTCCGGCGGGAGCTCACGCCGCTCGACCCGACCCCCTAGTGGGTGAGATTTACCCCGGATAGCGACGAGTTTTTCACCCATCTCCTCACCTTCTCCTAAGTTTGTGCTTATCTACACGTGTGAACAATGCAGACCGGGCACTGCTGACCCTTGCTCAGGCCCAGCACGGGGTTCTTTCCCGGCATCAGGCACTCCGCGAGGGGCTGTCCGCCAGTGCGATCGACCGCCGGCTGGCCACGGGGCAATGGGTCCGGGTGTTTCAAGGGGCCTATCGACTGGCGGGCGTGCGGCCCACCTGGGAGCAAACGGTCATGGCGGGCTGTCTGGCGGCTGGGGCCGATGCCGTGGCATCGCACCGGTCGGCGGCCGCCCTGCTCGGCATGCCGGGGGCACCGAGGTGGGTCGAAATCACGGTTCCCCGGCCTCGCCAGGTGAGCGTGGGAGGCGTCATCGCCCACCGGACCCGGGTGCTCCCGCTCGACGACACCGGCACCGTGAGGCGGATCCCCGTGACGACGGCTGGTCGGACCATCGCCGATCTGGCCAGCTTCTATTCGAAGAACAAGCTCGGCCCGATGCTGGACTACTCGCTTGCCAACCGGCTCGTCACCCGCGCTGACCTCGAGGCTCGTGCGACGGGCCGGAAGCACGACGCCGTCCTGAGGGAGCTGCTGGACGACCGGCCGGCAACGGTCCGGCCCATAGGAAGCGAGTTCGAGGCCAGCCTCTTCCGGGGACTTCGTGAGGCCGGGCTGCCGCTGCCGGTGGCGCAGTACCGGGTGCTGATGGGCGACGGCAGCCTGGTGTTCCTCGACTTCGCGTACCCGGAGGTGAAGCTGGCCATCGAGGCGGACAGCTACCTGTGGCACGCCTCCCTGGCCGCCTGGCAGCGTGACCGGGCTCGCAACGGCGAGCTGGTGGCGCTCGGGTGGTCGATCCTTCCGATCACGTACGACCTCGCCACGTTCAAGCCGGCCGAGGTTGCCCGCAGGGTTCGGGGCGCCCTCGAGGCCCGGCTGGCAGTGATCTCGTCTAGTTGGCTACGGGTCTGATGACGGCGATCGCTTCCTTGGCGTGGACGAGGATGGTGTCGCCGACCTCTGCGTCGACGAGGGCGACGCTCACGACCTCGAGGCTCTGGCCGGTGTCGACGGTGGCGAGGTCGTCGTCGAGCAGTTCGACGATCGTGACCGGGATCGCCTCGTCGGAGCAGGTGATGCAGACGTCGCCGTAGCACTCGGGGATGCTGCGCGGCGGCTCGGGCGGTGGTGCCCCCAGCACGGGGAGCGGCACCCGTGCCCCCCTCGCCAATTCGAGCGCCAATTCGGGCGCCGGCTCGGGGGTCCCTCGGGTGCCATCCATCGCCGCCAGTCTAGACGCGGCCCCCGATCGCTACAAGAACGACGCGGCGCCTCCATGGACAACGGGCTCCGAACGGGAACATAATCGGGATCCGGTGCCGTCGAGGCCGTGGGGCAGGAGGATGGAGGGAAGTGGCCGCTACCCAGTCCTCAGGAAGCGCTCGCTCACGCTTGAGCGCCTTGCGGCTCCAGCGATCTCCACCCATTGGCATACTCCGAGACCGTTGCCGCATGCTTCTGCCCATCGGGAAGGATGAGGGAAGGAGGTTCCACGCGTGAAGGGGCTCATTGCAGGTGCAGTGCTTCTGTTGGTGGCCGTGGTCGTGCTGCAGTCACTGCCCGACTTCCAGCGGTACCAGCAGCTTCGGGACATGTAGTTCTGACTTCCGTCGCGCCAGGGCCCCCTCGCTGCAGGCCGCCAAGGCTCGGGGGGTCCTGTCGCGTGGGGGCGGGTCAAGGTCGTCGAACTCATCCGGCGCCTTGAGGGGCGCCTTGGGCTCGAGCAATCGAGGGGGAGGGGGGTCATGGGCCAGTTTCGCCGGTTGGTCTTCGAGTACGCCCTGAAGGTCAAGTCCAAGGACGAGGTCTTCGATGAGATGCTGCGGCTGGCCCAGGCCGCGGCCGGCGCCGGGAAGCTGGGCGACCTGGCGGGCATCAAATCGCTGACCGGCGCTGCGGGGCTGTCCGGGCTTGGCGACGTCGAGGCGCTGAAGGGTGTCGTGACCCAGGCCCTCAAGGCGGCCGGCCCCGTCCTGGCGAGCCGGCGAGCCGGGGCTCCCGCCGGGGGGCCCGCTACCGTCGGTCCGACGCCCCGCCCGGCCCCGCCGCCGGTGCGCACCGGACGGAAGGGCATGCCGAGTGTCCTGGGGACCCGGGTCCGCGCGGAGGTTCCCGCCGCGGCCGAGGCACCGGCCGCCCGAAGGTCTCGGCGACGGATTGCAGGTTCGCTCGGGACGAGCGCCCCGGTACCCGAGGCAGGCTCGGTCCCACCGGAGGTCCAGGAGCCGGAACCCCAGCGTGAGCCCGAGCCAGCGCCGGAACCGGTGGCATCCGAGCCACCCCCCACCGCCAAGGCGCGTCCCCCGAGAGGTCCGAGGAAGCGGATGCCAAGCGTCCTGACCGGATCCCGGCCTCCCGGGCGGATCGAAGTCGTCCACGCACCGGCGCTCGAACCCGAACCTGACCCGGAGTCTGACCCGGAACCCGAACCGGTCCCGGAGACGCCGCCGGCCGTCGTCGAGTCGGAGCCCGACCCCGAAACTGAGCCGGAGCTCCTGGTCCTCGAGGTCATGCCGGAGCCGCTTGCCCTCGAGGTAGAGATACCGGCCCTCGAGCCAGAGCCCGAACTCATCGTCGTCGAGATCGTGCCCGAGGACCCCACGGCCGAGGAGCCAGAGGCCGAGCTCATCGTCCTCGAGATCGAGCCTGAGCCCCCCGTCGCCGAGGAGCTCCAGCCCTCGGCACCGCCGGCACCGGAGTTGCCGCCGGAGGTCCTCCGGCCCAGGGTCACCCGCGGGCGGGCACGGCCCAAGACGACCGCCCCCAAACCGTCCGTCGAGAAGATCTCTGCCAAGAAGGCAACGGTGAAAAAGGTCGCCGCAACCAAGGCACCCGCCAGGCCGATCGCCTCGAAACCTTCGGCGAAGGCGGCGCCCGCCGGAAGGGCTGCCGCCACGAAGGCGGCCCCGAAGTCGAAGCCTGCGGCCAAGAAGCCCGTTGCCAAGAAGGCAGCGGCCAAAAAGTTGGCGGCCAAGAAGGCGGTAGCGACCAGGCCCGCGGCCAAGAAGCCAGCGGTCAAAAAGGTGGCGGCCACCAAACCAGCAGCCAGGCCGAAGCCGAAGGCGCCGGTGAAGGCGTCCGCGGTCAAGACCAGGCCCAAAGCGGCCACCAAGGCGAAGACCGCTCCCGTGAAGTCGAAGCCGAAGCCCACGGCCGGCCCCAAGCCGAAGGCCCAACCAAAGGAAAAGGCGACGGCAAGAACGAAGGCGAAGGCCAAGGGCCGGACGCCGCGGGGCAAGCCCGGGTCCTGAGCTTCAGCCGATCGGGAGCTGGAGGAGCAGGGCAGCGTTCAGCGTCACGATGATCGCCACGTAGGTTCGGGCATACCTACGTCTCAACTCAGCGTCACCAAATTCTGCGGGTCGCCTTGCCTGGCCCCCGAAGCCGTGGGTATGATGACATCGTTCTATGTAGCATGTCATCGTGTATGTCACCGCTGGGTCAAGCGCCGAGGAGGGTGAGATGGCTGTTGAGTCCCGGATCTCGCAGGTCGGAACAGGTACCGGTGCACTGCCCCCAGGACCGAAAGGCCTGCCAGTGGTGGGGCCCCTGCTCGAACTGAAGAAGGACCTACTCGGCACGTCGTACCGGGCAATGCTGGAGTTCGGCGACGTCGTCCGCTTTGCCGGCGCCCCCGGTAAGTACCACCGGGAGGCCACCTTCCTCTTCCATCCGGACATGGTCCAGTACGTCCTGGCCACGGGAGCCGAGAACTTCTACAAGGGCGACGAGGGCTACATCGAGCTCCGAGAGCTCCTCGGCAACGGGCTCCTGACGGCGGACGGCGACGTGTGGAAGCGCCAGAAGCGCCAGGTGCAGCCGTTGTTCACGCACAAGACCGTGGGCGACTACGTCCCGATGATCGTGCAGGAGGGGGCCGAGGCCGTGGATCGCTGGCGGCCGTTCGCCGACGGCGGCACGGTCGACCTGGGCACCGACATGACGCGGGTGACGCTGCGGGTGGTCGGCAAGGCCGTCTTCGGCGCCGACGTGGAGCACATGTTGGCGGTCTTCAAGGACCGGGTTCCGTACCTGAGCAGGCGGGCCTTCAAGCGGTCGGTCAACCCCTTCCGGCCCCCGCAGAACTGGCCGACCCTCGGCAACCGGAGGGCGCACGCCATGCAGGCTGACATCAACAAGGTCGTCGACGACCTTGTCGCCGGCCACCGCCGAGACCCTCACGGCGGCACGGACCTGGTGCGGCTCCTCATCGGCGCCAGCGACCCCGAGACAGGGGAGCGGCTCAGCGACGACGAGATCCGAGACCAGGCCCTCGTGTTCCTGCTGGCCGGGCACGAGACGACCGCAACGTCGCTGACGTTCACCCTGCACCTGCTGGGACACCACCCGGACGTGCAGCGCAGGGTCCACGAGGAGGTCGACTCCGTCCTCGGGGGCCGGACTCCCGGGCTGGAGGACGTCCGGGCGCTCGAGTACACGACGATGGTCGTCAAGGAGGCCATGCGCCTCTACCCGGCGGCCCACGGGATGCCGCGCCAGTCCAAGGCGCCGTTCGAGGCCGACGGCTACACGATCCCCGGCGAGTCGGCGGTCGTCGTCAGCTCCTATGCGACCCAGCGTCACCCGAAGTTCTGGGACGACCCGCTCAGCTTCAACCCCGAGCGGTTCACGCCCGAGCGGGAGAAGGCCCGGCACCGCTACGCCTACTTCCCCTTCGGCGGTGGCCCGAGGGCCTGCATCGGCCAATACTTCTCGATGCTCGAGAGCGTCCTCGTGACCGCCATGCTCATGCGGGCCTACGACGTGAAGACGGCCGACCGCAAGGTGAAGCTGTTCGTCGGGATCACGCTGCGCCCGGACGAGGCGATGCCGGCGGTGCTGACCCGCCGCTAGTTCGCCCCCGGCGGGCTCTAGAATGCCTCCGCGGCGCCCTTCGACGGGCGCCGCGGAGGAGTCAGACCTTGCACGTACTCGGCATCAATTGCCTCGCGCACGACACCGCGGCGGCCCTGGTCGTCGACGGCCTGGTCGTCGCCTTCGTCGAGGAGGAGCGGCTCAGCCGCGAGAAGCACACCTGGGCGTTCCCAGACCGGGCGATCCGCTGGTGCCTGGAGACGGGGGGGCTCGCCATCAACGAGATCGACCTCGTCACCTTCGACTACCGCCCCGGCCTCGACTACGCGCGGGGCATGGCCTACGACATCCTGCCGCACCTTCCCCGCTCCGCGAAGCACTGGGCGAAGCAGACCTACGTCGACGGCCGCCACGTCTGGAAGGCGAGGGACTTCCGCCGGCGTTGGGGGTACCGGGGCAGGGTCCGGTTCATCGAGCACCACCGGACGCACGCCGCCGCGGCCTTCCTGTCGTCACCGTTCGACCGGGCGGTCGCGCTCAGCATCGACCGGGGGGGCGACTACCTCTCGACCGCCGCGTACCTCTGCGAGGGGACGCAGCTACGGGAGATCGCCAGGGTGCGCAACCCCCATTCCCTCGGCGAGCTGTACTCGGCCGTGACCTGGTGGCTCGGCTTCAAGCCGAACTACGACGAGGGCAAGGTCATGGGGCTGGCCTCGTACGGCCGGCCCACTTACCTCGACGATTTTCGCAGCATGGTGCGCTGCCGGCCCGACGGCGAGTTCCGTATCAACCTGACCTGGGCGGGCTGGCACACCGAGCACGGCAATGCCTGGGTCTCGGAGCGCTTCCTGAAGCGCTTCGGCCCCCCGCGCCGGGCCGACGAACCGATCACCGAGTTCCACGAGGACGTCGCCTTCGGCCTCCAGGCGGTCGTCGAGGAGGCGGCGCTCAACCTCGCCCGGGAGGCCGCCATCCAGTGCGGGCGGGACATCGGTCTGTGCCTCGGCGGGGGCGTTGCCCTCAACTCGGTGATGAATGCGCGGCTCCTCACCGACGGCCCTTTCGGCGACGTCTTCGTCCCCGCCCCGTGCGGGGACGCCGGCAACGCGATCGGCGGCGCCCTGCTCGCCTGGCACGAGGAGACCGGCAAGCCGAGGGGCTGGCAGATGGAGCACGCCTATCTGGGCCCGGAATTCTCGGCCGCCGCCATCCGCCGGGCGCTCGACGAACGCAAGCTCACCTACCGGGAGGTGGCGGACCCGCCCCGGGAGGCCGCCCGCCTCCTGGCCGCCGGCAGGATCACGGGCTGGTTCCAGGGCCGCACCGAGGCCGGCCCGCGGGCGCTCGGCAACCGCTCGATCCTGGCGGATCCCCGGCCCGACCACATGAAGGACACGATCAACGCCGAGGTGAAGCACCGGGAGCCCTTCCGGCCGTTCGCTCCCTCCGTTCTGTCGGAGGAGGCTCCGGCGTGGTTCGAACCGGTCGCCCCGTCGCCGTTCATGCTGCTCTGCCTGCCAATCCGGCCCGAGCGTCGGGCTCAGGTCCCGGCCGTCACCCACGTCGACGGGACCGGGCGCCTCCAGACGGTCACCGAGGCAGCCAACCCCCCCTTCCGCCGCCTCATCGAGGCGTTCCACCGGGAAACCGGGGTGCCGATGGTGCTCAACACCTCGTTCAACGACGTGGGGGAGCCGATCGTCTGCTCGCCCGTCGAGGCGGTCCGAACCTTCTTCTCCACGGGCCTGGACGCCCTGGTGATCGGGCCCTACGTCCTGGAGAAGGAGCGGCCCCGCTGACTCGGGTTACGGCCGACCTGGCGGGGTAGGGGTGTATCGTGGTGCTATGAGTGACCTCGACCGACTGCTGCAGCAAGTGGAAGAGCTGAAGAAGCTCGCCACCCGGCCCGACGACTCCTGGATGGACACCATGTCCACCGAGGAGCTCCGGGCACTCGGCAAGCGGGTCCGCAGGGTCGCCGACGGCCTGAGCGGGCTCCAGAGCCAGTTGCAACGCCAGGTCCCCTCCAACCCCATGAAGCCCGTGATCTCCAAGCGGGCCGCCACGCCGGGCTCGCTCGGCAGCATGGTCAAGCGGGACCAGGCATCGGCCCCGTTGCCCGCCCAGCACCAGCAGGCCGACGTCGCCGACCTCGGCAACCCCCTGCAGCGCCGCCGCCGGCCCAACCTCTAGCTGCAGCAAAGCAGTTTCCGTCAAAAGGGCCGCTGGGCCGACTTTTTGACGGAAACTACCTCGCGGACCTCCTGCAAGGCCCGAAACGCCGACGACGTGCGCGTTCACAAGTCTGTAGCATTGCTCGCCATGGGGGGGACCGGGCTCCGGAGCTTCGGGCGTAGCGCGGGTGCGGTGCTTGCGACCTGCATGCTTGCCCTCTCGGCCTGCGGCAGCAAGACCGCGACGGGCACGGCCACGCCGAGCGGCACGGCGGCCGGGAAGACCATCGCCCTGGGGGCGGTGCTCTCGTTGACGGGAGCCGGCGGCATCTACGGCCCCCAGCAGAAGAACGGGATCCTGCTCGCCCAGGAGGAGATCAACCGCAACGGCGTCAACGGGGCCAAGATCGCCGTGACGATCGCCGACGACCAGTCCGACAAGACGCAGGGCGCCCAGCAGTTCCAGACCGTCATCCAGCAGGGCAAGGTCATCGGCATCATCGGGCCGACCCTCTCGAACACGGCCGTCGGCGCCCACCCTGTGGCGGACCACAACCGGACGCCGGTCATCGCGCCCTCCAATACCGGCAACGGCATTGTCGGCAACTGTCCCTACAGTTGCACCTACATCTTCCGCGACAGCCTCGGGGAGGCGGCCGCCATCCCCGCCAACCTGAAAGTGGCGGCGGCACGGCTGCACCCCAAGACCGCCGCCCTCGCCTTCGCCAACGACGACAAGTTCTCGTCCGACGGTGCCGCCATCTTCAAGACCGCCCTCGGCGCCGACGCGATCCAACTGGTCGACACGGAGCAGTTCTCCAAGGCCCAGACCGACTTCTCGACCTACGCGACGAACATCATCGCCAAAAAACCCGACATCGTCGCCATCTCAGCGGTCGGAGGTGTGCCCTCGAAGCTGATCGTCGAGCTGCGGCGCCAGCGCTACGCCGGTCCCATCGTCGGCGGCAACGGCTTCAACAGTTCGTCGGTGTCGATGCAGGCGGGCCAGGCCGGGATCGGGGCGCAGTCGGGGAGCGCCTGGTTCCTCGGCACGACCACCACCGTCAACACCAACTTCGTGGCGGCCTACAAGGCCAAGTACAACGCCGACCCGGACCAGTTCGCGGCGCAGGCCTACACCGCGGTCTACCTCTTCGCCGATGCCGCCCGGCACGCCTCGCTCACCTTCAGCGACGTCGCCAGGGACCGGGACGCCATCAAGGTCGCCCTGGAGAACGTCTCGATCGACACGCCCCTGGGTCCCTTCAGCTTCACCAGCGACCACGACGTGCACCAGCCCATCTACGTCGTCGCCATGGACGGCGCGGGCGGGTTCACGCTGGTGGAAACCGTGCAGCCGTAGTTCAAACTGCGAGGATGCCCTCTGCGGTAACCGGAGTGCCCGTGGCGCTTGCCTCGGGGGTCGCCACGCTGCTGCCCCAGGCGCTGAACGGTATCTTCACCGGCAGCATCTACGCCCTCTTCGCCGTGGGCTACACCCTGGTCTTCGGGGTCCTGGACATCCTCAACCTGGCCCACTCGGCGGTGTTCATGCTCGGCGCCGTCATCACCTACGGCCTGGCGGTCACGCTCGGTCAGCCCTTCCTGCTGGCGGCCCTGCTCGCCACCCTTGCCTGTGCCGCCATCGGCTACGGGATCGATCTCGTGGCGTTCCGGCCCCTCCGCCACCGCGGGGCGCCCCCGATCAGCGCCCTGCTGACCAGCATCGGCCTCGCGCTGATCTTCGTGAACATCGCCGAGCTTCGCTTCGGCGCCAACTCCCGGGCGTTCCCGGCATCGGTTGCGCTCTCCGGGTCCGTTCGACTCGGCAGTCTCGTGCTCGAGGACAGCAAGATCGCGACGCTGGTCCTCAGCCTGGCCCTCGCCGCCGCCCTCGGCTGGACCGTCCGCCGAACCAGGGCCGGGCGAGCGATCCGGGCCGTCGCCGAGAACCCCAGGGCGGCCCAGCTCATGGGCATGGACGTCGACGCCGTCATCGCCTGGACCCTCGTGCTGACGTCCGCGCTCGGGGCCGTCGCCGGGATCCTCTACGGGCTGTCCCAGCACGACATCAACCCGTTCATGGGCCGTGACCAGATCGAGCTGAAGGGCCTCGCCGTCATCGTGCTCGGGGGGATGGGGTCGATCCGGGGGGCCGTGGTGGCCGGCTACCTCCTCGGCCTCGCCGAGGTGGCCGCCCTGGTCTTCCTCGGGTCCAACGTGTCGGGCGGCGTGGCGTTTGTCGTGCTGTTCCTCGCGCTCGTGGCGTTCCCGGGCGGCATCCTCCGGGGGCGCAGCGTCGCCCGGCAGGTCTGAGGTGCAGTTCTTCACCCAGCTCCTCAGCGACCCGCTCGGCTTCTACCGGGCCCACCAGCTCCTCCTGGCCCAGCTCGGCATCAACGCCCTCCTCACGCTGTCGATGTACATCACGCTGAGGGCGGGCATGCTCACGCTCGCCAACGTGGGCTTCATGGCGGTGGGGGCCTACGTCTCGGTGCTGCTGCACGTCAACGGGCACGTTCCGCTGCCCGTGGCCGTGCTGGCCGGAGCCCTGGCCGCCGGCCTGCTCGCCATCCCGATCGGCGTCCCGGTGCTGCGCCTGCAGGGCATCTTCCTGGCGATCGCGACCATCGGCTTCGGTCAGGTGGTCGTCGGGGCCATCCTCAACATTCCCATCACCGGCGAGGGCCGCGGGCTGACCGTGCCGGACGCCAGCTCCTCCCTCCTCCCCGCCTACCTCTCGCTGGTCGCCGTCGCCTACGTCCTGTGGCGACTGGCCGGGACGCGCCTCGGGAAGGCGTGGGATGCGGTCCGGGAGGATGCGCTGGCGGCGGAGGCCCAGGGCATCGACGTGGCCCGGTACCGGATGATCGCCTTCGTACTCGGCGCCGTCCTCGCCGGCTACGCCGGTGCGCTGGAGGCCCACATCAACTTCTTCATCGACACCTCGCTGTACACCTTCCAGCGCGTGGTGGGGGTCCTCGTCTTCGCCACCCTCGGCGGGATCGGACGCGTGGCCGGTCCCGTGGTTGGCTCCACGATCCTCACGGCCCTGCCCGAGGTGATCCGCTTCGCGCAGAGCTACCGGGACGCGCTGTACGGGGTCATCCTGATCGCCCTCGTGATCTTCCGGCCCCAGGGCCTGCTCGGGGGCCAGGTGGGCATCCGTCGCGTTGTGCGGCGCGTGAAGCTGTGATGCTCGAACTCGCCGCCGTCACGCGGCATTTCGGGGGCGTCAGGGCGGTGGACGGCATCGACCTCGCGGTGCGGGAGGGGGAGCTTGTCGGCCTGATCGGTCCGAACGGCTCCGGCAAGACCACCCTGATCGACCTCGTCAGCGGGTTCCAGCGTCCCGACCACGGGACGATCGCCTTCGCCGGCTCGCCCGTGGCGGGCTGGCGGCCTCACCGGCTGGCAGAGGCAGGGCTTGCCCGAACGTTCCAGCGGGTCAGGCTGTTCGCGGCCCTGAACGTCCTGGACAACGTCGTGGTCGGCATGCACGGCCGCACCCGGGGCGGCGACCTGGGGAGGCTGCTCGGCCTGCCGGCGGCCCGCGCCTCGGCGCGGGAGCGGGCGGGGGAGGCCCGGGAGCTCCTCGAGCGCGTCGGGCTCACCGGGGTCGAGGACCGCCCGGCCTCCGCCCTCGCCTACGGCCAGCAACGGCGGCTCGAGATCGCCCGGGCACTGGCCGTGCGGCCCCGGATGCTCCTGCTCGACGAACCGGTTGCCGGGATGAACCCCGCCGAGGTGGCGAAGCTCTCGGCGCTGTTCCGCGAGCTCAACGCCGAAGGGCTGACGATGCTCCTCGTCGAGCACCATCTCCGCCTGGTCGTGGAGGTCTGCGCCCGCGTGGTGGTGCTGAACTACGGCAGGAAGATTGCGGATGGGCCCCCGGCCGCAGTGTTGGAGGACCCCGTGGTGGCCGAGGCGTATCTCGGCAAGTCCGGGGCGAGCGAGGTGCGCTGAGTGGCCCTGCTGGAGGTCTCGCATCTCGCCGTGTCCTACGGCGCCATCGAAGCGGTGCGGGATGCCTCCCTGAGCATCGAGGCGGGGGAGATCGTTGCGGTCGTCGGCGCCAACGGTGCCGGGAAGTCCACGCTGCTGTCCTGCCTGAGCGGGCTGGTCCGGCCCGCGGCCGGGACGGCCCTCTACGGCGGACGAAGCCTCGCCGGGATGCGGCCCCGCGACATCGTCGCGGCGGGCCTGGTGCAGGTGCCCGAGGGTCGGGAGGTCTTCGCACGGATGACGGTCCGGGAGAACCTCGACCTCGGCGCCTGGCTCCGGAAGGACCGCATCGCGGTTGGCCGCCAGATCGGCGAGACGCTGCACCGCTTCCCGATCCTGGCCGAGCGCCGGGACGAACTGGCGGGCAACCTGTCCAGAGGCGAGCAACAGATCCTGGCCCTTGCCCGGGGCCTCCTCGCCGCTCCCCGCCTGCTCCTCCTCGACGAGCCGTCCCTCGGCCTGGCGCCGAAGCTCGTCGACCAGGTCTTCGAGATCATCGAGGGCATCCGCTCCGAGGCCACGTCGGTCCTGCTGGTCGAGCAGAACGCCCTCCAGGCGCTGGCCAGGGCGGACCGTGCCTACGTCATGGAGTCGGGCACCACGACGCTGACCGGCACCGGGAAGGAGCTGCTTGGCCACCCCGAGGTCCGCCTTGCGTACCTGGGCCTTTGACGGGGGTGTTTCCGGGGTGGGTTCCCCCGACCCTCCCGGGTTCCTCAGGGGCAGTGCCGGGGGTTGCGCTCCTCCAGCCAACGGCGCGGCTTGCGGAGCAGGATGTCCGGCCGGCCCCCTGCCTGGCGATGCGAGTCCCGCAGGCGGTGGAGGCGTCCCCGGACGAGATTCGGCTCGGGAGGTGTGTCGCTGCGAAGCGTGAACGGCCCCCAACCGTCCCGAGCGCACATGTGGACGGATCGTGCGAGGTGGTCCTCCAGGCGATGGTGCACGTTAGTTGCTCATCCTGACGACGATGACCGAGGCGGGGCTGGGGCTGCGGCGGGAGTTGCCCGAGCGGCCTGCGCGCATCGAGGTGGTCGACCAGCGATCGGTGTCCGGGTCGTAGGTGGCGCAGCTGGCCGACGCCAGGTCCCCGATCAGGAACCGGCCGTCGGGCAGCATGCCGCAGACGGC
>DASXNO010000115.1:0-6707 GCA_036495025.1 Actinomycetota bacterium | reverse complement strand
GGCAAGGGGATGCCGGCCGAGGGCGGCAGCGGCGAGGTCGGCCACCTCGTGGTCGAGGGTGACGAGGCCGAACTGGTCGAGGCAGGCCAGCAGCCCGAGGAACTCCTCCTCGGGCATGATCTCGCCGCCGGGGGTGTGCCGGCTCGCCGCAGGGCTCGCTCCCACCCAGGGACGGGCCGGCAGCTCCCGGGGATGGATGGCGCCGATATAGGCCTGATGGGGCAGGTAGGCGACCGCGTCGTCGAAACTGCGCAGCGATCCGAGGAACTGGTCCAGCACCTCGGCACTCCTTGGCAGCTCCCGGCTGGGCTTCGAGCCGTGGCGGGCAAGGCCGGGAACATGCGCCAGCACCTGGGCGGCATGGCTCACGACGGGACGGCTCACGAGCGCCTCGTCCTCAAGCCGGCGACACCGGCACCACGGCCGGGTCGAAGACCGTCGGCTTGTGGACCTCGGTCGAGACCGCGACGAGGGCGGTCTCCAGCAGCCGGCGGCGCCAGGCCCGCTCGGCCGCCGGGTCGAGGCTGGGGTCCCCGGCGGGGAAGGGGATCCCCCGTGTCGGCACGATGCGCGGCGCACCGACCCTCGCCGCGATCGGCACGAGGTTCACGAGCAGCGCGGTCGGGATCCCGGCCCGCTCCAACTCCTTCGCAAGCGTTGACCCGCAACGCGTGCCGGTCCCTCACGTCGCGGTCAGGATCGCAGCCTGCACGCCCGCCCGGCGCAGCTCCGCCGCCCACTCGACACCGAAATGGGTCGCGTCGGCGACCGCGGTCCCGTTGCCGGCCGTCACCAGGTACTCGGGATACAGGGCCTTGATCTCTCCGGACGCCTCCATCTCCCGGGCGACGTCCAGCGGCAGGAGGCGGTTGGGGTCGGCGTTGGCGACGACGGTCGAGAACCCGCCGTGGACCGACTGGAACTCGCCGGCCGCCATGGTGTCCCGGCCGCTCAGCGGGTAGCGGTACCAGTGCTTGGCGCGGGCGGACTCGAGGCGGTCGGGGTTGCCGGCGGGGACCAGCGCCCCCTCGGTGAGGATCGCCACCAGCGCCTCCCGGGGATCGGCGATGGGCGCCGCGGGCGCCACGTGGCCGAAGTCGGGGAGCTTGATCTCGGTCTGCTTGCCGCCGGCCAGCCGCAAGAGTGCGAGCAGGACCGCACGCTGTGCCGCCGTGTGGGGCGAGACGGTGTTGCGGCGAGCTCCGGCCTGCGCACCGCTGATGACGCCCTCCGCCTCGCCGGGCGTCTCGCCCCTGGCCAGCACCGCCGCGGCGGCGGCCATCCGGCCGAGCGCCTCGGCCATGTGCCGGGCCGCCTCGCCGGAGTTGACGGCGATGGCCGGTGCCACCTCGGGCAGCCCCGGGTTCGACGGGTCCATCGCCGCGAGCGCGGGGATGCCGGCCGCGGAGGCCGCCGCCGCCACCCGGGCGCAGGCGATGCCGTAGCGGCCGCTCCCGAAGGCGGGGCCGGCGACGAGCAGCTCGGCGCCGGCCTCCCTCGCAAGGTCGAGGATCTCGGTGGCGGCGCTGCGTGCGGAGGCCGCGTAGTCGTCGCCGCAGTACACGGTGGCGACCAGTTCGTGGCCCTCGGCCGCAAGGGCGGCTGCCAGCCTGCGTCCCGGCCCGACGGCCCCGTCGCGCGACCCCGGCGGCGTCGACGCCTTGTCCTCCCCGCCGATGCCCGCAAAGAACTGGTTGATGTAGTGGACGACTCTCATACGCTCACCATGTCCGCTCCCGATGCCGTCAGTCTTCCCCATCCGAGCGGGCTCAGTGCTGCGACGATGACGGCGGTCGGCACGTCCATCGCGGCGGAGGCCTCGACGTCGAGCAGGGCGAAGCGCTCGGCCCCGTAGGCCCGCTGCACCGCCGGGAGCTGGACCCGCTCGTCGTAGTTGCCCGTCGAGACCATGGCGGTGGCGGTCGAGGGCGGTGAGACGAGCGGCGGCGCCGTCCCGTCCGGGCCGGACATCTCCGAGAAGAGGCCGACCCCAAGGATGCCGACCTCTTCGAGGGCGTCCATCTTCAGCGAGTTGTCCGAGTCGGCGTTACCCCCGCCCTCCTTGGTGATGATGGCGCCGTCCCAGCCGAGGGCGGCACACAGCCGGGCGGTGTGGGCGGCGGTCAGCTCCTTCGCCCCCTGGTCCACGGGCTCCGGCGAGAGGATCAGCCCGGCGAACTCGAGCGTGTCGCTATCGGCGGCCCGAAGGGCCGAGACGACCGGGTTGTTCTGGTGGAGGTAGGTCGGGTTGCGGAGGGCCGGGTGCCCGTACTGGCCGCTGACGATCGCCCCGTCCTCGATCTCGCAGACGTCGATCGCGACCGGTGGCGACCCCGCCAGACTCCGGCCGTACAGGAAGACGTCCTTGAAGGCCCCCTGGGTCTGGAGGTTGGTGATCACCCCGATCCTCGGCAGGGGGCCCTGGCCGCTGCGGGGGCCGGGCGTCCACAGCTCCTCGACCTCGTCCGGCGGGGCACCGGCCGCGGCGTCGGCGAGGCGGGCCGCCACCCGCAGCATCCCCCGCCGCAGGGCGGCGTCGACGTTCTCCCACGCAGCCCCCTCGGCGGGCTCGAACTCGACGACGAGGTTGTGGGTGAGACCCAGCGGCGACAGCTCGGCGGCCGGCCCCGACATCTCGATCAGCGCCTCCTGGGCGCGCGGCAGGAACCCGGCGGCCACGACGGCGGCGCCGCGCAGCACATGGGTCTCCCCCCGGCCCTGGATCCTGGCCGGCGAGACGAAGCCGGGGAAGGCCCCGCCGCCCGGCCCCTTCGATCTCGGCTCGACGGCGTCGAGGACCTTGACGATGCGGGCGCTGTCGCCGGGCGACACCCAGCTGAACCGCACCGAGGCGAGGGCCGGGTCGGCCATCAGGGCCTCGAGCTCGGGCCTCGACGCGGTCAGCGTCCCTGCCCGGAGCTCCGTTGCGTCCCCGAAGCCGGCGGCCGTCACCCGGTGGACCAGGCGCCGGAGCCCGCCCGGGCGCTCGGGTGGCCGGTTGAAGGAAGCGTTGGGGTCTGTGGAAACCATCCCGAAATCGTATCGCGGTCCCCGCTGCGGGCGGGGCCCGGCCCGATGGGCGCTTTCTCACGGGCCATGGGTAGACTGCCGGCATGGACTCAGTGACGCGCCTGAAGACCGCGATCGCCCTCGAGAAGCCGGACCGGCCGCCCTTCACGCTGTGGGGCCACACCTTCAAGGAGGAGTGGAGTCCCAAGGCGCTTGCCGACATCACGGTTCGGCGAGCCCGCCGCTACCGGCTCGACTTCGTGAAACTCCAGCCCCGGGCCACCTTCTTCGCCGAGGCGTACGGGTCCGAGTACGAGCCCTCCGCCGACGGCGAGCAGCACCCAACCCTCGTCCGTCCCGGGGTCGAGACCGTCGAGGACTGGGCGAAGCTCCCCGAGGTCGACGCCTCGCATCCGGCGTTCGCCGACCAGGTGGAGGCCCTGCGCCTGACCGTTGCGGAACTGGGCGACAAGACCCCGGTCATCCAGACGGTCTTCTCGCCGCTCACCGTAGCCGGCCACCTCATCGGCAAGGATCCCCCGGGGGTGGTGAGGATGCTCCTCGACCATCCCGACCTCGTCGGGCCGGCCCTCGCACGCATCGCCCGCGGCCTCGCCAGCTTCTCGACGGCGTCGGTCGAGGCCGGGGGGGCGGGCGTCTTCTTCGCCATCTCCGGCTACGCCTCGGCCGACCTGATGTCCGAGGGGGCCTACCGCCGCCTTGCCCTCGGCCATGACCTCTCGGTCATCGAGCTGCTGCCGGCGGACGCCTGGTTCAACGTCGCCCACCTCTGCGGGGCGCGCCTGCACTTCGACATCGCCAAGGCGCTCGGGCTCCAGGCGGTCAGCTGGTCCGTGCACGACCCCGGCAACCCTACGCTGGCCGAGGGCCGGGACCGCACCGGCATGGCGGCGATGGGCGGCCTGGGCCAGAAGACCACCCTCGTCAAGGGCACGCCGGCGGAGATCATCGCCGAGGGCAGGGCCGCCCTGGAGGGCACCGACGGCCGCGGCGTGATCCTTGCCCCGGGCTGCTCGATCGACATCCACGCCAGCGACGACAACCTCTCGGCGGTACGGCAGGTGGTCGCAGCGTGAGGTCCGTGGCGGGGCTGGCCGAGATCGTGCTCTGGACCCACGACATGGACAGGTCGCTCGCCTTCTACCGGGACCTCTTCGGCCTCGAGGTCATCTCACCCCCCGACTTCCCCAAGCTTTTCCTCTCCGCAGGGATCGGCCCGGGCGGCATCCCGGAGATGATCGTCCTGATGCCGCACCCCGAGCCCGGGGGCAGGTTCCCGGCCCCCAAGCCGGAGCGGGTCCTGCACCACATGGCGTTCGCCGTCGAGCCGGACGCCTACGACGACCTCGAGGCCCGCTGCCAGGCGGCCGGGCTGGAGGTCCGCCAGGGCATCCACCCGGTGCTCAAGGCCGTGCGGACCTTCTACGTCGACGACCCCGAGGGCAACGAGGTGGAGGTCATCGCGCCGGAGGCCTGACCATCCCGTTGCTCCCGGCTACCGTTTCGGTACATCAGAGCAACGAGAAGGTTCAGGGCCGCAGCGCCAGGTCGAAACGCTCGCCGGCCTTGACGGCGAAGGGGTCGGCCCCCGCCGGCTGCACGGTGGCCGTCCCCCGGCCCCGGACCTCCCAGTGCGTCCCGTCGCCGACGACTGCCGTGTCCTCGTCGATCCCGAGGAACGCGCAGTCATCCGGAACCCCGGCGAGCAACATGGCGTGGGCGCCGGGGCGCCACCGCTCGACGGCGTCCCAGTGGGGACCGAAGAGAGCCTTGAACCATCCCAGTGCAGGCACCCACAGTCGCTCGGGAGGGGCTCCGTTGGCGGCGGCAGCCGGGTCGAAGGTCACCATGCCGAGATAGGCGATCCCGGCGCTCGACCCCGCCAGGGCACAGCCGTCCTCGATCGCAGCGCCCACCGCCTCCCAGAAGGGTGTCTCCCGGAGCGTCCGGGCAAGGTAGGCGGGGTTGCCACCGGAGAAGAAGATCAGGGAGGCCCCCGCCACCTGCGCCACCACCTCGGGCCGGAAGGCGTCCTCACGGACCTTCAGCTCCACGACCGCCGGCGCCAGGCCCAGCTTCCGGTAATGCTCGAGCCCCATCGACCCCCACCGCCAGAAGACGTCGTCCCCCTCGGGAGCCGACGCCGTGGGGACGACCAGCACCCGGCCCCCGCGCCCATCGTCACTCGAGGCCAGCCACCGGTCCACCGGCTCCGCCCAGGGAAGGAACTCCCCGGACCCCAGGAGTCCGTACCGTCCTCCCACCGAGGGGCCCACGCGGCCGGCCGGTTCCGAGGCGCCGTTCAAGGCGCCGGATGAACGCGTTGCGCGACCGGGATGACGAACTTCTCGGCCGTCAGCGTCGCCGAGAAGGCCACCACCTTGGTGTCGACGAGGCCCGCCGCCCGCCCGGCGTTCAGCACCTCCATCTCGGTGATGTCGGGGCTGCCCTTAGGCCGCAGCACCCAGAGGGCGCCGTCTGGCCTCAGGTGGCGGCGGAGCGTGGCCAGCTTCGCAAGGGCGGCCGGCTCGGGGGCGGCGAGGAAGATCAGGTCGACGTCGCTCGGCATCCCCTCGACGATCTCCGCCCGCTCGGCGAGCTGCGCCCGGAACTTGCCGTCGTCGACATCGACGAGGGCGACTCGCATGCCCGGCTTGACGCCGATCTTGTCGATCACCGGCTTGGGGTGCGTGATCGCCTTCAGCCACCTGGGCGCCCTGGCTCCGAGCTCGAACGAGGCG
The DNA here is from genome assembly GCA_036495025.1 of Actinomycetota bacterium. GTDB lineage: Bacteria > Actinomycetota > CADDZG01 > JAHWKV01 > JAOPZY01 > JAOPZY01. Next base: position 936 of record DASXNO010000115.1, on the reverse strand, counting down.
ACGCCGCCGGGGAAGGTCACGGTCATCCAGCCGTCGGTGGCCGATATGGCGGAGATTTCCTTGAATGGGATCGCCAGGCGGAACCCCCCGCGGAAGGCGAGCGTCTCCGTTTCGAGATGCGCGCTCCCCACGGACTGCTCGGTGGACTCCAGACCGGACCCGGGGCCCCCGAACCGGACGGTGCAGCGCGCCTGGTCGCCCATGGGCCAAAGTGTAGCGCCGCCTGTGAGCCCTACGGCTTGACGGCAGGCGCCGGGGATATTCTCCAGAAGATGCGGTTCGCCGCGGTCTGTACCCTGATCGCCACGCTGATCCTCCTGGGCGCTCCAGCCCGTCCTGCCGTCGCGGCCGAACCCGTCCTGACCGCCGAGCTCACCGACTTCCGGCCCTGGCTCGGGCCCACCAACGACCTGACCGCGACGATGCGCCTGACGAATCACGGGTCCGTGCGCCTGCCGCTGTCAGGATTGCAGATCCACGTCGAGGTCTTCGCCGGCCCCCGGCACCGCACCGACCTGGAGAACGAGTTCGAGGGGCGGACCGGCCAGACCGTCTGGTCCGACACCGAGTACCTCTCCCTGCCGGACCTCGCTCCCGGCGAGAGCCGCGACGTCCAGTTCGACCACCAGGCACCCCTCTCGTCGATCACGTTCTTCAAGACGGGCGCCGACGACCGCGCCTACCCCATCCGCTTCACCGCGGGGGCCGGCGGCTTCACGGCCAGGCCGGTCGACACCAACCTGCTGTACTTCACGGAGCCGCAGGGTGTCGCCCACCCCCTCGGCGTGGCCCTGATGATCCCCCTCGACGCTCCGACCGCCTTCGATGCGCAGGGCCGGGAGACGAACCGGGCCCTGGAGCAGGCCCTCGTCGGCGATGGCCGGATCAACCGCATCCTCGGCGCGCTCGAAGATCCCCGGCACGCCGACGTCACGG